>JAMOQK010000035.1 GCA_027064045.1 Sulfurimonas sp. | reverse complement strand
ATCAAGATTTTTGTTAAAAACATGGGCAGTCATTATCATCTTAACTTTTCCAGTTTTTATAAGCTCTTTATATGGCTCAAGTTCTATCTCGCTCCAAGTATTTGTAATATCCACAAAACCCTTATGTGAATCCCCAAGAGATGATCCATGCCCTGGAAAGTGCTTTAAAACAGAAAGTATATCTCTTTTTTCTAGTCTATCCATAAAAACACCAGCATGCATAACTACATCTTTAGGGTCTGCACCATAAGAGCGTTTTAGTTGGTAAATAACTTTGTTTTCAGGATTAACAGCCAAATCAACAACAGGTGCAAAATCACAGTTTATTCCATTTTCAACTAAAACTTGAGCTAGGTTTTCATAAGTTCGCCCAGTCATATAAGCATCAAGTTCAGAGATAACTTTTGCAGAACCAGTTGCTTCAAAACCATACTTTGGTTTTAGTCTTGCAACTTTACCACCCTCTTGATCAACAGAGATTATAAGTGGATGATTTGAAAATGCTTTTAGATTTTTTGTAAGTAGTTGTAGTTGCTTAGGATTTCGTATATTTTTAACTTTAGCTCTATCATCATAAAAACGGTCAAACAGTATAACACCACTAAGTTGATACTTGTTTATTTGTTTTACTATTTCAGAGTTTTTGTCTATAGTCTCATCAGGAAATCCAACAATGAGCATATGCCCAATCATCTTTTTTAGTTTATCATCATTTGGGAGTTTATCTGCACTTAGATTAGATAAGCCAAGTGCAATAAGTAGAAGTGTTAAAAGAAGTTTTTTCATTTTAAAGTGGTTTAATTACCTCTAGAACCAGGTTTTATGGCTTCACTTCCATCTTTACAAAGAGGACAAGCATCAGGTGCATACATCTCAAATGTAAAATCAGCAAGAGCAAAAAATGGGATATCTTGAGGAAGTTTACAGTTTGGTTTTGTCTCTAAGTCACTGCCCTCACGACTGCAAAAACCACGGTTTGCTAGTGCAGCTGCACCAACTATATCACCACCAAGCTCAGTTACAACAGCAGCCGCTTCCATAGCAGAGCCACCAGTTGTAATGATATCTTCACACATAAGAACTTTCTCACCCTTGCTTACTTCAAAGCCACGGCGAATGTTCATAACACCATCTACACGCTCAGCAAAGATAAAACGAACATCAAGAGCAGTTGCAAGAGCAAACCCAGCTATAAGTCCACCAAGAGCTGGCGCACAAACTGTGTCTATCTCAAGTCCACTCTCTTTGATTTGTTTTGCTAGAGCTTCAGCCAAAACTTTAGCAGTCTTAGGATCTTCTAAAACTTTTGCAGATTGAAGGTAAAATTGTGAATGATTTCCACTACTAAGTTTAAAATGCCCCTCTAAAAGAGCATCTGCGTCCATATATACTTTTTTAATATCCATGATTAAACTTTTAAGATTTCAGCTTCTTTAGCTTTTAAAATAGTATCAATTTCAGCAGAAAATTTATCAGTTATTTTTTGAATTTTATCTTGAGCAGATTTAGATTCATCAGCAGTGATCTCTTTATCTTTTTCAAGTTTTTTGATGTTGTCATTTGAGTTTTTTCTATCATTTCTTAGAGAAACTTTAGCCTTCTCACCCATACCTCTCATCTGTTTTGCTGATTCTTTTCTTTGATCAACTGTCATAGCTGGAAAAAATAGTTTGATTAAATCACCATCGTTATTTGGTGTAGCTCCAACATTTGCAGCAGATATAGCAGACTCAATGTCAGCTAAAAGGTTTTTCTCCCATGGATTTACAACGATTGTTGTTGCATCTTGAGCGATAACTGAACCAACTTGGTCAAGTGCAGTTGGTGTTCCGTAGTAATCAATCTTTACATTATCTAAAACAGCAGTAGTAACCTTACCAGTTCTAAGTGTTTTGAAGTCTCTTTGCATATGTTCTATGCTTGCTTTCATTTTTGTTTCACATGCGTTAAATATTTCGTTTAGCATTCTGATTTCCTTAACATTTTAAAAAATAATTTTTAGATTATACAATATATATGATTAAAAAAAGGTGTAGTGAAGATTTAACTTATTTCCAAGCTAAAGCTTGGAAGTGAGAGTGTTACTTTGTAGCTGGAGCTTCTGGCGTAGTTGCAGGAGCAACTGGTGCAGTAGTTGGTGCAGTTGGAGCTACTACATTTGTAGTCTCTACCATATTATCAACTACTGAGTCTTGAGCAGTTGCTGAATACATGTAACCTAAAGCGATTGTATTTGCAACAAATAAGAAACCTATTGTAAAAGTAGCTTTAGAAAGAAAAGCATTTGGACCTTTTGCTCCAAAAACAGACTCATTTGAGCCACTGTATGCACCAAGACCAATGCTTGAGCTTTTTTGTAGTAGTACAGCTATCACAAGTATTACTACTAAAATGATTTGTACAATAAGTAAAAAACTAATTGTCATATATATATCCTAAATATAAAAAGTTGCGAATTATACCTAAATAATTTTTATAATACAATTTTAGATATAATTTCAAAAAAATATTTGGAGTGTCATGAATTTTAAAAATATAATTTTTACTTTAGTTATTGTGGCATTTATATCTGTGCTTATTATGAAACAAGAAGATTCAAAGCAAAATACTGCTCAAACTAAACCAACTATTGCACTATCTACTTTTTCACTATATGATATAACAAAAAATATAGTTGGAGATACTGCAAATCCTTTTATGATACTTCCGTTTGGAGTTGATGCTCACTCTTACGAGCCGAACCCTACGCAAGTTGTAAAGATTTATAAAAGTGCATTGGTTGTTTACTCAGGAGCTGGACTAGAGCCATGGATAGATGGGTTTTCTTTTAAAAATAAAGCTATAGATATGTCTCTACATGTAGAGCTAAAAAAGCTAAAGGGAGATCACCATCATCATGCTCACAATAATGAAAGCTCAACTGATCCACATTATTGGTTAGATTTTTCAAATATGATAAAAGCAACAAAACTTATAACTAAAGAGCTTATATTACTGTTTCCAGAAAATAAAACTCTTTATGAGATAAATAGAGATAAATATATAACTATGTTAAAAAATCTAGATAAAGAATATGCAAAAAATCTCTTTACATGTAGACTAGATACTATAGTAGTAAATCATAATGCTTTTTCATATCTTGCAAGTAACTATGGTTTTAAAGTTGAAGCTTTGAGCGGTTTGTCACCTGAGGCACAACCAAGTGCTAAAAATATGGCAGGACTGATTGAACATGTAAAAGAGTATAAATTAAAAACTATATTTTTTGAGAGTTTTGTAAGCGATAAAGCCATAAAAAGTATAGCACAAGAGGCAAAAGTAAAAGTAGATGTACTTCAACCACTTGGAAATATTACAGCAGATGAAGCAAAACAAAACTTATCTTATGAAGATATTATGAAAACAAATTTAGAAAAACTATCTAAGGCTTTAGAGTGCCATTAAACTTTAAAGTACCTATTTTTGATATTAAGAACCTCTCTTTTTCTGTAAAAGGTCAGTCGATTTTATCAAATATATCTTTAGAGATTTTTTCAGCAGAATATATCGCAATAATAGGTCCAAATGGTGGTGGAAAAACTACACTTATTCGTATGCTTTTAGGACTTGACAAACCAACGTCTGGCGAAGTTAGAATCTTTGGACAAAAATTAAATGAGTTTAAAAAATGGCATAAAATTGGTTATGTCCCTCAACGAGCATCTCATGTAGATAGTGCTTTTCCTGCTACGGTTTTAGATATCGTCAAAATGGGACGAACTTCACAGTTAGGTTTATTTTCATCATTTAGCCAAGAAGACACTGATTTGGTTTATGATGCTATGGCTAAAATGGATATCTTAGACTTAGCAGATAAAATGGTTGGTACACTTTCAGGTGGACAAAGACAAAGAGTTATGATAGCAAGGGCTTTGGCTTCTAAACCAGAGATTCTGATTTTAGATGAGCCAAACACTGGCGTAGATATGGTTTCACAAAAAAGTTTTTATGCCTTGTTAAAAAAATTAAATAAAGAAGATGAAATTACCATAGTATTTATAACTCACGATATTGGTGTAATAGCTGATGATATTGCAAGACTTTTTACTATAAATCAAAAGGCTACAATCTGTAATAATCCAAAAAAAATTCTCTCATGTGAAGAGATGAGTGAACTCTACGGTATAGATGCACACCTAATTCACAATCATAAGCATGAGCATTAATATGATAGAGATGCTTTCTTACGACTTTATGCAAAGAGCTTTTTTATCTGGGATAATCATAGCTATTTTAGCTTCAGTTTCTGGAACTTTTGTAGTGCTTCGTCGTTACTCCATGATAAGTGAAACATTAGCACACTCAGCTTTAGTTGGTGTAGCAGTTGGTTTAGTAGCAGGATTTAATCCCTTATGGATGGCAGTTGTTGTAGCTATACTTTCTGCTTGGCTTATTGAATATCTTAGAAGTGAATTTGCACTTTATTCAGATGCAGTTTTAGCTATTTTGCTTTCAGGTTCATTAGCGCTTGCTGTTATTATAGTATCACTTGGTGGTGCATTTAACAACTCACTTTTTTCATATCTTTTTGGATCGATTTTATCAGTTAGTACGCAAGATGTGATAACTATCGCTATCTTTGGAACTATAGCCCTTGTCTCACTTTTAGTGTTCTCAAGACAACTATACTTTATAGCCTACGATGAAGAGGTAGCAAAAACTAGTGGTATAAAAGTGAAACTATTAAACTTCTTGCTAGTTAGTGTTGTTGCCATTATTATCGCTTTATCTATCCGTGTAGTTGGCTCTTTACTTATTGGTGCACTAATGGTTATCCCTACGGTAGCAGCACTTCAGTTTCGTGTAGGCTTTTTCAAAACTGGACTTATCTCTTTGTTTTTTGCACTTATATCTGTCATCTTTGGAATAACTTTATCTTACTTCTTTTCACTTCCATCTGGTGCAACAATTGTACTTTGTGTACTCTTCATCTTTATTGTTTCATTGATTTATAATAAAAAATGAAGATAAGCTCAGAGTTTTCAAAACATGCACTAAGTTACGATACTTACAATGTTATTCAAAACAAAGTTATAGATAAACTTCTTCTACATGTAGAGAATAAACCTCAAAATATTTTAGATTTAGGTTGTGGAAATGGAAGTTTATGTAAAAAAATTGATTGGAAGTACAAACACTTTACGGGTGTAGATTTTGCCTCGGGCATGTTAGAATTGCATCCAAAGTCCCAAAAGATTGAGTGTATATATGGTAACTTTAATGATAATACTTTATTTGAAAATTTATCTACTTATGATTATGATTTTATTTTTTCAGCCTCAGCTTTACAATGGGCTGATGATTTAGACAAAGTTTTTGCAAATATCAAAAAATTTAATGCACCAATTGCACTAGCTATTTTTACATCAAATACTTTTAAAGTTTTAAATAAAACAGCCTCTGTAAAATCACTTTTAAGAACTTCAGATGAGGTGAAAAAATTACAAGAAAAATATTTTGATGTAAATTTTGAAGTAGTAAATTATAAATTAGAGTTTGAATCAACAAGGGATATGTTTAAATACATAAAAAAAAGTGGGGTATCAGGGGCAAGAAAAGTTCTTTCTTATAAACAAAGCAAAAAACTTTTAAAAGAGTATCCTTTGAGTTATTTAGAGTTTGAAGTTGCGTTTGTTTATACTAAATAAACTTTATCTTCATTATTGATTTTACCATCTTGTACAACTTTAGCAAATACACCTCTATCGTTTTTCAGTAAGGTTGGAATCTTTACATCTATAGTTGTTAGATGATTACAAATAGTACAATGTTGGCTAATCTCTAAAATAGCACTACCTATTTTTAATTTTGTTCCAACTTCTAAAGCATAAGGGTTATAGTCTAGCAAGATATTTTCACCTAAGTATCCAAAAGGCATCTCAATTCCATACGTACTTACCAAATCATAACTCGCTGTTGAAGCTATCAGTACAGATCGCTCAATATTTTTACTATAAAATTTATCATCAAGAACACCATTGGTGTCAAGGAGAAGCTTTTGCTCTAAAAAACGTTCAGAGGTTCCAGATTTAGATGTGAAAAGCCTTAAGACTTTACCAACTTTATTAGCTGACATAAAATTACCTTACTATTATATATAGTGAAATTTTAGCATATTTTTTCTTACTTTAGAGAAAGAAAAATATAATGCAAGTGTGTAATAATGTCAAAATGTGAGAAAATTATTATATTTCTTGAGTATCTATTGACAATTTATAAAAACTTGCTATATAATCGTTATCTTGCATTTTGTACTATGCATATATTTTATACTGTACTATGCATACTATAAAATCTACAAGATAATAATAAGGAGGTAGATATTAATGAGTAAAATTTCTGAAAATAATTTAGAAACTACTAATAGTAGAAGAGATTTCTTTAGAAAGACTGCTGCTTCTGTTAGCGCAATAGCTGCGGCTAGCATTTTAGCACCTGCAAAGCTTTTAGCTGAAGATGATCATAATATAGTTCACCATGTAGAATGGGGAACAACTTTAGGGGACGAGCTAAACAAGCATCCATACGGTATCCCATCTAAGTATGAGCATAATGTTGTAAGAAGAACTTCTTCTCTTATGTCATCAGCTGGAGATATGCATGCTGCTGTTTCAATGAGTCCACTACATGAGTTAGAGGGTATCATTACACCAAATGGTTTACACTTTACACGTACACACAATGGTGTTGCACATGTAGATCCTAACAAATATAGACTAATGATTCATGGTTTAGTTGAGAAGCCTATTGTTTTAACACTAGATCAGCTTAAAAAATACCCATCTGAGTCAAGAACTCTTTTCTTAGAGTGTCCTGCGAATGGTGCTGCTGAATGGAAAGGTCCACAATTCAACTCTTTACAATTTGTAAAAGGTATGATGAGTAACTCTCAATGGACTGGTGTTCGTTTATCAGTAATCCTTGATGATTTAGGTCTTAAGCCAACTGCAAAATGGATGTTAGCTGAAGGTTCTGATGGATCAGAAATGTCTCGTACTATTCCAGTTGAAAAAGTACTTGATGATGCTATGATTGTTTGGGCTCAAAATGGTGAAGCACTAAGACCAGAACAAGGTTATCCTGTTCGTCTTATGTTACCAGGTTGGGAAGCTAACTTATGTATCAAATATCTTAAACGTTTAGAATTCGGAACAGAGCCTTGGTACTGTAAAGAGGAAACTTCTAAATATACAGTTCTTACTAAATCTGGTAAAGCTATCCAACATTTCTATGCACTAGAAACTAACTCTATTATTACATCTCCATGTCCTGAAAAACCATGGAAAGATTTAGAGATTGGTGAAATGATAGAGATCGAAGGTATTGCATGGTCAGGTCAAGGGACTATTACTAATGTAGATATCTCATTTGATGGTGGTGTTAATTATGTTGAAGCTCAGTTAAAAGGTTTAGTATTACCTAAATCTTGGACTAGATTCTCATATATGCACAAATATGATGGTAAACCATTATTATTACAATCTCGTTCTATGGACGATAGTGGTAATGTTCAACCAACTGTATCACAAGAAAAAGATATTATTGGTGTTGAGGGAGTTTATCACAGAAACTCTATTGTTACTTGGGAAGTTAAAGCAGACAACTCAGTTCATAATGTTCAAGTTAGAACAGACAATTGTCCAGCATAGTAAGGGAGGCAAAATATGTTTAAATTAAATAAAAAACTGATCACTACTAGCGTTGCTTTAACTCTTGCATCAGCACTTTTCATGACAGGTTGTGGTGGTGCAGATACTGATACTTCAGCAACTACAAAAGCTGAAGTAAAAGGTAACGGACCATATAACGCAACTAGAGATGCAATTGATGGTGGTGTTACTTATCCTAGAGAAAATGGTGTTGAAACTGCATATGTTTATAACACTCAACCAATGAAAAAACTTAACTATGGTCGTGTACCAACTGCAAACGAGCTAAAAGCTTGGGATACAGATATTATGCCTGATGGTACTGGTTTACCAGATGGTCAAGGTTCTGTTGAAGAGGGTGATGAGTTATATGAAGCACAATGTGCATCTTGTCATGGTGAATTTGGTGCTGGTGGTAAGGGTTATCCAACTTTAGCTGGTGGTTCTGTTGATTCACTTAAAAATCAAAGAACTTGTCCAGGTATGGATGCTCCAAAAAGAACTATTGGTTCATATTGGCCACAAGTTTCAACTCTAATCTGGTATATTCGTGATGCAATGCCATACGCACATCCAAAATCATTCACAGACGATGAGTTATATGCAGTAACAGCATATTTATTATCTGCTAATGATATTACAATAGATGGTCAAGAGCTGGACGATGAGTTTGTTTTAAATAAAGAAAACATCATGAAAGTAAAACTACCTAACCGTAATGGATTTGTTCCAAATATCGATGGACCAGATGGTATTGAGAATGTAAGAGCTTTCTTTAAAGATCGTAAAAATTATGGTGCTGTTGGTACTCGCTGTATGAAAAATTGTAAAAAAGAGCCTGTAATGAGAATTGGTATGGAGATTACAAATGTAGTTCCATCTTACTCAACTGTTCGTGATTTACCAAAAGAAGTAGAGGGTGCTGGTTCTAAATCAGCTGCTGAAAAAATGTACGATAAAGCTTGTTCATTATGTCATAAAACTGATGCAATGGGTGCTCCAGCTGTTGGAGATAAAGATGCATGGGCTACAGTAGTAGAACAAGGTATGGATACTGTTAACAAACACGCAATCAATGGTTTCGGTGGTATGCCTCCAAAAGGTGGTGCTGACTTAACTGATGAGCAAGTGATTGATATTATTAAATTTATGGTAGAATCAAGTAAGTAAAAACTTACTTGTTTTACCAAACCAAATATAAAGGAAAGAAAATGGAAAGAAGAAAATTTTTAAGTTTAGGTGCAGTAGCTGCTGCAGCAACTATATTACCGTCAACTGTTAGTGCAACTGACTTTAGAAAAGAGAAGCCTGCTGCATGGGAGGCTGAAGGTTCAGCTGATGCTATTAAAGCATTATTTGGAGATATCAAGCCAATCGAAGGTAAGATTAAGATGAAAGCTCCTAAGCTTGCTGAAAATGGTGGGGCTGTTCCTATCGGTATGAAGTCAAAAGTAGAAGTTACTACTGTTGCTTTATTTCAAGATGCAAATCCTCGTTCTGCTGTTGTAGTATTTGAATTAGGAAAAGGTGGAGTATTTGACCTTAAAACTAAAATCAAAATGAGAAAAACTGCTAATGTAACTGTTATCGCTAAAGGTACAGATGGTAAATTTTATTCTCACGTACAAAAAGTAGAAGTTTCTATTGGTGGTTGTGGAGGTTGATTCAACCCTCACCATTCATTAGTAAATAAAATAAAATAGAAATTAATTAAAGGATAATTATGAAAGTAAAAGCAAAGTTAAAAAAAGGTAACGTTTCAGTTAAAGTTCTTGCAAAAAGCCCAATGGCTGGTAAAGAAGAAGCTGCAAAGAAAAAAATTGATGTAGAGTTTATTACTCACATGACAGCAACTGTAAATGGTGCAGTAGTATGGGAAGCGTCAACAGGGCCATTCCTATCTAAAAATCCATATATGCAATTTGTATTTAATGCAGCAGCAGCTGGCGCTAAAAAAGGCGACAAAGTTGAAGTTAACTGGGTTGACAACAATGGTAAAACTAAAAAAGGTGGAAAGAAAATCAAATAGATTTTCTTTTATCTTAAAAGCTTCTTATCCTGAGTTTTCTCAGGAAGAGCTTTTTAAAGACTATATTTGAGATATCTAAAGATATTTCGTATATATTCTTTCGAGAATTAAACATTAAAAAAAAAGGGAAATCTATGTTAAAAAAGATTGTTAATCCATTAGTACTAGCATCTATTGCTTTGTTACCACTTATGAGTGCTTGTTCATCTGATTCTAAAAAAGAAACAGAAGCTAAAAAATCATCAGAACCTGTAAAAAAAGAAGTTGCAGTAAGTAAAATAGGACATGACTATAATGTGCAACCAAAAAAAGTAGCTGATGGTATATGGTGTATGTTTGGTGTACTAGATGGTCCAACTAAAGAGAATGGCGGTTTTATGTCTAACTCATGTTATATTCAAACAAAAGATAGCTGGGTTCTTTGGGATACTGGTGCAACTTATAAATTTGCAGAGCAAGCTTATGCTGCAATGAAAAAAATTAAAGATATGCCTGTAAGTACAGTTCTTATTTCTCATGAACATGATGACCATTGGTTAGGTGCTGGTTATTATCAAAAGAATTTTGGTGCTAAAGTTATTGGTAGTAAACTAATTGCTAGAGACTTTAAACCAGGTCACGAAGCTGAAACTAGAATGTACAGAATTTTAACTCCAGAAACAGTAGAAGGTACAAAAATCATTACTGTTGATGAAACTGCACAGGAAGGCAAAACAACTACTTACAATATCGGTGGATTAGAGATGAAATATGTATCTCTTGGTAAAGCTCACTCTGAAGATGACTATCTTCTATATTTACCAAGTAAAAATGTTGTATTAGCTGCTGATGTTATTATGAATGGTAGAATTACATCTAACAGAGATGGTTCTGTATTAGGTCAAATTAAAGCTATTAAAGCTGTGAAAAATCTTAATTGGGATGTTTGTGTGCCAGGTCATGGTTTCATAACAGATAAAACAGCTACTGATGAGTCAACTCTTTATTTTAAACTTCTTAAAGAGAGAATTTTAAAAGCTCTTGATGATGATGTTGAAGCAACAGAGATTAATGAAGTTGTAACACTTCCAGAATTCAAAAAAGCAGCAATGTATGATATGTTAAACTCTAACAATGTATCTGCAGCTTATACTGAACTAGAAATGGCTGATGATCCAGAAGCACCAGAATATAGCTTCTAATCAAATATACCTAAAATAACTCTCTACATGTAGAGAGTTATTTTGTTCTCTTCCTCTCCTCTTATATCTTAATCTAGCAACACTTTCTTCTCTAAATTATATAATTCATAACGAATATACTTAAAGTTTTCACTATACTCAATATTGTTAAGTTTATAAAGCTCTTCTAAGACGCGTGAAGACTCTTGTGCACGCTTGAAGTTAGCTATTATTATATTTTCAACACCTGAGCGATTTAACTCACTCTTAATAGATGAACGCAATACATCATTATTAGTATCTCGATATTTTAGTAGTTCTTTAGTTTCTTTAACTTGACAAAGATGACGAAGCTCTTTTAGTTTTGAAGATAGTTCTTTGTTATTGTCACGATAACGAAGTATATCCTCAACAACTCTTATACCTTCTTTTAGGCGGTTAAGATTTGCATCAACAACCCGAAATAAATCGGGTGTTAGATTATTAGTCATCATTACCAAATATACCAAATAGTTGTAGTAATGCAGTAAAGATATTTAAAAAGTCTAAGTAAAGTGCAATAGCTCCATCAATAGGAGTTTGGTAAGCACCACGCATAATATTTTGAGTATCAAAGATAACTAAGATAGAAAATAAAAATACAATTGCACCAGATATTCCTACAGCTAACATTGGGCTTCCCATAAACATATTGATAACTGAAAATACAATTACAACTATCAAAGCTATCATAAGAGGTTTACCATAAGAAGTAAAATCCTTTGTCGTTTTAATAGCGTAAAAACTCATAGCACCAAAAACAACTGATGTCATGGCAAATGCATTACCTATTATAGTTCCACCGCCACTCATCCCAAGTGTACGAGAAAGCAATGGTGCTAACATTAGCCCAGTCATAAAAACAAAGCCAAACATTACAACTAGGTTGATACCTGGTTTAGCTTTAACAAATTGTAAACCAATTAAAAGTCCAATTTCTAATATAAAGAGTGGAAAGAAATTAGCAGCAATAGTTCCTGCCATTGGTACACCAACATATGCTCCAACTGCACCAGCCATCATAGATGCTGCAAATAGTTTGTAAGTTTCTTTTACAAAAGAGATGATTTGTGAGTCACTCTTTGCATAACCACCAGTAAATTCCGAGTTTCCTCTTGCGTAATCACGATCATATAATCCCATATTTATCCTTTGTATATGTATAGCATTGTATAGCTACTTATTATTGTATATAAGTATTTTATATGTAAAGAGTTAATAAAAAGCAACACTAAATAAAAACTTTTCAAATTCCTTACATAAACTCTTGACATACTAAACTGATTTGTCTATAATTCCCATCCACAAACAAAGAGACTTAAAGTTTAAGCTCACAACCTTCGGGTAAAGATTGTTTGAGATCATTGAAAA
>JAMOQK010000034.1 GCA_027064045.1 Sulfurimonas sp. | reverse complement strand
AATTTCTAAGCAATAGATCTGTATAATTCTCACCTACTTAAAAAGTGGGTTCGTAGCTCAGTTGGTTAGAGCCCTCCGCTCATAACGGAGTGGTCCCGTGTTCGAGTCACGGCGAACCCACCACTTAACAATTCAAATCAATCCTAATCAATTCAAATCAATCCTCTTAATAGCCTAAACAAGGCACTTTTAAGCATCATATAACTACAATTCTATCCTAATCAGTTTGTATTTGTCCGTATTAGTCCTTTATTTTTAAGGGTTAGAATGATGGACTTGTATAAAATAATAAGGGTCAGCTATGGCAAAGTATGTTAAACCGCTAAGCGATGGGGAGATAAAAAGGGCAAAGCCTAAAGATAAAGATTATAAGCTTTATGATGGAAACGGACTTATTTTAGTTGTTAGAAAGTCAGGAAAGAAGATTTTTAAGGCAAGATTTAAAATAAATAAAAAAGAAAGTGAAAAAACTTTAGGGGAATATCCCATTATCTCACTTGCAAAGGCAAGAGAAAAAAATACAGATATTAAAAGGCTTATAGCGGATGGTATAAATCCAAATGAAAAAGCAAAAGAAGATGAGAAGAATACTTTTAATGATGTTTCATCTCTTTATTTTGAATTTAAAAAAAGTGATGTGAGTGATAATTATCTAAAGAAGCAAAAAAGCAGATATGAGTATTTTATAAAAAAAGAGATAGGAAATAAGCCAGTAGATGAAATAACTAAAAAAGATATAATCAACTGCATAAACAATATACCAAACGCTAAAACTAGAAGTACAAAAAATACAGATTTAAGAGAGACTAAACGCATTGTACTACTTCTTATAAATACAATATTTAAGTATGGAAACACTAACGACTTGATGAATAATAGTGCTTATTTGAAGATAGATAAAGATACTTTAATATCAAAGAAAAACCCTATCCATTTTAAAGCGGTTACAAATGAAAAAGAGTTTAAGAATATTTATAAAGTAGTTAATGAATATGTAGGAGATGTGAGTACAAAATATGCTTTAATTTTTTTAATTCATACTGCACTTAGAAGTAAAAATGTAAGATTTTTAAGATGGGAGCAGATAGATTTTGATAGAAGAATAATAGAGTTTAGCAGGGATGAAATGAAAGCAAAAGAGGCTTTTAGATTACCACTTACAGATTTTACCTATAATCTACTAAAAGAGGTGCAGGAGTATAATGGTACATATAAATATGTGTTTAGTAGTGTTCTATCTAAAAACAAGATGCTTAGTGAAAATACTTTAGGTTATGCTCTTAAACGAATTGGTATAACTGATATAACCCCTCACGGATTTAGGTCTTCATTTTCTACAATATGTTATGAAAATCATAAACAGCACGGATTTAGTGGTGAAGTGATAGAAGCTCAATTATCGCACAGTATAGGTAATAATGTAAAAATGGCTTATCTTAGAAGTGACTTTTTAGAGGATAGAAGAAGATTATGTGAGTGGTGGGATGAGTGGCTTACGCACTAGCTTTTAACCCTTTTACCCATTCTTCAATATCAACAAATTTCCAAAACTTTGTTTTACTAATAATCACTGGCTTTGGGAATGTAGGATTTTTTACAAAGTCTTCATAAAACTTTGTTTTTCCACAGTCAAGGAGTGTCGCACACTCCTCGGGTCTTAGTAGTAACTTCATCATCTTTCTCCTGTACTGCCAAACCCACCATTACGCTCATCTTCACTTTCTTCAATTCCAAAGAGGCTTGACTTGTGTTCTAGTAGGATTAATTGACCTATTTTGTCACCTTTTTTGATTTCATACTTTGGAGACTGTACATTATCATTTGAGTATGAAGAAACACCAAACCTTACCCCATTTTCATCAATGTCTAAAATCGGATTATGTATAATCATTTTGATTTCATCTTTATAGTCTAAGTCTATTACTCCTACACCATTAGGGAGTATTAAGCCTTTTTTGCCGAGTGAACTTCTTAGCATTAGTTGGATGTAGTGGGATTTTAAAAATCCATACAGTCTATTCAATAGATGACTTTTTCTTTCTCGGTTAACATTAATTTGGTTAATGTTAAACCATTTTTCATAACCCAAAGATGTTGCTATTTTATGTTTGATAAAATCTTCATCAATCGAAATACCAAGCCCTACAAGCTTAGTCTCACCAGCACCGATAGCTACATCCTCATTTGCATAAACATCCACACACGCAGAATATTTGCTCCCTCTTGTTGGCAGTATTGCATCTTCTGTTACTTTTTTAAACATTACTATCCTTTTTTGTCTGTATAAATTTTTTATATCTTTCAAGTTGAGCCTTAAGTTGTCTTTTTAAGTCCCATAAAATCATACTTTCATCGTAAAGCCGTGATAGTTCTCTAAATATGACTACAAACGGTATAAGTATGAATGAAATAATGTATTCAATATGTACTAAAAGTCTGTTCCTAATCATCTAACAGCTCCTTATTTTCATAAATGTTTCCGATTACTTTAATATTTTGTCTAATATCACACATAGGTTGATGATGGTCTGCTACTCTGTATTTATTATGTTTCAGATTGTCAACATTTCCATAAAAACAAGTGTTAGTATTGTCATATTCGATTATATAGTGTAAACCGTTTTCATTGCGCCCTCTATTATCAGCAAGTACAATATCCCCCTCATAAATCTCAATGCCGTTTTTGTCTTTTAAGCCTGTGTATTGAAGCATTATGTAGTTTTCTGAATTGAAATCTAACATAGTCTGATAATTTAAAAGTGTACTATCTAATAACATTTTTCTAGTATGTACTTGCCAAGCTCTAAATTTAATCTCTCTCATCACTCGCCTCTCTCATCATCTCTAAGACCATCAGCACCAATGCCGTCAAGACTGCTCATATCT
This sequence comes from Sulfurimonas sp., assembly GCA_027064045.1. Taxonomy (GTDB): domain Bacteria; phylum Campylobacterota; class Campylobacteria; order Campylobacterales; family Sulfurimonadaceae; genus Sulfurimonas. The sequence continues at coordinate 9,527 of JAMOQK010000034.1, read as the reverse complement.
GGCTTAGTTGGTAACACCTCGCCAGTTTCTGCATCTACATACTCGTGAGATGTTTCAACTTCAATATTTTCAAGCAAATCCTCTTCTTGTTTAGGTTCAGGTGCTTTTTGTTTTACCATACTGTTTAAATCTACATCCTCTTTTTTGCTATCTTCAATCTCAACATCTATAGGCTTATCGTCAGCCTCAACAACATTAGCAACATCTTCACCGATAGGTAACTTTTTAACAAGTTTTTTAATAACTGTTTTAGTAGCCATCTCTTCAAACCAGTCAAACCATACACCAGTAGGCTTAGCACCTTTTTGATTACTTGATACCATTCTATGCTTATCAATCTGTTTTTTATTCATTATCTCTATGTAAAGCGTTCCATCTGGGCTAAGTGCAAGAGCAACAGCATATTTAAAAGTTTCTGTTTCACTATCAATATTCTTTTTAAATTTGATATTTTCATCAAAGCCATCAATCGTATAATCAAAATCATCCTCTTCATTTACGATATACGATTTTAATTTCCATCCTGTACGAGCTAATAAAGCAGTATAGCCACGAGCCGACACGATAAGCTGCACGCTACCCTTAAAAGGTACAATGTAAGCGTGAGATAATGCAGGACTTAAATCTAAGTTGAGTTGAGCTACTGTAACACAAGCATCTATAATACTATCTACCCTACAATTAGCCAGTTTTTTATCATTAGCAACTTTAGATGCAGTTGCTAAAAATTTATCAGATTTTTTCTTATCGCCAAAAAGAGATTTAATTACTCTTTGTTGAGCTATAAGACCGCTTTTAATTTGTTGTTCTCTTTGTACTAAGTTATTATTTTGCATTTTATGCTCCTCTTCTTTTTTCAAGCCACCATTCAGGGTAGTTTGTAGTTTTAATCACATTGACGACATTATCTTTTTTATAACTCTTCCAAGTTTCAAGCAATTCACTATAAATTGCACGACCCTCTTCAATACCCTCTAATTGCATTTCTTGAACACTTACCATATAAGGCTTAGTTGTCTCAACAAGTATAAAAACAAACCTATCCGCCTTATATCCAAGCGAATTTATTACATCACTATAAAAAGCCGACTGCGTACCATAGCCATACTCTAAGATAGACTTCTTAAAGTCTTTAATACTCTTAGTTGTTTTCAAGTCAATAACAACACCTGCACTCTCTATGTAATAATCAGCTTTACACTTTACAGGAACATTATCAAACTTACTAAAAAAAGCTCTTTCAGCTACTCCATTTTGAAGAAGTCCACCTGCAATAGCTTTAACATTACGAGCCATTAAAGTAACCTGCTCAAACAAATCTTTAGATAAAATCTCTCTATCTCCTACACTATCAAGCCACGCTTTTTTAGCCTCTTTGTAAAGCTTTGTGTTTTTGTTTAAGTCCGCACCCTCAAAGTCTTCTATAATAAAGTCATCATTAAAAGTTTCAGGCTCTAAAACTAACTTATGCACTGCACTGCCAAGCGTTAGCGATGTACTTTCTAGTTTAAAAAGTTCTTTATTTTCATAGTGTAAAACACTTTCATTAAGTAGTCTAAAATCACTATTAGAGAGTGCATTAACTGCAAAGTAATCTTTATCACTCATTTTTTGCATTATTTTAGGAATTGCACTCATTTTTTCATCCACTCTTTATCTAAATATTTTCTTAACTTCTTAACTCTTTTTTCATAGTATGCAGCATCTTTTTGGCAGCTCATAGTCTGTTCCTCCACATCATAAATCTCAACCTATAAAATGTAATCAAGTTTCTAAACTTCCACATCAACAATTTTGTTTCAAATTTTAAATTACCCCAAAACATAAATACCTCTCTCACGCAACTGCAATTTATGCAGTGCTATTTCAATTTCTAAAGCCTCTTGATATGCTTTTTCAAATGCTTTTATTATCTCTTCTTCACTCATAAAAACTCTTTTGCATCTATAAGTGTAAAAACAAGTACACATAATATTGTGCATATTCCAATTATTGTTACTAATGTTACGCTATCTACTACAGGGTTAAGCATAATTTACCTCTTTTGTATTGATTTAACCGACTGCCATCGGCAACTATTCCTTTTAAGCACAAGGGCTTATGAAACTTGCAAACTAAGAGGCTAATCCCCCTACCCCTATTATTGTTTTACTATCAAAAAGGTTGCTACTAACCTCACTTAAAAGGAGAAAATAGGATGACTTTATTTGCAAGTTTCATAAGTTCTTATATAAGTAAAGTGCGTGTTTGGATAACTCATCGGACACTACCCGAATTGAAGAGCTAGAGAACCCACCGCTAAACCAATTCATACACTTTACTTGTATAAGAACTTAATTAGTCAAATTTGTACGGAGACTATCCGTGAGCCACAAGTTACAGGGCTTCCGATTTAGCGACAATAATTTGATATAATTTTGAAAAAGGTTTTTTTATGGATGATAACTTTAAAATTCTAAGCGATGTGATAACTTCTGTATGGGGTGTTGGAACAATAGGGTTTAGCATTGGCTATACTATTTGTAAGCTAACACTACCTAATGAAAAACCTGTTACAACTACAAAGCAAGAATGTATGATACCTACACAGTATATAGGAGTATTAGCACAACACAAAGAGATAAGTAAAACAGTATTTAATCATAACTCTAAAGTAGTAGATGTATCTTGCTACTATAAAGTTAATAAAAATATTTGTTCACTTACTCATAAATTGTGCTATCACTATAAATAATTAACATTTACCCTCAGCAACCTTACAACCCCATATAAAAGCAATAACAAATATTACAAAGAAAAATAGCTCTATCATCTTCAAACCTTTTTAACAATATTAAATCAAAATAACTCTTTACAAGATACCGTCTGCCTCACCCAGTTCAGACCGATGAATTTTTAGATTACGGGTTTTCGTATCTTGCTCAAAACAAAGCCAACTTTTAAAAGCGGTTTTTTGTTTTGTTAAGAGAATGTTACCAATAAGGAAATAAAAACAAGCTTAAATTGTTACCTAAATGGTAATTTATGCTATAATTCTTTTTGAAATTAAAAAAAGAGGTGTTAATAATGAATTTAGGTATAATAAGAAAAAAAGGAAACAGTAGTATGGAAAAGATAGTTGATATAAAAAGGATTGTTGTTTTATGTAAAAACTGTAAAAGTGAGCTACGATTTAATATTGATGCACCATTTAGTTATAGAAGAGTTACAGCTTGTGCAGTATGTGGAAGTAGCTACGGAATAGACCCAGAAGATGATACAATTATTCGTATGCAGGAGCTTATAGAAAGTGTTAAGAAAGTAAAGGGTGCTGAATTTTCTTTTTTATGTGAAGAGGAGTAAGTTATAAAAGTTCTGTATCTTCACAACCAACAAAAAGAGACTTACAGTTTCTTTTGTCTTTTATAATTCTCTCATACTCTCTGTGTTTTCCTATCCAAGAGGCTATGTAGATAGTCTCATCTTCACACTCTTTTACATTAATGAGTATTCTTACTTGTGTTTGTGGCACTACTGTGATGGATATGATAGTGTAGGATTTTTTACAAGATATTTTATGAGGTCTTATCTCTTTGTTTTTAGGGTTTTCTTTAAAGATAGATATTGTATCTTGATACTGTTCAAGAGTGATAAGCTTTTTATCTACTAGCCTATCACGCTTCTTGAAGAAGTTTTGAGTCGCTTTTACTATCAAGGTAAACCTGTGCAGTTTTTTGTGATATACTAAATTCTATGTTCACGAGTGTAGAATACAGCTCCTCATAGGCATCTAGTAGTGTTGTTTTAAATATGTTATCTATAGATTTAATATCTACAGTATCTATAATATTTTCTACTTCATCTTTGAGTTGAGATACTTCATCATCAACAACATTTAAAAGTTCTAAATCTTCATCAATATTGCGTATCTTATAAAGTTCTATAAAGTCTCTTATAGTTTGAGCCTTTGCATTTGCTTCATGTGCTGATGCTGTTAATTGCATAACTGTATTTTGAAGATTTTTTATCTTTTTTTTGAGGAGATAATCTTCTTTATACGATGCAATAGTATCAATAACGCTATTTAAAGCTGTTTGGATATCGAAAGTAGGAAATATCTGCTGTTGGTTTAAATGTAGTGCATTCATCCAGTATCTCCTTTTTCTTTTTGTAATTGTAGCATAGTTTATTCATTCAATCCATAATATGATTTATTATCCATTATTCTTTTAACTATAAAATCATTTTTTTTGTTCTGATAATCTTCATATGTAATTGATATTGAATCATTAAAACATTCTCCTAGAGTACCTTTTTCTTTTAATATTTCTATTATGTGTTCAGGTATTCCAACTGCCATAACAGCTGACTCCATACAATTTATATTTAATTCTTTTTTGTATTTTGCAACCTCCGTTAACCAATCTGGAAGTAATTTAATATTTACTACTTTATATGGATTTGTTATTCTTAATAATGTTGGGATTATCTTAACAAAAGATATTAAACAGTCATGTATTGTTCCACATTCAAGACAAATTATACCTGTATGGTTTGCTCCTTTATCATCTTTATAATAGTTAAAAGCTATCATTTCAGCATCTTGCATTTTTACAACCTCATTTTTTTCACAGAAACTACATTTAAACTTCATTTTATTATCCTTACAAATCCGACATTATTTTAATAGCTCTAGCACATCTAAGTTCATCTTCTTTTACTATGATAGGTGTAAATCCGTCAGTATTTAGAGGATAGAGTGTTACTATACCATCTTTACACATAAACTTTTTAAGTCCACTTTCTCCATCATTTGTAGTGTAGTGTACAATGTTCCCATTTTCACACGGTGTTTCTTTATCGCAAATTACAATATCTCCGTGAGAGATTTTAGGGAGCATACTATCGCCATCCGCAGTAACAGCATAAACACCATCACGAGCTAATTTATCAGGTACAGGGATATACTCTATAATATCATCGTAAGTTTGATTAGGAACTCCGCAACTGGCTATCCCTATAAGAGGGATTTGTTTAACTTTTATTGTATTAATATCGTGTAGATAGTCAGTTGATACATTAAAAAATTCAGCAATCTTTGGTATTAATGATGTAGGTATTTCTCTTTTTCCTTTTGCATATCTATTTACATTAGTTGGAGTTTCATTTAAAAACTCAGCTAATCTTCTTTGACCACCTCTGCCATAGTCTTCTAATAGTTTATTTAATTTTTGATACAGCATCGTACAATCCTTTAATTATAATTTTACCACATAGGAAATATCCATAAAGGTAACTTTATAAGCTTTATTTAATTACCATTTAGGTAATATTTGTTTATGAAAATCATTGATATTGAAAAAAAGACAAACTATTCATCTGCAAATATTATTAGATGGCTTAATAAATCAAGACCCATTAAACTAGAAACAGCTAGGGATATTTCAAAAAAAATGAAAATTCCTATAACAATTTTTGAAGATGCAAATGTTCAAATCAAATATCTTGGTAAATCCTACCTACAAAAAGATGATACAAAATCTAAAAAAAGTGAACAAGAGTTGAAAGGTGTGCAGTTATGATAACGAGTGTGAAAGGATATTCTAAAAAAGAGAAAAAGAGATTGAAAAAAAGAGCAATGTTTATTCAAATAGCAGATGCTTTAAAAGATTTAGATGTTGTTGTTACTGATTTTAATATAAATCTAAATGATAAGATTAATAAAAAGCCAACTATCACTATCAAGTTGGCTCATAAGTATAAAAAGGACTAAACAATGTGGATATTACAATCTTTGTCTAGTTGTTCTATCTTCTCTTCAAGTTCTTTTATCTTTTTTTCAAGGGGTTTTATAGCTTCTTGAATAAGCTTTTGTATTTGTATTTTATCCATTTTGAAATGTCCTTGTAGTTTATTTTGTGTTGCAATGAAATTATAGCACAAGGGCATCTTAGAGTGAATATAAAGGGTTTATTATGAAAACAGGTGTACTGTTTGGAGAGAGTGAAACAGATGATAGAGATAAAAAGTTAAATCGTATAACAGTTAGCTTTGATGAATATCTTTATGATTATGTTGATATGTTTGCTATAAGTAAAGGTGTTTCACATAGTGAAATAGTTTTTAGACTTTGTAAATCAAAGATAGAAGACATTGAAAAACAGATTGAAATTATTAAAAAAGACCCTCAAGCCGTGGCGTTTGATTTAGTAACTAAATAATCTCTTAGAGTGCCATTTATGGCATTTTGAAAGGCTATTTATAGTCTATGTTATTTGAAGTTTTGTTGTTTGTGGTGGAACATACTCTATCTCTGCCAGAAGTAGAGTATGTAAAAATCTACTTTTTTAATAAATTCAGTATTGAAGCTATTGAAAGTAAAAATGTGCCAGTAAAGATTAACAGTTTTTCATACATTGTAAACCTTTGTATGAGATACCACCCCACAACCTAACTACACATAACGAAAAAAGCCCCATATCTCTGGCAGGAGATACAGGGCTACTTCATACAAGTAAATGTATGAAAACTGTTGCTATGACCTACTGGCAGGTAGTCATAGCGATTTTAGAGCTATTAACTCTGAAATCAATACAAAAGAAGTCAATTACACGAGGTAAAAGACAACGATAAATTATATCGTTTTTTATCTTAGTGTTTCAACAATCAAATTTAGAAAAGAGTAAGTAGTGATTATGTGGTGTTAGGCTACTTCTCTTATTCTTTTCTAAGTTGCTAACACCAAAGGCAAAAAATGAAAAATTTAACTCAAAAACAATGGGTACTAAGCAGATTAAAAGAAAATGGCTACATAACACGAAATGAGTGTTTAAGAAATTATATATCAAGACTTGGTGCAATTATAGTTAGTCTTAAAAAAGATGGCTATGAGTTTGAAACAGGGTACATAGAAGTTAAAACACCATTTGGAATGGGTAAAGATTATAAGTATTCATTTAAAAATGAATTGGTGGCTTAAATATGGAAGCTCCTAGCTATTACTCAATACTTACAGCAGAAGTAAGATACTCACAAAATATATCAGATTTTGAAAAACTCCTTTATAGTGATATTACTTGTTTAACTAATAAAAAAGGTGTATGTACTGCATCAAATAATTATTTTGCAGAAGCTTTTAATAAGTCGCCTAAAACAATTTCAAGAGGTATATCAAATCTTGAAAAAGAGGGATTTATATCTACTAGATTAATCTATAAAAAAGGCTCAAAAGAAGTTGAATTTAGAGAGGTTTACCTATGCTCAAAAGTGTCTATACCTATGGACAAAAATGAGGAGAGGGGTATAGACAAAAATGTCCATACCCCTATGGACAAAAATGCGGAGGATAATACTACAAGCAATAATACTACAAGTAATAATAATAAAAAAGAAACAAAAAAAGTTTCTTATGTACTTCCAGAGAGTGTAGATGTAGAATTATTTGCAGATTATTTAACTCTTAGAAAATCTCTTAAAGCTCCAGTTACACAAAGAGCTATCAACGGACTTATAAACAAACTAATTGACTTTGAAAAAAGAGGTCATAACTTAAACGAAATTATATCTATCGCTTATGAGAATGGATGGAAATCGTTTTATGAGCCTAGACAACAAGCACACAGCAATAATACTCTTCACTTACAAACTCTTAACCCAGATGTGAATGTATGGGATGAAATAGCAAGAGTAGGAAACAATCAACAAGGGGTAATCAATGGATAATCTTAGAAAATCAATGATTGAAGAATTGATGAACACTCTTAAAATTCCACAAGGTAACTTTAACTTTGGAACAATAGCAGATGAATTAGAACATATTTCAAACGATAACTTAAAAGATTTTTACAGAGCAGTAATGAGTGCAGAGAGTTACGGAAATGGAATGAAAGCAATTATTCAAACAGCAGAGAATTTTAAACCACAGCAAGTAGATTTATTAGCAGGAACACGAGGGCAGGCTAAGGCTATGTATGATGCTTTTTATGCGAGAAGTAGCAATATGCTTGAATATTGTACGAAAAACAGAGCATTAAATCCAAGTGATAGAGAGTTTTTTGAAATCCAAGATTATAGCACTATGTTTGATAAACAAGAGCTTTATGTATTCAACGAGCTAGGCGGTAGTAGCTGGTTAATGGATATTAAATTATTAGCAAACAGTAAAGTAGCAATAGACGAAATAGAAGATATCATCAAGAGAGCTATTACAATGAAGTATCTTAACACTAGCAACGCTATTGAAAGTAAGCGTGTTTCTAAGATGTTACAGGGAGCTAAGTGATGCTAAAACTAATCAATTATTCAAACAGACAAGACAAGCCATACATCATAGCAGGAATTGTAGATGAAAACTTTATCTTGATGGGCTTTACAGTTGCAGACAAGAACTTAGAGAGATACACAGAGAAAAACTTTAGAATAGCAGAAAGAGCTATGAAGTGGGCAGATGAGAATTATAAGGTGTTGGTATGATAAACACACACGAAAAAATCAAACAAATTTACAAAGTTTGTGAAAATGATTTACAGGAAGTAGTCAAGGGTAAAGACATAGCAAAAGGAACGAAAGAAGATGTTTATAAGTTTTTAGCTTATTTAGCACAGGTTCAATCTAAATTAGAACAAAATCCATTTATTAGTGGTTTTGAGGTAGAGGCTTAAAGATGAAAAATAAAGTTATGCACGACATCAAAAGTACAGTAATTAATTTGATACCAGTATCAGCACCAAGACCAAGAGTAGTTACAAAAGTTATAAATGGTAAGAGAGTATCAAGAGCATATAACAAGTCAGAATATACAGACTACAAAAATGCTTTTTTACAATTAGCAAAGATGCAAAACAAGAAATTTTTAACAGGTGCTTTAGAGTTAGAGATTATTTTCGTTATGCCTATTCCAAAGAGTTGGAGTAAGAAAAAGAGAGAGGCTATTGTAGAACAGCCTCACACGAGTAAGCCAGATACAGATAACTTACTTAAAAGTGTACTTGATGCACTAGAGGGAATTATTTACAAGAACGATAGTCAGATATACAGCATCAATGCAAAAAAAGTATATGGCACAAATCCAAGAACAATTTATTATTTTAAGGAGTTAGAAAATGAATAAAGAGCAATTAAGAGACAAGATAGAAGACATTAGAGATATGGGAGCTAAAGAGCTAGAAGATTTTGAAAGAGTCTTAGCAGTAAGTAATATTGCAGGAAGAGCGAGAAACTTTTTAGTGAGAGCAGTTGAAGAGCGAAAAAAAGATTTAGAGCTTAGAGATGATGCAGGTGTTGTTAATGGTGATATTGATGATACAGATTATTAGAGAGAAGATAGAGAGTATTTTACACTTCATCTTTGATAGAAGTATGATTAATTATAAAAAGAGGTTTTGTGATGAGTAGAAAGCTAACAGTAAAGCAAGAAAAGTTTGTACTCAAATATTTTGAATGTGGAAATGCAACAGAGGCTTATAAGTACGCATATGAAGCTAAAAATATGAAAGATACAACGATATGGGTCAAGACTTCTCAAATGCTTAAAGAGGATAAGTTTAGAA
>JAMOQK010000033.1 GCA_027064045.1 Sulfurimonas sp. | reverse complement strand
AAAAAAGCAACTACTGACTTCGTTAAAAACTCTTGAAGCTACCAGTAGCTCCTACAAGTTTTTGCCTTGCATTAGTCACTTTTTTGAGCTTCTGATAGTTGGTGTTCTTTTTGGATAGGTACTTATTCTTGAGATAGATTAAGATGGTTGATTTTAAAATTAATTTTATTAATAGGGTAATATTCAGGTCTCATTATTAAGTATTTGGTATAATCACATTACTCTGATATATACAGCAATATATATAAAATTTACAAAATTAAAGATAGATGAATGATAGCAATAGTTGATTATAATATGGGAAATTTGGCAAGTGTAAAAAATGCTTTTGCCAAACTTGGAAAAGAAACAGTTATAGAGAGTGACCCGAGTAAGTTTAAAGAGTATGATAAACTTATACTCCCTGGTGTTGGAGCTTTTGGTGACGCGATGGAGCATCTAAGAGAGCGAGATATGATAGAAGCACTTAGAGAGTTTGCACAAAGTGGAAAGTATATGCTTGGTATCTGTCTTGGGATGCAACTTCTTTTTGAAAGTAGTCAAGAGTTTGGAAATCATGAAGGTTTAGGGCTTATAAAAGGTGATGTGAAACCTTTTGATAGCACAAAATTTGAGCAAAATTTAAAAGTTCCACATATGGGTTGGAACAGGATGTTTACCAAAGAACATCCATTGTTTGATGGTTTAGATAAAGAACATTATCTTTACTTTGTGCATACTTATCATGTAAATTGTACAAATATGGATGATATCATTGGTGAGACATATTATGGATATAAATTTACCTCTGCTGTGGCATGTGGGAATGTTTTTGGAATCCAGCCACATCCAGAAAAAAGCCATAAAAATGGTCTTAAAATTTTAGAAAATTTTATAGGTCTTTAAACTTGTTTCAAAATTCTGTTTTAAAATCTATCTCTCAGGATGAGGGAACAGTTGCTCTTCGTTGGGCAAAGTATCAAGAGTTTTTTGGCAAAATTGAATTTATAAAAAATGTAAAAGAGGAAAAATATCAAGATGGTTTTTTAAAAGATATTTTTGAAAATACTCTTGGATATACACTTGATACAACAAATCCAGATGAGTTTAATTTAGAGCGTGAGAAAAAAAATGAGGGTGATTCTAAAAAAGCTGATGGGGTCATATATGTGGATGGTAAGGTTATAGGTATCATCGAGTTAAAAGCACAAGATACTAAAAACTTAGACAAAGTACAACCTCAGGCATTTTGGTATCTTACGCAACACTCACATGCCAAATATGTAATCATCTCAAATTTTGATGAGTTAAGATTTTATTTTGATAAAAGTACAAGTTATGAGAGGTTTTCACTCTTTCATCTTAGTTATGATGAGTTTAAAAAACTTCATCTGATTTTATCTTACGAGAGTATAAAGCAAGATATACCATTAAAGCTAAAAGAAAAATCAAATAATTTTGAAAAAGATATATCTTCAAGGCTTTACAAAGATTTTAGTAACTTTAGAACAAACCTTTTTGAAAATATACTTCGCAACAATACTCATGACAAATCAGAACTTTTAAGACTGACTCAAAAGCTTTGCGACAGGATACTTTTTATACTTTTTGCTGAAGATAGAGGACTTCTTCGTTCAAACACTATCAAAGAGATTAGAGAAGAGTACAGTTTCCAAAAGTTTACATCATATACTCTTTATGATATTTATAAGTTTTATTTTGAAGCTATAAATAGTGGTAACGATAAGCTTGATATTGCAAAATATAATGGTGGGTTATTTGCTAAAGATGAACTACTTGATAGCTTAGTGATAGATGATGAATATCTTGATATGGATGCTCAAAAACTTAGTGACTATGACTTTCTGAGTGATGTTAGTGTAAACATACTGGGACATATATTTGAACAGTCTTTAACTGAGTTAGAGGAGATAAATGCAAGGCTCAATGATGAAGCATTTGACATTAAAAAAACTAAAAGAAAAAAAGATGGAGTATTTTATACCCCAGCATATATAACTGAATATATAGTGAAAAATACACTTGCTGTTATGTGTGATAAGAAGAAAAAAGAGTTAGGGCTTACAGAGCTGAAGTCACCAAAAAACCCTAAAAAACCAACAAAAAAAGAGCAAAAGCAAAGTGAAAATTTATCAATATACAGAGAGTGGCTTTTAGAGTTAAAAATCCTTGATCCAGCATGTGGAAGTGGGGCATTTTTAAATCAGGCGTTAGAATTTTTGATAGCTGAGCATAAATCTTTACAAAAAGATTTAGTAGTTATGGGCGATATAACAGCTTACTATGAGATAGAAAAGAGCATACTCGAAAACAATCTTTATGGTATAGATATAAATGAGGATGCAGTAGAGATAGCTAAACTTTCATTATGGCTTCG
>JAMOQK010000032.1 GCA_027064045.1 Sulfurimonas sp. | reverse complement strand
TGTTGAGTTAAATTTGATGGATAAAGACCTCTCAAACATATATATTGCAGATAAATTTAACACAAAAATCATACTTGTTGCTGACATTGAAAGGGGTGGAGTTTTTGCTTCTATTTATGGTGTTTATAAGCTTTTACCAAAAAAATTACGAAAAAATATCATAGGTGTCATAGTCAATAAATTTAGAGGAGACCTGACACTTTTTGACAATGGCAGAAAAATAATAGAACAAAAATTTGGGATAAAAGTGCTTGGTGTTGTGCCATACAAACCTTTTAATCTTGGTTTTGAAGATAGTCAATCTCTCATGGGTTACACTCAAGACATAACAAAAAGTATCATAAAAGTTGGTGTAATAAAACTCCCACACATAAGTAATTTTACAGACTTTGAACCTTTAGTAGCCGACAATGAAGTAGAACTTAGTTTTATAACCTCTGCAAGTGAAGTATCCACATGCCATGTGATTATCATCCCAGGGAGCAAACTTGTGATTGATGATTTAATTTGGATTAAAAAACAGGGTTTTACAAAACTGCTAAAATCAAACAAAAAAACTATAATTGCTATTTGTGGAGGTTACGAGATGATGTTTGAAGAGATTTTAGACCCACGCCATATAGAATCACAAAACACTGTTACAAAAGCATTAGGTAGATTTAAAGGTAAAGTTACATTCAAAACCAACAAAGTGCTGACAAAAGGTTGCTACAATCTCTTTGGCATTATGGTTGATGGTTACGAGATACACAACGGTTATGCAGACAAAAAGTCCAAAGAAACTAAAAATCTTTATGGAACATTTGTTCATGGGCTTTTTGATAATGATGAGTTTAGATACAAAATATTTTCTAAAATAAACCATAACTACAAAGGGTATAATTTTCAAAAATACAAAGCAACAACCATAGAAAACTTTGCCAAACATATAGATAAACATGTCGATATAAAATACATACAAAAGACTTTGGATGAATAATATTTTAGTAGCGATTTTTGCTTTTTTGATAGATAAAATTTTTGGAGAATTTAGTTTTGTAAAACATCCCATAGCTTTCATAGGCGATATAATAGAGTTTTTTGAAAACAAATTTTATAAAGATAGTATCTTTAGAGGCTTTTTACTTGTTGTTTTTGTTTTAGGTATTATTGGTGGAGTCTCAATTCTCATCTATATATATCTAGGTATGCTAAACAAATATATAACGATAATTGTTAGTAGTATTTTAGCATCCATATTTATAGCTCACAATATGCTTTACCGTTGCGTTAAAGAGATTCCCACATGCCAAGATAAAAAAGAGGCTATTTCAATGTTAGTTAGCCGAGATACAGAAAATATGACAGAGAGTGACATATATAAAGCTTCCATAGAAACTTATGCAGAAAATCTAAGTGATGGTGTAGTTGCCCCACTTTTTTACCTTTTACTTTTTAATCTACCCGGGATTATCATCTACAAAACCATAAACACTATGGACTCCATGGTTGGATATAGAAATAAACGGTATGAAAAATTTGGCAAAGTTGCGGCAAAATTAGATGATATACTAAACTATATCCCATCAAGAATTACTGCTGTTTTTATCATGATTGCCTCAAAAGAAAAAAAAATATTTGCCTTTTACAAAGATGGCAAAAAACATGAAAGCCCAAACGCTGGTCATCCCATAACTGCCATGGCTTTAGCATGTGGGATTAAGCTTGGTGGAGATACTTACTACTTTGGCAAACTAAAAGAAAAAGCAACTTTTGGAGAGGGTAAAAAAGAGATAGATAGTTATGATTTAAACAAAGCATTAAATTTTGGTAAAAAAGTTGATAAAATCATCTTGACAACTCTTATACTACTATATATAATTACGAACTACAACTAAGGAATATTATGCAATCATTCAACATTTTTACAGACAAAACAGATACGCTACCAAAAGGCAAAGCAGACTTTTTACTCGCTGCTTGTGTTACAAAAACATGTGAAATAGAGGGTATAACACAAGCTGGAATACCAGGTAAAATCCCACTCACTCCCACTCTTGATGCTGAGTTTATAGTAAATGAAAAACTATACTCTATGCCTGAGATTGCAGAGACTCCAAGTGGCGTTCCAACACCAGCACTCATAACAAGAGCAGTTCATAACCTCGATAATTTTAGCACAATTGAGATTTTAGATTTAGGGCTTGAAGTAAAACCACAAAACTCTACTCTACATAATTTTGATATAAAGCCATCACAAGCTATAAACAAAGGTGCCGACATAGATGCCAAAGATATTTTTCAAAAGGGGATGAAATTTGGTAGGGAATATGAACTAAAAAGTAGTTATCTCATCTTAGGGGAAAGCACTCCAAGTGGTACAACTACGGCAACCACCTCAGCTTTAGCTTTAGGGTATGATTTAAAAGATTGTTTCTCATCAAGCTTTTTAAATG
>JAMOQK010000031.1 GCA_027064045.1 Sulfurimonas sp. | reverse complement strand
AAATCCTACCTACAAGACAATGATACAAAACAAATTCCTAAACAATCAAGTAATAGGAAGTAAGAAGGAATGAATATGAAAAATTATCCACTTAACTTCAAAGTTGAAGACGATATGGCAAAAAAGTTCCAAGAGATTATGCACAAATTAGACAGTGATAACCAAACAGAGACACAAGAGATAATCATTGACTTAGCATTTAACATCATTGATAAAGAGGGCATAGGGAAGCTTATAGCTTATTTGAGGAAGTAGCTTTATAGATATTCATTCGTGGGTATCTAATAAGGCTATGGGCTGAAAGTTTGGCGACCGAAGCCCATAACCTAAACAAATTGTCGCACAAAGGCGAACGCTAATTATAGCATCTTCTCCTAAGTGTCAATAAAAGACCAAAAGTATTTATAAAAGGTGGGCGGTTTTGGCATGTGGAGTGTCGCCTACCTCCTTTTATAAATAACACTCCAGAAATAAGGTCTTTTTATAATATGGGAAATCCCATATTTACACAAAATAGGGGCTTTCAGATGAAAACTGCACAAATTATGATGAGACCATTTAAAGATGGGATTATTAGACAAAATCACAAAACAGGATGGTTCAATGCAACCGACCTTATAAAAATCGCAAATAGATATAGAACACAGCTTGGGAAAAAAGAAAAACTTATTGCTGATTATCTAAGAAACGATGCAACACTTGAATTTATAAAAGAGATACTTGATAGAGAAAACATATCATAGGCTTTACGATGAATGAGTATTACAATGTTAGTTTAGAGCAAAGCGTACTTAGTAGTATTTTATATGACCCAATAAAAATAGAAGATACACAGCTAAATGTAGAAGACTTTTATCTAGTAACTCATCAAAACATTTTTAGAGCAATGAAAGTTCTTTATGAAAATGACAAGCCGATAGATGAAGAGTTTATTAAAGCTGTATTAGTTAAAGATAAGAGCTTTGATGAGCAGGTAATGTGTGAAATAATGATTAAAAGTCCTATTTTTAATATTACAGAATATGAAAAGCAGATTTTAGAGTTGTCAAGACAAAGAAAGCTCTTAAAATTATCACTTGATTTAAAAAATAATGAGTTATCACTATCTCAAAAACTAGAGATAATTAACAAATCACAAGAAGAATTAGAAGCACCAACAAATTACGAACCGCAAAAGTTATCTCAAGCAATAACAGACTACGACAATATGCCAAATAAGCCAAAATATGAAACAGGTATTGCACTTGTAGATAACTATTTCAATGGTGGGCTGGAACTAAGCCAGTTGATAATGTTAGGTGGTGCAAAGGGAGCAGGAAAAACGGCTTTTAGTTTGCAGTTTTTGTTTAATGTATCACAAGGGTTTAAAAGTGCTTTTTTTAGTTTTGAGATGCCAATATGGAAAATTGCTCAAAGAAGTAAAAAGGCAAATTTAACACAACTGCAACAAGATAATATCTTGATACTTGACAAGGGCAGGGATATTTCAGATATTCAAAGAAATACAAAATATCTAGCAAAATCAGGAGTAAAGTTTTTTACTATTGATAGCCTTATGAAACTCACAAACAAGCATCATACAGGAAAACGACACGAGCAGATAGCAGATATAACAAGTAAACTATCTAAGTTGTGTGTGGAGCTTGATATTATCATCATCTTAATCGTGCAAATAAGCAACGAGGACTTAAAAAGTAACCGTATGGCAGTAAAAGGGTCAGGCGATGCAGATTATGATGCTGACATTATGTTCTTTTTACAAAAAGATAAAGATGATGAGCATAAAAGATATTTTATTTGTGAGAAAAACAGACAAAACGGAAATGAATTTAAACAAGAAGTATATTTTAATCCTAAGATATTAAAGCTACAACAACACAAACCAGCCTTATATGAAACATCTTACACATCATCATTAAACGATACGCCTACTGTATCTATGGAGGTTATCTGATGAGTGCTTATATGACTATGCCTAAAGAGTATGCAATACAATTGCAGAATGAGGACAAAAGAGAAAAAGCAAGAGCATTTATGGAGTACTGTTTAGATTTAGATAATGGTGTTTCAAATTCAATTTCTTTTTATGCTAAAAGTTGGAATTTATCAAAATCTAATGCTCATAAATGGACTAAAGATTTTAAAGATGCGATTGAAAAACATCATCAATATTGGATGGAAAAAAACACTCAAAATTTCAATAACATACATCAAAATTCAGCAAAAACAGCAGAACGATTGCAGAACGATAGCAGAACGATTTTATCCCCCACAACTACCGAAAATACGGAGTTTGGTGAAGAGGTGCAGAACGATAGCAGAACGATAGCAGAACTAAGTATAAATAATAAACAATACAACAACAATAAAAGCACTCAAAACCAAGAGCCAGAACAAGAGCAATTATCTTGTCATTTAGATATTAATTTTTTTAGATATTTTTCAGAGTTAAGACTATCTACGAGTAAGAAATATTTAGGGAAAAAAGAAACAGCTTATCAGGAATATTTAAAAGTTAAAGAGATGTTTGATATTGAAGTAATTGCCTATGCCTACAAGAGATATTTTAATCCAGAAGACAAAAAAACAGTAGGACTAGCAAAGTTCATCAAAGAGGAATTATATTTATCGTACTTACCAAAAAATATAAGCGTAAAAATTCAAGGAAGCTTTGTTGATGGAACATTTAAAGATGAAGTATTTGAAGCGGTTACAGGTGCTAAGTATAAACTAAACTATGCAAGATATTTAGAAAAAATAGCAAAGAAAGAGCTTGTTTTTCTAACTGATATGGAGGTGGCATAATGACAAACCTACAAAAAGCAATAACAGCAGCGACTAACAGTAGCACAGTGGTTGATTATCTTGTTGAGGAGATGGGAATTGAAAAAAGAAAGAGTGCGTTTGCAGGGAAGAAATTAACAATCGTCAATAATTTGATACTTGACGGCAAGAAAATAGCAGAGGGGTTTTAGGGATGAGCAATTTATTTGAAACAAAAAAGAAAAATAGTATTTCAAGCGTGAATTTATTTGTGGATGAAAGCACAAAGATTGAATTATATAACGACAATTTTCAAAACTTTAAACGCTACAACATACCTAAAGCACAGCTCGTTATCGCTGATATTCCATACAACCTAGGGATAAATGCTTACGCGTCAAGTACAGAGTGGTACAAAGACGGAGACAACAAGAACGGAGAGAGTGAAAAAGCAGGTAAGGCGTTTTTTAATAGCGACTACAGTTTTAACATTGCAGAGTATATGCACTTCTGTTCTAAGTTACTCAAAAAAGAGCCGAAAGAGGTAGGGAAAGCTCCAGCAATGATTGTCTTTTGTGCGTTTGAACAAATGCAAACAGTCATAAAATATGGCGAAAAATACGGCTTTAAAAATAACTATCCGATTACTTTTATAAAAGATTATTCGCCTCAAGTGCTAAAAGCAAATATGAAAGTAGTAGGGGCAACTGAGTATGCTGTTGTGCTTTACAGAGAGAAACTTCCAAAGTTTAACAATAACGGAAAAATGGTTTTTAACTGGTTTCACTGGAAAAAAGATGGTAAAGCCTATCCTAAGTTACACCCAACACAAAAACCTATTGCCGTACTTGCAGAGCTTATTAGAATTTTTACAGATGAGGGTGATGTTGTAATTGACCCATGTGCTGGAAGTGCATCAACACTAAGAGCGTGTGCAGAATTAAATAGACACTGTTATGGCTTTGAAATCTCTCGAGAAATGTATAGAAATGCTAAAGAAAAAATGTTATGCGAGGTGGCATAGATGCTAAAACTAATCAAATATTCAAAAAATCAAGACAAGGGCTACATCATAGCAGGTATTGTAGATGAAAACTTTATCTTGATGGGCTTTACAGTTGCAGACAAGAACTTAGAGAGATACACAGACAAGAACTTTAGAAATGCAGGTAAGGCTATCGAGTGGGCTGATGAGAATTATAAGGAGTTGGCATGATAAACACACACGAAAAAATTAAACAAATTTACAAAGTTTGTGAAAATGATTTGCAGAAAATAATCAACAACGAAGACATAGCAAAAGGAACAAAAAAAGATGTTTATAAGTTTTTAGCTTATTTAGCACAGGTTCAATCTAAATTAGAACAAGTTCCATTTATTAGTGGTTTCGAGGTAGAGGCTTAGAGATGAAAAATAAAATGAACAAAATACACAACATAGACTGTTTAGAGTTTATGAAGCAAGTACCTGATGATTACTTTGATTTGGTTTTGACCGATTCGCCATTTGGTATGAGTTTTCAAAGTGGGCGTAGAGAAAAAAAGCATAAAAAAATACAAAATGATGAGAATTTAGATTGGCTTCCTGACTTTGTTAAAGAGTTGCATAGGGTATCCAAAGAAAACGCACATATGTATTTGTTTTGCAGTCATCATCTTGTAGAAGTGTTTAAAAGCGAGTTGCAGAAATATCGAAAGGTTAAAAATATTTTAATATGGGAAAAAAACAACATAGGAATGGGCGACTTAGAAGGAGATTATGCTCCTAAATACGAAATGATTTTATTTTGTAGCAATGGTAGCACAAAACTTAATGACGGTAGAAGTGCAAATATAATCAAAGCTACTAGAACACAAAACGATTTGCACCCTACACAAAAGCCAGTCGATTTAATCGAATTTCTTTTAAAAAAATCATTAATTCCAGATTGTAAAGTATTCGACCCTTTTATGGGAAGTGGCACAACAGCCATAGCGTGTAAATCATTAGGCTTAGAGTGGTGTGGTTGTGAGTTAGAAGCTGATTATGTAGAAATAGCTAATAAACGCTTAGAAGCAGTGCAAGGGAGTTTGTTTTGAATAACCCACTAGGAAACTACAAAAGTAGAAAAATACCGTATAGAACTAACAGAAATAGCCCTAAAAAGCACGAAGAAGATATTTTAGAGGAAATGGTAGCCGAGTATCTTCAAAGAGCTTATAACGCTGTTCTCTTTCATTTTGATATTGGGGCAGGGAGAAAAACGACAATGTTTCAAGCAAGTCGAGCTAAAAAACTTCATGGGAAGTGGAGTCGTGGCTATCCTGACTTGTTTATTGCCTTCCCTAATAAATATTATCACGGACTTTATATTGAACTTAAAGCTGAGGGCAAAAGTCCATTTAAGAAAGATGGGAAGTTAAAAAAAGATGAACATTTAGAGATACAGAACAATATCCACCAAGTGCTTAGAGATGCAGGGTTTAGTTGTGTTTTTGCAGTTGGGTTTAGTGAGGTTAAAGAGATTATTGATGAATACATGGAGGCTAGATAATGAATAAACTAACATACGGTGAGGCATGGTATCAATCAAAAATAGATATTTTTAAACAGGATAGCTTTGAAGCTGAAAAAAAACATAGAGAGCATCAAGAGAGAATGAACAGGGAAGATGCGTCTAAGCATTATAATAAAAAACTGTTTGACTATTGGTTGTCTATGTTAGAGGGAAATATAAAGATTGAGAATAAAAAAAGATGGCTAAGTGCTTTAATGTTTGGTAATACAGAGGCTTATAAAATAAAAATAGGAGTTAATTAATGGGGTATATGTCAAGAGAAGAACGAGCTATTGAGTTAAAGGGATAGAAGCATGAATAAAAATCAAATCAAGACAAAGAAAAAACAAATAGCCTTAATGGATACAAATACACTTGAGGACTTTGCGATAGCAGTCCACTCCTCTGTAGGGTTAAGACAAGAGGCAAAAGATGAGCTGTTAGTTGCTGTTGATGTTAGAAAGAGAGAGTTAGCAAATAGTTTTAGTCTTGAGGTAGAGATAAGTGAACTTAGGGTGGGTGAGACACGAGGGTAGAGTTTAGTGGAGTATGGGATATATTTTTACCTTATCCAAACCAAGGTAAAGCTGGACTTTTTATAGAGATGAAAGCTGGTAAAAACAAACTTACTGCTAATTAAATCAAGTTTAGAGATGCCTTGAGTGATAAATATGAGTTTGGAGTAGCATATAGCTGGAGTGAAGCAAAAAATATCATTTTAAAATATATCAATTATAGGAGAGTGGAAAATGAGAAGAGTTGTTAGTAGATATACAAGAGAGAGACTTGAAACAAACTATATTACAGCTATATGGATTATAAGAATTTTATTTGTTGTAAATATTGTGTTTATTTACAAGATATTTTTTTAAAGGATAAGAAATGGAGAATAATTTAGAGTTAGAATATATAGAAGTTGATGAGTTAATACCTTATGAAAAAAACCAAAGAATACATAGCACAGACCAAATAAGCAAAATAGCAAATAGTATAAGAGAGTTTGGATTTCTAAATCCTATTATTGTTGATGAAAATAATGTAGTAGTTACAGGACATGGTCGTATAGAGGGTGCAAAGCTTTTAAAAATGTTGTCAGTTCCTTGCATACGAGCTGAAAATCTAAGCCAAGCACAAATCAAGGCTTATAGGATAGCAGATAATAGACTTCAAGATTTGAGTGAGTTTGATGAAGAGTTGCTAAAGCAAGAGTTGGAACTGCTACAAGATGAGTTTAATTTTGATATTGAACTTATGGGATTTGATTTAGATTTTTTAGAAGATGATCCAGTAGAAGAGGAGACAAAAGAAGTAAGTAGTAGTGATGGGGTTTTGGTAGTAGTAGGTAAGCACAAAATAGAGATAAGCCAAAGCAAATATAATAAATGGATCGAAAAGATAAATAAAAAAGTAGGAAGTGATGATGAGAAGATAAAAGCTGAGATATTAAAAAGGCTGGGGATTTTGATGTGATAAGTAAGTTATATGAGACTAGTCAAGATTGGGATTTTGATGATAGCACATCAACTACAAATATAAATATCAATGTAGGGGGTGCAAAATGAGAACCTATCAGAAACATGGATTAAGAAAACACCCATTACATACAAGATATGCAAATATTAAAAAAAGATGTTATTCAAAAACAGATACAGCATATAAATATTATGGTGGTAGAGGAATAAAAATATGTGATGAGTGGAAAGATAACTTTAAAGCTTTTTATGATTGGTGCTTACAAAGTAACTATATGGAATATATAAAAGGGGTAGTGATATGGAAATAGTAGTTGATATGACGGAGTTTGAGGAAGCATTGGCAAGACTTGAACCAAAAGCCTTTAAAAAGGCGATAAACACGAGCCTTAACACAGTTGGTAGGAAATTAAAAACACAAATAGCAAGAGATATAAACAAACAATATAATATAAAAATAGGTGATGTTAAGAGATATATGAGGACTAGAACATCGAGGCTGTCGGATTTGTATTGGGTGGCTTCTATGGATGGCAAGAGAAGAAACATTATCCACTTTGGTGCTAAGCAGAATAAAAAAGGGGTTAGTGTTAAGATAAACAAGCAAAGCGGAAGAAAGACTATAAGTGCTACAAGTCACCGTGGTGGGGCTTTTATACATAATGGAACTGTATTTCAAAGGGTAAAAGGGACTCGCATGAAGTCCAATAGCAAGAAGCAAAAGATAGTCGCACTCAAGACACTATCAGTCCCTCAAATGTTTAAAAGGGATATGCACAAAAAGGCTGAACAACAAGCAATAAAGGACTTCCCTAAGAACTTCAAGCGAGAGATGGAGTGGTATCTTGGACTTAAATAGGTACTTTGGGGGATTTAGCCTATATGGGGTAGCGAGAGCCCCGTTTTTTCACTCGTTGTGGGAATTTTACTTTTGGTTAACTTGGGCTGGTGGGGGTAGCAGATGAGCGAACTTATCACATTGACAGAACTTGCTAACAGACTTGGTAAAAAAAAGCCACAAATTAGCAGATGGAAAAAACAAGGTAAAGTCGTAATGGTTGGGGATAAAGTAGATTACGAAGCTACTGTTAACTTGTTAAATATTGCTTATGACCCAAGGGGTGGAAAAAGAGAAAAAGGCTCTAATAGTGGGGGTTCGCAAAGTGTTAACAATGGAGTTAACACAGTTAACAACTCTAAGCCAAGTGGTGGTGGAAACTCATCTGCTAGTTATTATCAAGCTAGAGCCTTTAAAGAAAATATACTCGCACAAAAAGCAGCACTTGAACTCAAGGTGCAAAAAGGTGAATATGTTTCAAAAGAGGATGAGCAAAAAAAAGGGTTTGAGTTGGCTATGAAACTAAAGGATAAATTTTTATCAATGCCTGATAGGGTTGCTCCAATAATAGCAGCTAAAAGTGATCAACACGAAATTAGAAAAATTTTAAAAGATGAGATACATGAAGCAATTTTAGAATTTATAGAAAATGGAGGCTTTTTAGATGAGTAATCAAATGAGTGCTTTTGTAAAAGGTTTTTTAGCTGGATTTGAGCCAACTCCAAATGTAAATATATGGCAATGGGCTGATAAATATAGAGTTTTACCAAAAGGAAGTGCAGAGCCTGGGAACTGGAGGACAAAAAGAACTCCATATTTAAAAGAGATTATGGAGGAGTTAAGCCCACAAAGTCCTACTTCTAAAGTTATTGTTATCAAGGGAACTCAGCTTGGTTTTGCTTTGAGTATAGATACTGATATACCAACAGTAGATGGTTGGACAACTATGAAAGAGATAAAAGTAGGAGATAAAGTATTTGATGAAAATGGAAATATCGTAAATATTACCTATGTTTCACCTATTTATTATAATCATAAATGTTTTGAGATAATATTTAGCGATAGAAGTAAAATTATAGCTGATGCAGAGCATAAATGGGCAGTTGATAGATATGTTGGTTCTACTTTTAAAAGATTTGAAAAAATAATCACAAATACAGAGTCTATAAACAAAGATTTTAAATATAAAAATAGAAATAGATATGCTATAGATGTATCAAAAGTTTTAAAAATACAAACAAATGATATAGATATAGATCCATATTTGCTTGGAATGTGGTTAGCAAATGGCAATAGTTACAGCAATAGAATTACTATAGATAAAAAAGTGGCTCAAAAATATTTAAAAATTTTACAAGATAAAAATATAAAAGCAAAAATAACAGATAAGCACTCAAAAGGAAATGCTACTGAGATAATTTTTTATGATATTTATCCAAAAATTAGCAAATTGATAGGGAAAAGTAAACATATACCTCAAAAAATATTAAGAAGTAGTGAAAAATATCGGCTTGAATTATTGCAAGGTTTAATAGATGGTGATGGGCATATTACTAAAGATGGATATTGTGAATATTATTCAGCTTCAGAAAAATTAACTAAAAATGTAAAAGAATTAATCTTAACACTTGGGTTGAAACCAATTATTAGAACAAAAAAACAAAAAGCAAAAAATACAATAAATCAAAGAGAGATAAATCAATCAGAAATAATTTATCAAATAACTTTCAAAGCATACAAACAAAACAATATCGCAAAAATAAAATATGACAGATTGACAGATATTAAAATAGGTCGTCCAACGGAAACTTTCAGAAGAAGGATTGTTGATGTTAAGGAAATAGAAAGTATCCCAGTGAGATGCATAGAAGTAGATAGCAAATCTCATCTATATTTAGCAAGTAAAAGTTTTATACCTACTCATAATACAGAGGTTGGAAATAATATGATTGGATATTACATACATATTGAACCACGAGCTGGTGGTATGTGGTTGCCAACTGATGCCTTAGCTGAAAAACATGCAAAAAAGAAACTGTGGAAAATGGTGGAAGAGACACCAGTTTTAAAAAGTAGAGTTAGCGAGAGGCGAAAAGGTGGAGGAGCTAGTAAAGAAAGCTCCACTATTTTAGAGTGGGCATTCCCTGGTGGTAGTTTATCACTTGCTGGTAGTGGTAGTGGGTCTAGCTTTAGGTCTGATAGTTATTCATTTGCTATAAAAGATGATATTGACGGATTTGTAGATGATGTTGATGGCGAGGGAAGTCCTATTGAGCTTATTGATAATAGAACTGATGCCTTTGCTAATAGAAAGATTTATGAAAATTCAACTCCAACTCGTGCTAATAATTCACATATTGAGACTGAATATGAAGAGAGCGACCAGCGAGAGTATTTTATGCCTTGTCCTCATTGCACTCCAAAAGACAAATCAAAGCAAAATATAGACAATATGGTTAAGCTTGATTTTGAAAACTTTAAATTTGAATATGACAAAGAGAGTTTTAAACTACTAAGTGATGAAGTTGTGATGATATGCCCTCATTGTGGTGGTGAGATAGAGGAATATCAAAAAACATGGATGATGGACTGGGATAATGGTGCAAAATGGATTCCAAATAATCCAGGTCATGTAAATCGTGGCTATAAATTATCATCTTTATACAGCCCTCTTGGTTGGAGAAGTTGGAAAGATATTATTTTAGAGTGGTTAAAAGCACAATCAAAGATGAAGATTGGCGATACAAGGCTAATGAAAAGGTGGAAAAATACTCGTTTAGCTGAAGTTTGGGAGGAAGATTACTCAAAACTTGATATTGATTTTCTAAAAGAGAAGCAAGAAGATTATGAAATAGAAGTGCCATTTGGAGTATATGTGCTAATAGCGAGTGTTGATACACAAGAGGACAGACTAGAGATACTTGTAGAGGGATTTGGGCTTGATGATGAGAGCTGGGTAGTAGATAGGGAGATATTATTTGGCGACCCAGCACTTCCTGATGTTTGGGAAGATTTAGACAGATTTTTACTCAACCAAACTTATGAACATGACAATGGAAAGATGAAAATATATGCTACTGGTATCGATAGTGGTGGTAGTAAAACTAAATATGTATATCAATATTGTAAACCGAGATATGGTAAGAGGATATATGCACTAAAAGGTGCAAAGCCAGTTGAAGCTCCAGCAGTTACAAAAAGAGATGCAAAGAGATCAAAATATAAAACAACTTTTTTTATGATAGGAGTAAATCAACTAAAAGATGTTGTTTGGAGTAATCTTAGCATTACAGTTCCTGGTCCTACATATACCCACTTCCCTAAAAATAAAAAATTTGATGATAATTTCTTTGAGCAGTTAATATCTGAAAAAAGAGACAATACTGGAAGATGGAAAAAAAGAAAGCCAACTGTGCGAAATGAAGCCTTTGACCTTATGGTTTATACAAGAGCAACTTTAGAGATTACTGGACTAAATATATCAAAATTAAAAGAACCTATATTTTACAACCAAACATCGAGGCTAAAACGAAAACGAAGAGTAATAAGCAAAGGGGTAATTTAAAATGAAGCTATTTTGGGATTTGAAAACAAGATTTAGAAAGGCATTAACTGTTAAAAATAAGATTATATTAGTTTTAGAAGCAATACATGAAGATGAGGGAGACAATTGGAGTAGTGCTTTTGAAAAAATAGTCGAAAGCTCTCCAGTTTACAAGCAAAAATTAAAAGAATTGCAAAAAGATTACAGCGATTTGCCTGATGAATAAAAAACTATGCCAACAAATATGACCTTTTTTTAACCTCTCTTTATTGACATAATACGATTATAAAATTAAGGGATTGTATTATGGAACAAACAAAATATGAGTTAAGAGGTGAGTATGAGGAGCTAAAAAGCAAACTTGATAAAATAAAAATCTTAAAAAGAGTCCATCTAAGAACACTATCAAAACTTACATGTAACCAGTTTCAGAATGTAGATACAGATGAGATAAAAGTTATGTGTGATGAGATAGATAAAGTTAATAAGGAGATAAAGCAAATAGAGCCAAGATTTAATGAACTAAAAAGTTTTTTAGGGCTTAAGTAGTGGCAATATCTTTAGAAACCGCACAAACTATGCTAAATCTGTATATAGAAGCAGAAAAAGCAGTCTTATTGAACCAATCTTACAAAATAAACGACAGAACTTTTACTCGTGCAAACCTTGATGAGATTACAAAAAACAGAGCTATTTGGGAGCAAAAAGTAGCAAAACTAGAACGACCAAGAAGAGGTATATCTATAAGAAGAGGAGTTGTCCTTGATTAAAGCTACTTTACTAGATCGTGCTATAGGAGTTTTTTCACCTCAAAAAGCGTTAAATCGTGTAAAAGCTAGAACTCATCTGAACTTTTTAACCAATAGTGGTGCATATAGTGGTGCAAGTAAGAAAAAAACATCATTAAAGGGTTGGAAAACTACAAAAGGAAACTCCGACAATACAGATTTACCTGATTTAGAACTTCTAAGAGATAGAAGCTTTGATTTGTATAGAAATAACCCATTGGCAAATGGTGCTGTTGATACTGCTGATATAAATATAGTTGGGACTGGATTAAAGTTGCAGTCTCAAGTAGATGCAGAGGTTTTAAATATATCAAGCGAAGAGGCAGAGGTACTATCTTCACATATAGAGAGAGAATTTTCACTATGGGCTGATAGTAAAGAGTGTGATACAACTAGAACATCAAATTTTTATGAACTTCAATCGATCGCTTTTCTTTCAACTCTAATTGGAGGTGATGTTGTCGCACTTTTACCACATATTAAAAGACACAATAGCCCATATACACTAAGTTTGCAACTAATAGAGGCATATCAAATATCAAATAAAGACAATAAGCCTGATAGTGAAAAAGTAGCTGGTGGGATAGAAGTAAATGAGTATGGTGAGCCTATAAAATATCATATAAGTAAATATCATCCATACGGACTCCATAAAGGTAAAAATAGCTGGATAGTAGTTGATACATTTTCAAAAAGTGGAAATAGACAACTTATACATCTGTTTGATAAAAAAAGACCAGACCAAAGAAGAGGAGTGCCATTTTTAGCTCCAGTAATAGAAAGTTTAAAACAATTAGGAAGATACACAGAGGCTGAACTTACTGCAGCAGTTATAAGTGGTCTTTTTACTGTTTTTATTAAAACTGAACTTGGGGAGGTTGGCGATGGTATAAGTAGTGAAGATATAGATGATATTGATTATGGACTTGGCAATGGTTCTATAGTTGGACTTGCACCTGGTGAGAGCGTAGAGAGTGCAAATCCTGGACGACCTAACCAAAACTTTGACCCTTTTACTTTATCTATCATAAGACAAATCGGTTCATCTTTACAAATCCCTTATGAGTTACTAATAAAACACTTTACAGCTAGTTATAGTGCAAGTCGTGGGGCTTTGCTTGAAGCTTTTAAGTTTTTTAGAAAAAAAAGAAAGTGGTTGGCAACTAATTTTTGTCAGTTGGTTTATGAGGAGTGGCTTGAGTTTGCAATCCTTACTGGTCGTATAGAAGCACCAGGCTTTTTTGATGACTTTAGCTTAAGAAAAGCTTATTGTAAAACAAGCTGGAATGGAGATGCACCAGGGCAACTCGATCCAGTGAAAGAGACAAAAGCAGCAAAAATGAGATGCGAAGAGGGATTTAGCACAAGAACAAAAGAGAGTGCCGAGATGAATGGAACGGATTTTAACTCAAATATGAACAAAGCAAAGAGTGAAAATTCAAAAATGATCGAAGCTGGATTAAGAAAAGAGGAGAGTAAAGATGGGATGTAGTGTTGGTAGTCAATGTTATATAGATAAAAGTGGCATTGATGTAGAGAATTATAAAGTTCCAGTAGTTTTAAGTGATGAATCTAAAGTTTTAAGATTTGATTTTGAAAATGGGCTTTATGAGTTGATTTTAGAACATAGTAAAAAAGCTATTGATTTAAGTCGTGCAGATATATTGCCACTTTTAGTGCAACACAATAGTGAAGCTCTACCAATAGGAACTTTTGAAGATATAAGGCTTGAAGATAAAAAGTTAAAAGCAACTGCTATTTTTGATGATGAAGATGAGTTTGCTATGAAGATATTTAAAAAAGTTTCAAAAGGTTTTATGAAATCGTTATCTGTAGGGATAATGGTAAATGCAAAAGAGCCAGTTAAAGGCAAGGATAATATTTTTAAAGCTACTTCTTGGAAACTACAAGAGGCTAGTTTTGTAACTATTCCAGCAATTCCAACTGCAAAGGTGGGGTTAAAACAAGCCGAGGCGGTTTCGCAAAGCGAAATGTTTCCTCGAAAACAAGAAAATTTAAGTCAAAAGGAGAGTAAAACAATGA
Source organism: Sulfurimonas sp. (assembly GCA_027064045.1). GTDB lineage: Bacteria > Campylobacterota > Campylobacteria > Campylobacterales > Sulfurimonadaceae > Sulfurimonas. The sequence goes on along the minus strand of JAMOQK010000031.1, from coordinate 34,464 downwards.
CTTTAGAAAAACTACAACAAGATCATGGTGATTTACACCAAGAGGTATTTAGTGCTGGGGCTAAAAAAGAGCGTCAGCGAATACAAGATATTTTAAGTGCTATTCCAAAAGCTTATCATGATAATGAAAAGCTAAAAGCTATGGTGTTTGATGGCACTAGTGATGTTAAAGATGTAAAGGTGGCTTTATTTGATACGCAAGAAGCACAAATCCAAAAGCTAAAACAACAAAAACTAAGTGATGGTGAGAACTTGTCTAAACAAGTTCAAGAACTAGAGCCTAGTGTAGATGAAAACACTACAAATAATGACAAAAAAAGTGAAGCAAAGCTTAGTGCTGTGCTTGAAAAAGTAAATGCAAAGAGAGGTAAATAAAAATGGCAAATCCTAAAACAACAACTGTTGATGGTGCAAATCCATTAGTAGTTAGTGAGTGGAAAGTTGATGGCAACGGAGTGTTGGCAAGTGGTAGTGCTTATGTTAAGGGTTCGGTATTGGGCAAAAATGATGATGGGAACTTTGAAGTTACAACAGATGCAGCAAAAGTGGAAGCGATACTTTTAGATGATGTTGATGCAACAGCTGGGCTAAAAAATGCTCCGATATTGATTGGTGGTGCTGTAGATAAAGAACAGCTTACACTTGGTGGTACTTTAACTCTTGCAGACATAGAAGCACCTCTAAGAGATAAAAATATCTATTTAAAATAAGGGAATAAAAAATGGCAGATTTAGATTTTAATTCAAGAACACTAACTCAGACAGTTAGTCAAGTTAAACCAGTAGGAAACTTTATCTTAAAGACTTTCTTTAATGATGAGAGTTTTAGTGATACAAAATATGTAGATGTTGTTATCAAAAAAGGTGGTCGTAAAGTGGCTCCTTTTGTATCTCCAAAATTGGCTGGTAAGGTTATAAAAAGAGATGGAAAAGTTTTAAAGACTTATGAACCACCATTGATGAAACCAAAGTTTATAACTGAAGCAGAGGAGCTTTTAAATACAGATACTGTTTTTTATGCTGACAACTCAGACCCTGAAGAAAGAGCGATGCTAAAACTTGCTGAAGATTTGGCAGATGGTAAAGATAGAATTGCTAGAAGAAAAGAGCTTATGTGTGTAAGTGCTTTGGTTGATGGCAAGATAATCGTAAAAGGTGATGGAGTAGAAGAAGAGATTGATTTTGGTAGAGATGCACAAAATACAAAAATTTTAACTGGTAGTGCTTTATGGACCGATGAGGGTTCAGATCCAATCAATGATTTAAAAACATGGTCGGACTATCTGTTTGACAAAAGTGGAATTGCACCTGATAAAGTTGTGTTTGGTAGAGATGTAGCAAATGCTTTTACTGCTCATGCAAAAGTGCAAGATGCCATGGATAAAAAAAGAATAGATATAGGTGAGATAAATCCTAAAAAACTTGAAGATGGTGTTGTATATATTGGTTATCTAAAAGAGTTAAATCTTGAAATCTATAAATATGTAGATTACTATGAAAATGATGAGGGTGTATCTACTCTTATAATGCCAGGCGATAAGCTTATTATGGGAAGCGATAGAGCTGGTGGAAAAATAGCACATGGTGGTATTGTTGATTTTAAAGCATTTAAAGCTGCTGGAATGGATACAAATATCTTTGTAGGCGATATTTTTGTTAAATCTTACGAAGAGAACGACCCAAGTGTTAGATTTTTAGTGTTCCAATCTAAGCCTTTACCTCTTCCAGGTGATGTAGATAGCTACTTGAGTGCTAAGGTGGTGTGATATGCATAAAATCAAAGTAGAAATAACAACAGACAAAGGGATACTTGAAGCTGGTAGGGTTTTAGATGTATCAAAGCATTTAAAACCTAAAGAGATAAAAGAGCTTGAAAAAGCTGGTTATATTGAAGAGTATAGCGAAGATGTAAGTAATGATGATAGTAGCGAAGTAATAGCAGAGCTTGAAGCTAAAGTTGAGGAGCTTACAACTCAAATCAATGGTTTAGCTTCTACAAATGAGGAGTTAAATACTCAGTTAGTTTCAAAAGATGAAACTATAAAAGAGCTTGAAGCTAAAGTTGAGGAGTTATCTAAAAAAACTACAACTGCAAAAGCTGGAGCTAAAAAATGAAAACTAGCCGAGGCGATTTCGCAGAGCGAAAAGTTTCCTCGAAAACCAGCTACTAAAAAAGCTAAAGAGGTAAAAGAGAAGTAATGAACTTTGATGAGTTAATGAGAGCTGATTTAGAGGGTTGTAAAGATATGGGTGGAGTTTGTAATCATTTTTACAACGAAACTAGTGAGGAGCTTGAGTATTTATACTTTGAAGAACACACAGAGGTTATTTTTGATAGTCAAAGTGAGTTTAGCGAAGCTGAGGCTAGTGTTCCATCTTTGGTATTTGCAACTCATAAGATTAGGAATGTATCTCATGGCTCGTTATTTGAAGTTGAGGGAAGTAGTTATTGTGTCGTATCTATTCAGGGTCAAGATGATGGAACGACTAGAGTTTATTTGGGTGCTAACCAATGATGAAAAGAGATGAAATTGTAAGTGCTATTGTTGAAGAGATGAGAAAAATATCTTCAAGAAATGGGTATTACACTGAAGCTGGTAAAAAAGTATTTGAATGGCTAGAGAGACCTCTTGGAGATGAAGAGACAGAAAGTATTATCATTAGAGACCCTGAAAGTGCAAGTGAGGCTAATGGTTGGACCAGCACACATATACTTACAATAGAGATAGATGTAACTGCCGCATATAAAAAAGATGTAGATACTTTGTCTTTTAGAATGTATATGAGTGATGTGATAAAAGCTTTTGGTGTTGTTTGCGATGAAGTTTTAAATGTAATTGGTGAGTATAAAGGCAGTGAGGTTGTAGGCGAGTACAGAGGTAAAGCCTATGCAAGTGCAAGATTAAAATTTACTGTTACATATTCTACACAGAAGTGGGAAGAGTAATGTATTCAGCACTTAAAAGACTTATTGGAAACATAGCAAACTATGGAACTATCACACAAACAAAAAGTAGCGATGGTAAAAGTTTAGCAAGAGTGAAGATAGGTGAGAGAGAAACCGACTTTTTACCAGCTCTTAGCCTGGTAAATAGTTTTTTTAAAGTTTACTCTCCGATGAGAGTTGGTGAGCAAGTTGTAGTTATAAGTCCTTTTGGGGAAGCTAGTAGTGGCTTTATATTAAGAAGTATTTTTAATGTATTGGCAAAAGAGCCAACTTGGGCAAGTGATACAACCGCTGGAGTAGAGTTTGAAGATGGCACAACTATTACATACGATACAGATGCAAAAGAGCTTAAAGTAAATGCTAGTGACAAAATCACTATCATTTGTAAAGCTGCAACTATAACAGCTGATACAGTAAGCATAACAGCAACTACCACAAATATTGGTGATGTAGCGATTGATGGTAACTTGAGTGTAAGTGGGAACATAACAGATAGTAAGGGTGACCTTACAAATCATAAGCACGACACCACAGATGGTGCGACTGCAACACCAAGGTAGATTATGGCTTTTAAAGTAGATATAACAAAGAGTATCAATCGTATTTTAAAAACTCCTCTTGGAAGTAGAGTCATGAGACCAGAGTTTGGATCAAGACTGTATGAGCTAAGAGATAGAGAATTTAACAACGAATATAAACTTACAGCCATAAGATACACCTATGAAGCTATAAGCAAATATGAGCCAAGAGTAAAAGTTGAAAATGTAGAGTTTAAGATAAAACCAGTAAGTGGTGTTGTGATACTTGTTATCACCCTAGCAAATGGCGAAGTAATTGAGGTAGAAAATGATTAATATAGCAAACTTACCAAGACCTGATGTAATGCAAGTTTTAGACTATGAAGAGATTTTAAATCAAAACATAGATAACTTTAAAACTTTAGTACCTGATTGGATACCACTTGAAAGTGATGAGTTTAAATTGATACTAGAAGCTTTCGCATATAGAGAGTTGCATTTAAGAGCAGAGTTTAATAACTTAGCAAGTGCTTTTTTCTTATCTACTTCTACAAATAATGACTTAGATAATTATGCAGTTTTTTACAATGTTGAAAGACTTGGTGGGTCTAAACCTTATGCTGCTTATGAGTTTAGTATAGCTGAAGCCTTAGCACAAGATGTAGTAATACCGGCTAACTTGATTTTAACAGATGAAAATAGTGAGTATCAAGGGAAACTTTTAAATGCTGTAACTATTTTCGCCGGCGAAATTAAAGTAACTGGTACGGTTGAACTACAACTTGAAATATCTAAGAGTGATGTGAAGACTGAAATCGTAACAACACCTTTACCTTTTGTGATTGAAGCAAAAGCAACTGAAGTTTTTAGTAATGGTTCGAGTGTAGAAAATGATGAAGAGTTTAGAGCTAGAATACTTTTAAGTATGGCTGATAAATCAACAGCTGGTAGTGAAGAAACTTACAAGTCATTTACATATAGTGCTGATGAAAGAATAGAAGATGTTGCTGTGTTAAATGGTGGTGCTGGTGTAGTGAATGTTTTTTACTACTCACCACTATCTGATACTCTCATGCAAACTAGAATAGAAGATATGTTGAACAAAGAAGAGGTAAGACCTCTTAGTGATGTTGTCGTAGTTGCAAAAGCTACTGAAATACCTTTTAGTGTAGTTGCTGAAATCAAAATACTACAAAATCAAGAAACTGCAACTGTTTATAGTAATGCTATTGAGAGTTTAACAACTGGATTAGCTGCACTTAAACAGATAGGTACGGATATAACACTTAGTGAAATCAATGACTTTTTAAAAGTTCAAGGTGTTAAAGAGGTAGTTATAACAAGTCCATTATCAAATGTAGTAATAGCAAATAACGAGATAGGAATAAATGGTGCAAACACAATCACTTATACCGTTATTTGAAACTAAAGAATTACATAGTGCTGATGTAGTAGCTTCTGATGTAGCTGGTGCATTAAGTGGTGAGATAAAAGCTTTTAAAGACTTGGCTAATGCCGGAACTTGTGAAGCAAAATATCTACCATACTTGGCTTATGCTTTTAAAGTTGATTTTTGGGATGAAAGTCTTAGAGAGGTTGATAAAAGAGATTTAATAAAATCTAGTTTAAAGCTTCACCAACTTAAAGGTACTAGATGGGCTATTTTAGAAGTTTTAAAAGCAGTTGGTTTAAGCATACCTGACTATGAAGCTATTATTGTTGAATATAAAGATAGAAATAGCTACAAGTATGATGTAAAACGAGATGGAAGCTACACATATAATAGTGAAGCAAAACACAATGACGGATTAAATATCTATGATTTTGTTTTTTCCAACTGGGCTGAATTTGCAGTAATTATAAAAACAACTATCAGTGAAAGTCAAGCAGTATTAGCTAAAAAGCTTATAGAAATTTACAAGCCCGTTAGATGTGTTTTAATCGGTTTTGTATTTGATAGAAAACAACGAGACGGTGCTATTTTTTATGATAGTGCTTATACTCACGGTTTAGTATAAAAAAGGAGATATGTAAATGGCTGATATAACTGAAGCTGAACAATGGGATACTGGAGTTTATCAACTTGAAACTACAGACCCAGTACAAGGTGGAGCTGATGGAGTGGATAATCTACCACATAAAGCTTTAGCAAATAGAACTTTATGGTTGAAAGCACAAGTTGCTTTAAAAGCTCTACTTGGTGGTAGTCCAACTCAAACTTTTAAAGTTGCAGATGCAGTTAATGATGATGAAGCGTTAAGTAAGGGTCAGCTATTAGTTGAAATGAAAGCTGTTGATGGTTCAGACAGTGGATTAGATGCTGATTTACTTAGAGGACTGCCCGCAGACTTTACTTCTAGTTTAAGTGAAAATGGTTATCAAAAACTACCAAGTGGCTTGATTATGCAATGGGGTACATTTAAAGGTAATGACGATGCTAACTCATCAGATAATGTAGTTTTCCCAATAGCTTTCCCTACAGCTTGTGTGCTGGGGGTGGGTAACTACAATTCAACGCGTGCAGATGAATATCAAGCAACAGTTGATACTTTATCTACTACATCAATGAATGTATCACATAATACAGGTTCATTACAAATGCTATGGTTTGCAATAGGATACTAAGGAGTATAACATGAAAATAGCACATTATGACGAAACAAATGGAAAACTTTTAGGTTGGTATGATAGTGAAATTCACAAAGAAATACCTACACCAAACATCGAAGTAAATGAAACTGATTGGCAGACAGCTATTGACAATAGCTACAACTATATTGATGTAACTAAAAATAATTTATCAGTTAAAGATTTTAGAACAGATGATGAAATACTTATTCAACAAGCAAAAAATATAAACAATGCAATTCAAAATCACTTAGATACAAAAGCACAAGAGTATAAGTGGGACAATATGCAATCAGCAAGAGCGGCTGCAGTTCCTATTAAAGATAACGACAGTGATGCAGTGAAAGCAATGAAGAATAATGCAGAAACATTAATGGATTGGTATTTTAATGTATGGGCAAAAGCTAGTGAAATACAAGCAGATGTAAAAGCTGGTAATAGAGATATGCCTACAGTTGATGAAGTTTTAACAGAGCTTCCAACTTATGAATAAGTTGAAGATATGAACAAAAAACAGTACATTAAAAAGTTTGAGAATGATATGAATAAAAGAGGTCGCACTATGAGGTTTCTTTTAGTATTAGACCAAATGTTTAATGTACTACTTTGGAACGGTAGCCAAGATGAAACGATTAGTAGTCATATTGGTAGAAGAATTGAGAGCGATAAGGCTACTTGGTTTGACAAATTAGTGTGTAAGTTTCTAAGAGTTTTAGAAGCGAAGCATTGCATTAAAAGCAAAGGAGAATAGAAAGATGGATTTAAATTTCGGAATTAATGGAAGTTTTGGGGTACAAGCTGCAAGACCTATAAGCATAAGTAGTTCTACACCTATTGGGATTGTAGCTACAGCAAATGCTGGTGACACTGGGCTTATGAAGTTCAATAATGCAGATGAGGGTTTAGAGTATGTAAAAGATAACAATATCACAGATGGCACTTTAGAAGTAGCACTTACTGGTATAAGCTTACAAGGGGTAAATTGTCCTATTGTAGTGCATATATCTACACTTGATGATGATAGTGCTGTAAATAAGACAAATGTTTTAGAGGGGCTTGATATGCTGAAGCAATCAGACCCAGTAATAGGTATTGACCTTAAAAATGGTTTGATTATCACACCTGAATATAGTGCTGATGTAGAAGTAGCTGCAAAAGTTGATAGTGTATCTAGTGCTTTATGGACCACTGGTATTGTAGATGATTTTAGTGTTGATGAAGCTGGTGTATCTAACTTTGTAAATAACTTTGGTAGTAAGTATTTGCTAGTTGGTACTGGTAGATATAATGCTGATGGTAAGCTAATACCATTTAGTTCTTTGATGGCTGGTATCATAGCTTATCACGATGGAAATACTGCTTTTGGATGGGCAAAAAACCACTCAAACAGAATAGCAAAAGGTGTAGCTGGTACTCAAAGAGTTATTGAATACTTAGATGGTTCAGATTGTGAAGCTAGAAGATTAAGACAAAAATCGGTGTCTATGATACTTAAAGATGTAGGTTGGAGAACATACGGATTTGAAACTACAGATATTGACCCTATTTGGCAAAGCCTTGATAGAGTGCGAACATTCCACAGACTTTTAGCTGCAATACTTAAAGCTAACAAATGGGCAAGAGATAGAGAAGCCGACCAATTAATATGGGTTAAAAAGTCTATAATTGAGTTTATGAATGAACTTAAAGGTAACAATGTAGTAATAGGTTTTGATGTGTTCTTTGACCCTGAAAAAAATACTAAAGCAACTGTAACAGCTGGTAAGTTTTATCTAACTGTATTGGTACAAGATATGCCAAGTATTAGAGAGCTTAATATCGAACTTGTGTACTCTGATAACTGGGGCGACACTTTAATAAACTATATAAATGGGTAAGGAGTAGAAAATGAAATTCGCACAAATGATGAAAGATATAAATATCTTTGTAGATGGTATCGGACACCTTGGTACTTCAAAAGAGGCTAAATTGCCCCAAGTGAAGTTTAAAAAGCAAACAGTAGAAAGAGGTGGATATGAAAAAGATATAAATATCGGAACTATTGAAAAGCTTGAGGCAGAATTTACATTAAGTGAATACTCTCCAGCTGTTTATGCAGCGATGGCAGCTGGAACTGCAACTGGTCTTGGTGCAAACTTTACTATAAAGGGAAGTATTACCCAGGGTGGAAGCCACATTCCAGCTATAGCTACTCTACAAGGCGAGATAGAAGTCGATGACGGAACCTGGAAAGCGAATAGTGAAGTTGAAAGAAAAGTCAAAATGAATGTAAACAAATACATCATGACAATAGATGGAAAAGAAGCAGTTATGCTAGATACTGAAAATATGATATGCATAATTGATGGTGTTGATTATCTAGCAGATTTAAGATCACATATACAATAAGGAGACAGTATGAAAAAAATAAAACTAAGCGATGGCAAAGAAATCGAGATGAGAGAGCCTAAAGTAAAAGATATGAAGCTCGTTAGCGATATAGCTGATGAGTTTGATAAAGAGTTGGCTTTGATAGTAAACCTTACAGGACTTACTCCTGATGAGGTAGATGAACTTAGTATGAAAGATTTTAACAAAATTGATGAGGTGCTAAAAGGTTTTTTGTCATAGATTGGAAAGATTGTGTTAAATCAATGGCTTATATGGGTCATTGGTTGCACTTCTCTTTTGAAGATATGCTAAAAATGGATCTAAGTGATTTTGTGAGCTTTACTAACGAGACGAAAGAAATCTCCGAGGAGAGCAATAGCACCTCTTAGTAGAGCCAGTCCAATCATAACTATAGCACCTATAAATGGTGCTATAACTGGGGATATAACTATAAAAGTGAAAGTATCATCAGTTATGGCACTATAGTCAAATATAGCAATAGTTAAAAATCCTATACAAAAGGATACAAAATAAAAATGTTTATCTATAAAGTCATTCATGTAGGTATTGTAGCAAAAAGGAGTTGAGATGTCTGTTAAATCAATAGGGATAAGTTTTGGTATAGGTGTAGCCTTACAGAGTAGTTTTGGTAGTGCTTTTAAGACTATTGATGAGAAAGGACGAGCCTTATCAAAGAGTTTAAAGTCGATTAGTTTTCAAAAAGGACTTACTGGTAAAGTCCTGGGTTTAAACAGAGAACTCCAGCAACTACAAAAAGCACAAAAAAGAGCTGGTGGGGGAAGTAGTGAACTAAAAAATAAAATCAAGATGACTAAAAAAGCTTTTTTAGAAGCAAAGCTTGAGGCAAGAAAGTATGGCATTGAGTTAAAAAATGCTTCTAAGTTACAAAAAGCTTTTAGTAAGCTTGAGGGTGTAAAAAGTAAAGTTGGTATTTCTATAGCAAACTCACAACAAAGAAAAGGTGTAAGAGATAATCTAAAAGGACAAATGCTTGATAAACTTGCTATTGGGTATGCAATAGCAGCACCTTTTAAAGCTGGTATAGAGTTTGAAAGCTCAATGGCAAGAGTTAAGGCTTTGAGTGGTGCTACAAATGAAGAGTTTAAAAAATTAAATTCTACTGCAAGACAACTCGGAACTTCAACTACATTTAGTGCAAGTGAAGTCGGACAGGGTATGCAATACTTGGCAATGGCTGGTTTTAAAGCAAATGAAACTATAAAAGCAATGCCTGGTCTTTTAAATCTTGCGAGTGCTGGTCAAACAGATTTAGCAATGACAAGTGATATAGCGAGTGATATTTTAAGTGGTTTTGGTTTAAAAGCTAAAGATATGGGAAATGTTAGTGATATATTAGCTAAAACTTTTACAACTGCAAATACAGACTTAGCAAAACTTGGCGAAACTATGAAATATGTAGGACCAGTAGCAAGAAAAGCTGGTATGAGTTTAGAGGAAGCCTCTGCAATGGCTGGATTACTCGGCAATGTGGGTATAAAAGGCTCTCAAGCTGGAACAACACTTAGAAAAATGCTTTTAAGTTTGGCAGCACCAAGTAGTGGAGCTTCTAAAACTCTCAAAAAGTTAGGAGTTGATACTTTAGATGCAAACGGCAATATGCGAAATATGGTGGAGATATTAGGAGATGTTGCAAAGGCTACCAAAGGAATGGGAAGTGGCGAACAGTTGTCTATATATAAAGATATATTTGGTGAGGAAGCTGCAGCAGGAGTAGCTGAACTCGTATCCAAAGAGGGAGCTAAAGGGATAACTAAATATCTTGATGTAATCAAAAATTACAAAGGCACAGCAAGTCGAATCGCAAAACAACAAAACGATACTGTAAAGGGTAGTTTTAAAGCTCTTGGAAGTGCATTAGAGGGAGTTAGTATATCTGCGACATCTCTGTTTTTACCAGCTTTAAAAGGAATTACAAGTGGGATTACAAGTGTTACTCAAGGTTTAAATAGCTTTATAGAAAATCATAGAACTTTAGCAACTGTTATTGGTGGAGTTGGTGGAGGCATGATAGCACTTAGCGTCTCTGCATTTGCACTTAGATATGCTTTTAGTTTTGTAACAGATGGTTTCGGATCACTTTATCGTGGTTTTAAATTAGCAGTTTTTTGGACTAGTGCAGAGGGTCGAGCATTGGCACTCAATAAAGCACAAATATTTTACACAACTGTTAAAGCTAAAGCACTCGCTTTTTGGCAAGGAGTAATCGCTACAAAAACGAAGATAGCAACACTATGGACTAGTAGATATGCAATAGCACAAAAAGCTGGAGCAATAGCAAGTGGAATTTTTAAAGTAGCTATGATGGGTGTTAATTTTGTATTAAGTGCAAATCCTATAGGACTTGTCGTAATTGCTATAGGTGCATTAGTTGGTGGGCTTGTATGGGCATATAATAAGTTTGACTGGTTTAAAGGCGGTGTAGATAAGGTATGGGGATTTGTAAAAACAATTTTTAAATGGTCTCCGCTTGGGTTGTTAATGAATGGCTTTGGCAAAGCATTTGATTGGTTGTCGGGCAAATTTGATTGGTTTGGGAAGTCAGTAAGCAAACTTAAAAATATAGGGTCTGCGATAAAAGGTTTTTTTGGATTTGGTAGCGATGAAAAAGAGCAGACAAAGGATAAGTCTGCGAATAATCCAAACTTTAATCCAGGTGCTACAATGAAAAAGGTAGCAGTTGCAACAGCTGTAAGCACACAGTTGGTAGCTTCTCAGCCACAATACATACCTCCAGTTCCAAAAATACAAAAAGAAAAACAAGCTATGCAGCAAACAAACCATGTAAAAGTTATTGTAAATAACCCATCAAGTAGTATTGATATAGAAAAGGCAATAAAAAGAGCAATGTTGCAACAAGGAAATGATAGAAATTTGAGCGATGAGGTGATTTAGTTTTATGCCAACAAATATGACCTTTTTTTAACTTCATTTTTTAAAGATAATACACCCATAATTTAAAACCAAGGCTTGTGAGTGTTAGCACAAATAGATGAATTTACATTTGATATAAATGACACTGCCTTTGATGAACTCAAGAGAACTATAAACTTTGTATTTAATCAGTCAAAAAGACTTGGTAATTTTGACAACTGGCAATCTACTGGAATGTACGAGGAGGCTATAGAGTTAAAAGGTACTCTTATAGCTAAGTCTCAAAAGCAATTGAGAGATTTTGAGTTAATGGCAAGAGCCAAACAGCCTCGTATTTTAGCTTTTAGCGATGGAACTTGTAAAACAATCCTAATCTTAGCACTTGAGTTAAGTAGAAGTGGTTTTTTAAAAGATGGTGCGTTTTTAAAACAAGAGTTTAAAATAGACCTGGCAGTTGTAGGGGATGGTTTTAGTTATGAAGCAATATAAAGCTCAAGATGGCGATAGACTAGACCAAATAATCTATAAAGAGTATAAAACACTATCCGTGTTTGATAAGGTGATAGCATACAACCCTATACTAGCTACAAAACCAATTTTAAATGATGGTGATACAGTAAATCTTCCAGTAATAGATGTAGAAATAACTCCAAAGGCTAAAAAGCTATGGTGATGTATCCCAATTTTAAAATCATTGCCAATGGCGATGATGTAACTACAGTTTTAAAACAAAACAATACAAGTATAAGTTTTAAAGATGAAGCAAATGAAAAAGCCGATGAACTCACTATAAAAATAACAGATGGATTTATCAGACCAAAGTATGAAGATGAGTTGGAGCTATATTTAGGATATGGTGATGATTTAACTTTTTGTGGAATTTTTAAAGTGCAAAGTAGCACATGGGATAAGCATCAGGGAATTACGATAAATGCTACAAGTGTTGATTTTAGCAATGTTTTAAAACAAAAAAGAGATATTACTTACGAAAAATTGTCTATAAAAGATATATGTTCTCAGATAGCAGATAGAAGCGGTCTTGAGTTAAAAAGCGATTTCGATGATGTTTTTATGACTAGTATTGCACAGCATGATGAAAGTGATCTAAATTTTTTAAATAGAATAGCTAGAGATTTGAATGCGATATTTAACATAAAAAATAACACTCTATACTTTATGAAAAAAGTAAAAGATGATAAAAAAAGTGATGAGTTACCAAAATATACAATAAGTGCTGATGAGTGTAGTTCACTATCTGCAAAGCACTCAAATAAAACACTCTACAAATCATGTAAAGCTACATGGCACGATACAAAAACAAATACAACTAAAAATATTATTGTTGGCGATGGTATGCCACAACTTGTATATAGAAGTTCGTTTAAAAATGAAGCCGAAGCAAAATTAAAAGCAGATGCATATTTACAAAGAGCTAACCAGAGAATAGTTACTGGAAGCTTATCTACCATAGGACAGATTGTATTTGCTGGTGGAATTTTAGAACTAACTGATACTTTAGAAGATGACGGAGAATATCAAATAAAATCAGTCAATCACAACTTTAGTAGTGGTGGGTGGGAGATGACCATTGAATTCGAGAGGTAAAATATGGCAGATGAAGCAATGAAAGGTTTAATATGAATTTAGAAAGTTGGATGGTTAATATTGTTATTGCCATTGCAGGTGTTATCGGTACATACGCAGTATTGAGAAATAGAGTTGAAAGGCTTGAAGAAGATATGGAAAAACATATAACTACAAGTGGTACAAACTCAAAAGATTTAGATAAAAAACTTAATGCACAGTTTAAGAAAATCGATGCAAATGTTGAGCGTATTGTTGTGCTTGAACAAAACACATCAACCCATTTAGATATGGGCAAAGCAGAAGCAAAGTTTGTATCTAAACTAGAATTAGAACTGCATTTAAAAAACCTAGAATTAGTCGCAAAAAATACAAATCAAAAAGTAGAGAAGATGGAGGGGAAGTTAGACGATTTCCTCGATACTATTTCCACTTATGCTTCCATAGATAGGAAAAAGGACTAATCATGTGGGGAACAATAGGGGGAACAATAGCAAGTATATTTACAGGTGGTGCAACTAAAACAGTTGAGAATATTGCTAAAGAATGGATTGATACTGATATAGAAAAAGCACAAGCAGGTCATATCGATGCAGAAGCTAAGTCTTTATTTATTAAGACATTAGATCCAAACGGCAAGATGAGAAGAAACTTAGCGACATTCGCTAGTTGGGCTTATGGATATTATTTGCTTGTAACATCAGTTCTTATTTTCGTTGTAGCTTTTAAATTTGGGGATGTTGATGGAGCTAAATTAGCCTCTAAGTTAATGACAGACTTGTTTACACCTATAACAGCGTCTTGGGCTACAATAGTGACTGCATCATTTGGGGTGAATGGGATAAATACGATAAAAGGGAAATAAAATGAAATATTTTGATGAAGAAAAAGAGAATCTAAAATGTCCTTGTGGATGTGGTGCTAGTCTTAACCAAGATACTAAAGACAAATTAGATAAGGCAAGGGAGCTTTACGGAAAACCAGTCTATGTAGAACAGGGTGCAACTTGTAAAGATTATAGTGTTAATAAAGTTGGAAGAAAATCAACAAGTACACATATTGATAATGGAGATGGTGCTAAGGCAGTAGATATTAAAAAGAAAACATTTAACAATAAATCAGATTATTTTCATTTTCTATCTTGTATAATTCAAGCAGGTTTTACAGGAATAGGGCAAGGCTCACATTGGATTGGTGCAGGTGGAGATTATAGACTTCATATAGATACTAAGCTAAGTTCTAGTGGAGATATGAGAAGTTGGACTTATGGGGTTAAATAAAGGGAATTCTTTACTGATACTATCAGTAAAATTGTCAGTAAAAAGCTATAAATATCACTGATAGTTTAATTTTTGAGGGTATTTAAAGCCCTATATTTGGGGGTTTTACTGTTTGTGGTACCAGTGGCCGGACTTGAACCGGCACGCTCAACGAGCATCGGATTTTGAATCCGACGTGTCTACCATTTCACCACACTGGCTTGAAGAGTTGAAATGATAGTGCTTTTTAACTTAATAGTAAATGAATTTTAGTCGATATTTGAGTATGGAACTTATATTGCTTTTAATTCAGAGTAGATATAGATAAATATTTGTGGTAAATAGGAGTTTAAAATGAGAATAACATCTGATATGTATTATAAAAATTTACAAACACAGAACTCTCGCTCAAATGAGAGACTTTTTGATGTAAATAAACAGATATCTTCTGGACTTAAAATTCAGTATGCAAAGGAAGATGTATCTACATTTACTGAAACTATGAGACTAGATAACGAGATGGTAACTTTAGGTCAAATTAAAAAGAGTACCGAAAGTGGTTATAAAGTTTCAAATCAAACTGATACAGTTTTAAATGAATTTGAAACTACTTTAAACAGGACAAGAACACTCCTTATACAAGTTGCAAATGATGCTACACAAAGTTCTGCTTCTATAGATGCTATTGCAAATGAGTTAAGAGGTCTTGAAAAACATTTTAAAAATTTGGCAAATACTTCTATAAATGGACAATATATTTTTTCTGGATCTGCTATAGATACCAAACCTATTGCTTCAGATGGAACATATATGGGGAATGATAGTTTAAGAGATGCTTTTATAGGTAATGGAGTTAAGCAAACATATAATTTAAGTGGCTCCGAATTGTTTTTGGGCGAAGAGAGTAATGTCAAAAAAGAGGTATCAACAAATGTTCCACAATACAATTTAATAGCACAGCATCCTACAGATGGTTCAGATGGAGTTGACAAATTTATTACTCCAAGTGATACAATCAGAGATTTGATGGGAGATACTGATGATGCTACTGATGAAGTAAAACATCATTTTTATGTTAGAGGTTCTAAAACAGACGGAACATCCTTTCAAACTGAGATTAAGATGAAAGATAACAATACAGTTGATGAACTATTAACACAAATAGGCAATGCATATGGCAACACCCAAGCTTTAAAAATTGTTAATGTTACTATGAATAAGTATGGAGAAATTGTTGTTGAAGATAAAATCAAAGGTTCTAGTCGACTTGATTTTCATATGATAGGAGCGGTTGATTTTGATTTGGATGATGGTGATGATAAAGCAGATATAAATGATGGCTCATATTCAGACCCTGGAAAAATCGGAAACTTAGATGATGGTGAAACAAACTATCCAGATGCAACCGATTTATTTGTAAAAGAGTTTGTAAAATCTGATTATAGTTCTGCAGCTGCTGATATATCAAAAATTGATGGACTACTTTATGATAGAACACATTTTACTAAAGATGGTTCTAGCGTATATTCAAGTAATTCTCAAATCATAAAAGACACAAATGCTTTTGCAACTAATTCTACAAAACTTTCAGAAGTTTCAAGTGGCTCATTAAATGGTTCATCTTTTAAACTTCAAGGTACAGATATAGGTGGAAACAGTTATGATGTAGATATAAATTTTAATTCTAATGGTTCTACATTTTCTCCAGATGATGGCACAACAAACTATAAGATTTTTAATATGGACACTCCAAGAGATGCTGTTGATGGTGATAAAATGACATATAAACAGCTTATGGATGTTATAAATATGGTTACAACAGGTAATTATCCAGCATCAGAAAATAATGCAGATGATTATGATAATGCTATTGAAACTGCCAGTGATTCTGGTGATGTTTCACTCTCTTATGATGGTAAAATTAAATTTCAAGATAAGTTAAATCCATCAACAAAAGCAGATATAGCCTTGTTCGATTCAAACAGTGGTGACTTTACTGCTGCTTCATCTTTAATGACATTTAATTCCAACAATGCTTTAACTATAAGAGATCCAAAAACAGATTTTTTTAAAAACTTGAATGATATTATAACTGCTGTTGAAAATCATAAAATATATCCAGACAACACAAGTGGAGATACTAGAAGTGTTGGTATTGAAAACTCTATAGAAATGTTAGATGATTTGATGGAGCATATTGATAGGTCTCATGCTAAAGTGGGAACACAGTCGAATTCTCTTACTAATTCATTAGAAAGAACTCAAACATTAGAGATGAGTACAATGAAACTCCGTTCATCAGTGATAGATACAGATTTAGCTGAAGCATCTTTAAGCTTAACACAATTAACGACTAATTATCAAGCTATGCTTTCAACTGTTAGTAAAGTTTCCAAATTAAGTTTAGTTAATTATTTATAAATTTTTTTCATTGAGTATTTTTAGCTATACTTCAATCTATTATTTATATTTTTGAGGTTACGATTTGAAAGAAAGCATTTTTATTATATTTTTTGGTGTATTTATATACTTGGGTGTTGCTACGATTTTAGGAGATAGTGGGCTTATTGGTAGTTATGGTGCTTCTTTTGCATCTTATAATCATCAGTTTTTTGGTTATATATCTTATGTTTATTTATTGGTTTTATTGATACCTTTATATATGTTTTATAAAAATACTTCATTTAATTTTCGTAGAGCTGAAGTTATGGTTGCTTCATTTCTTTTACTTTTTTCATCTTTATTATTTCAATCTTTGTTGATTAAAAATAGTTTAAGAGGTAAGATAGGTGGTGATTTTGTAGATTTTTTATCACCATATATTGGCGTGTTTGGATTGTGGATATTTTGGGCGATGATTACATCTCTTTCTATACTGATTTTAATTGATAAAAGTGTAGATGAGTTAGTAGCCTCTTTTTTAAAGCTTTTTAAAAAAGAACTCCCACATGCCAAAGAGGTATATGAAGACGAGATTGACAAGCCAACATATTTAAGAAAAAAAGTTATTCAAAATGTAGAGAAAAAGCCACAAAATGACTCTAAAGAAGACTCCAAAGAAGATTTACCTTGGCATGTGGAAGATGAGATTAAAACTTCCAAAGAGGAAACATCAAAAGAACTCAAACAAGAAGTTATAAAAGTAGAGCAAAAACCACACACTATTTTAGAGGTAGCATCAAAAGTAAAAGAACAAAAAAATGCAGTTATAGTGGAAGAGTTAGAGGAAAACAAAAAACTTTTAGAGACCATAGAAAAGGGAACGAGTGAGAAACCAAAAAATTTCACACTACCTTTAATCAAGTTTTTACAAGAGGTAAAAACAACTTCTCATAGTGTAGATGAGAGTGAGTTAGATGATAAGATTCGTTATCTCATTGAAAAACTAGCTCATTTTAAAATAGATGGTGATGTAGTAAGAACTTATGCAGGACCAGTTGTTTCAACTTTTGAGTTTAAACCTGCTGCAAATGTAAAAGTTAGTAAGATTTTAAATCTTCAAGATGATTTAGCTATGGCACTTTCAGCTGAAACCATCCGTATTCAAGCTCCTATTCCTGGTAAAGATGTTGTTGGTATTGAGATACCAAATGACAGTGTTGACACCATATATCTAAGAGAGTTACTTGATTCTAAACTTTTTAAGGAGTCTGCATCACCACTAACCATAGCGCTTGGTAAGGATATAGTTGGAAAACCATTTATAACAGACCTTAAAAAACTTCCACACCTACTTATAGCAGGAACAACAGGGAGTGGTAAAAGTGTTGGTATAAATGCTATGATACTTTCACTTTTATATAAAAATTCACCAGACCAACTTAGACTTCTTATGATAGATCCCAAGATGCTTGAGTTTTCTATATACAACGATATTCCACACCTTTTAACACCAGTTATAACAAAACCAAAACAAGCCATAGTAGCACTTAACAATATGGTTTCAGAGATGGAACGCCGTTATGAACTTATGAGTGAGACACGCACTAAAAATATAGAAAATTATAATGATAAAGTTAAAAAAGAGGGTGGGGAACATTTTCCGTATATAGTTGTAGTTATAGATGAATTATCTGACTTAATGATGACAAGTGGAAAAGATGTTGAACACTCCATAGCAAGATTAGCACAGATGGCAAGAGCTTCAGGAATCCACCTTATAGTTGCAACACAAAGACCATCGGTTGATGTTGTAACAGGACTTATAAAAGCAAATTTACCATCTCGTATATCTTATAGAGTAGGGCAGAAGATAGATAGTAAAATCATATTAGACCAAATGGGGGCTGAGTCTCTCTTAGGTCGTGGAGATATGCTTTTTACACCTCCAGGTGCAACAGGTTTAGTAAGACTTCATGCCCCTTGGAGTACGGAAAAAGAGATTGAAACCATAGTTGAATTTATAAAATCGCAAAGAGAACCAAACTATGATAAAAGTTTTCTAGTAGAGGAGAATGAAAATGAAAACTCATCTTCACGAGAGACTTATGAAGAACTAGATCCACTTTATGAAGAGGCGAAGAATGTTGTTTTAACAGATAGAAAAACTTCTATATCATATCTACAAAGAAAATTACAAATAGGCTATAACCGTTCTGCTAGAGTTATTGAACAGTTAGAATCTGAGGGTGTATTATCTGCTCCAAATGCAAAAGGGATTCGCGAAATTCTCTGATGAAAGCAAAGCTTATCTTTAAAAAATATAAAAATTCTTTTAGTGTTTATGTTGAAAATCTGGAACAACTATCTGTAGAAGAGATTAAAAAAATACAAAATTTTGTATCTGATAGAAAAGGCTTCTTTGATTTTGAAACATATACATTTTCTATTCAAAAAAGATTAGAATTTGATGAATTTGTTTTTATTGTAAAGCATAGTGCTATAGAAGCTATTTTTATAGAACAAAAAATTCAAACAAAAAAAAGTAAAAGAGTTGAATTTGGAAAATATAAAGGGATGCTTTATTCTGAGTTGCCAGACAACTATTTAGTATGGTTAAACAGTAATTATTGTGGTAAAGATAGAGAAATCATAAGTGCTGAATTGAAATCAAGAAATCTATTCTCAGGATAATGTTACTAAATTAAACACTCCATAAATAAAGTTTAAAATATATGTGAAGTATAGTAACTACACTATTTTTGAGCATCTTTATTTAGATATAATTATCAAAATTTATAAATAGGAATAATTATGGCATTCATCGAAGATTATCAAGCGCATGTAGCTGAGAGAGAAAGACTTGGAGTACCTCCATTACCATTAACTGCTGAACAAACAGTAGAAGTTATAGAATTTATTAAAACTGGTGAGTTTGTAGATGATATGATGGATTTACTTGAAAACAGAGTATCTCCAGGTGTTGATGATGCTGCTTATGTAAAGGCTGCCTTTTTAAATGAAGTGGCTTCTGAAAGCCATCATGTAAAGGCTATCACTCCTGAAAAAGCTGTTGAGATGTTAGGTCAAATGCTTGGTGGTTATAATGTTAAACCATTGGTTGATTGTTTATCTTCAAACAATGATAAAGTTGTAGCTGCCGCAATAGAAGCACTTTCTCATACTCTTTTAGTGTATGATGCATTTAATGATGTTGAAGAACTTCATAAAGCTGGAAATAGTGCGGCTACTGAGGTTATCACTTCATGGGCAAATGCTGATTGGTTTACATCTAAGCCAGAACTTGCAGAAAAAATCACTGTAACTGTATTTAAAGTTCCAGGGGAAACAAATACTGATGACCTTTCTCCTGCTTCAGAAGCATTTACTCGTTCAGATATTCCACTTCACGCTAATTCTATGCTTACTGCTAAGATGGATGACCCTATCGGTACTATAAACAAACTTAAAGAACTTGGTAACCCTGTTGCTTATGTTGGTGATGTTGTTGGTACAGGTTCATCAAGAAAATCAGGAATTAACTCTGTTCAATGGCATATGGGTGAAGATATTCCAGGCGTTCCAAACAAAAGAACTGGCGGTGTAGTTTTAGGTGGCATTATCGCTCCTATTTTCTTTGCAACTAGTGAAGATAGTGGTGCATTACCATTAGAACTTGATGTTACACAGATGGAAACTGGCGATATAGTTGATATATATCCGTATAAAGGTGAGGCTCACAAAAATGGTGAGTGTATCTCTACTTTTAAACTAAACCCTAACACTATTACAGATGAAGTTCGTGCTGGTGGTCGTATTCCACTGATTATAGGTCGTGGTTTAACTTCTAAAGCTCGTAGTGTTTTAGGTATGGATACTAGTGATATTTTCTTAACAGCTAAACAACCTGCTGACAATGGTAAAGGTTATTCATTGGCTCAAAAAATGGTAGGTAAAGCATCTGGTTTAACTGGTGTTCGCCCTGGTATGTATGTTGAACCTGAGATGAGTACAGTTGGTTCTCAAGATACAACAGGACCAATGACAAGAGATGAGATTAAAGAACTTGCAGCACTTGGTTTCAATGCTGATTTAGTTATGCAGTCATTTTGTCACACAGCAGCTTATCCAAAACCAAGTGATGTTGAGATGCACCATACTTTACCAGATTTTATCTCTTGTAGAAGTGGTGTAGCTCTTCGCCCTGGTGATGGTGTTATCCACTCATGGTTAAACAGAATGGTTCTTCCAGATACTGTTGGTACTGGTGCAGATAGTCATACTCGTTTTCCTATTGGTATCTCTTTCCCTGGTGGTAGTGGTATAGTTGCATTTGCTGGTGTTACAGGAAGCATGCCTCTTACTATGCCTGAGTCTGTTCTTGTTAGATTTAGTGGAACTATGCAACCAGGTATCACTCTTCGTGATTTAGTAAATTCTATCCCTCACAAAGCTATTCAAGAGGGACTTTTAACAGTTGAGAAAAAGGGTAAGAAAAACATTTTTGCTGGTCGTATTTTAGAGATAGAAGGTCTTCCTGATTTAAAATGTGAACAAGCTTTTGAACTTTCTGATGCATCTGCTGAGAGAAGTGCCGCTGCTTGTACTGTAAAACTCAACAAAGAACCAGTAATTGAGTATTTAAAATCAAATGTTGTTCTTTTAGAGCAAATGATTGAATCTGGTTATGAAGACCACAGAACACTTCGCAGAAGAATTCAAAAAATGGAAGAGTGGATTGAAAATCCAATACTTTTAGAAGCTGATAAAGATGCAGAATATGCAGCGGTTCTTGAGATAAATCTTGATGAGATTAAAGAACCGATTTTAGCTTGTCCAAATGACCCAGATGATGTTGCAACACTTTCAGATATTTTAGCAAGTGATAGACCTACAAAAATTGATGAAGTATTTGTTGGTTCATGTATGACAAATATTGGTCATTATCGTGCTTTAGGTGAGGTACTAAAAGGTGAGGGTGCTGTTCCAACTAGACTTTGGGTGTGTCCTCCAACCAAAATGGATGAAAAACAACTTAGAGAAGATGGTTATTACGCTATCTTTGGCACAGCTGGAGCTAGAACAGAGATTCCTGGATGTTCTTTATGTATGGGTAATCAAGCAAGAGTTAAAGATGGGGCAGTTGTATTTTCAACTTCTACTCGTAACTTTGACAACCGTTTAGGAAAAGATTCTAAAGTTTATCTTGGTTCTGCTGAACTTGCTGCTGTTACTGCGATGCTAGGTCGTTTACCAACTAAAGAGGAATATCTTGATATAGTTCCTAAAAAAATTGGTTCTAAAAAAGCAGATATTTATAAATATCTTAATTTTAACCTTATAGAAGACTACAAATTAAACTAAATTTAAACATAGATTAGGCAAATAGCCTAATCTATCGACTTTTAAAATACCCATTAACAATTAAAATGATAAAATAACATCCTATATAATTACAAGAGGAGCTATTGATGACAAGATCAATACTTTTAGATACACACCCTATGTATGCAATTAAATTTTTGAAAAGTGAGATGAAATTTTCAGAGATTTCTCAAATAATAGAGCATTTTAAAACAAAGATACAAGAAAATCCAGAAGCTGTTTTCATAACAGTATTTGATCATTATGCTCATACAAAAAGCTTAAACGGAACAATTCGAGAAGATATTTTAGATGCTAAGAATCTTCTTTTTTGTTTTGGACATGGCATTAAAAATGTTGAAATTTTGGCATTTAGACCAAAGTCTATTGCTATTTGTGAGCTTGAAGATAGTTTTGTCTTAGAATTTTTAGAGACACCAAGACCAGAAGTAAATGCATGGATGCAGTCTTGGATAAAAGAGTTAAGAGCTTAACAAATAGAGATTAATTTATTCATAAATTAATCTCTGACTATATCATAATCCATCGGCATTCTTGGATAAAAGATATTTTTATCTACCTCTATATTTTGTTTTTGCTTTGTAAAAACTATCTTTACATCATTATCAAATTCATCTTTATATGAAATAGAATTTATAAGACTGTCTTTAATCATAATACTAAACTTTATATCTTTATAAATTGCTAAATATCTGTTTTTTTCAATTTTTTTTGCATTTTTAATTAGCTTGAAAATATCAAAATTAGATGATATTTTTCTTACAATAACTTGTTCTATTTCCGGCTCAATTATAGTAACACTAAATTCATTTATATATATATCTTTTTTTACAGGTTTTAGATAATTCCAAAGAGCATTTTGTGGTTTAGAAGCAACTACATGCCCACTATATGTAAGCGTTTTGTTTTTTTCATCAGTTATACTCTGGGTAAAATCAGCTTCAAATGAGTTTATCTCCTTCATCGATGCAAAGCTTAATGTATAAAAAAACACCAACAACACCATATATCTCATTTCATCTCCTTTGTAAAATTATATCAAAGTGATTGTTTACATAGCATGGTTTATGCAAAGTATAATCTATACTATGGTAGAATAAAGGAATTTCAATTTCTACTATATAGTGAATTATATAGTAGTTTATATAAGGTTTGAGAATGCTACAAGCATTAATGGGTAAAGTATTTGGTACATCCAACGATCGTGAATTAAAAAAATATGTAAAGAGAGTTAAAAATATAAACGCTCTTGAGAGTAAATATGAATCATTAAATGATGATGAGCTAAAAGAGGCTTTTTTAAATTTAAAAAACAGTGTTTTAAATGAGGAAAAAACTTTAGACGAAGTTCTAAGCGATTCTTTTGCAATTACAAGAGAAGCTAGTAAAAGAGTTTTAAATATGAGACACTTTGATGTGCAACTCATAGGTGGTATGGTTCTACACGAAGGTAGAATAGCAGAGATGAAAACAGGTGAGGGTAAAACACTTGTGGCAACTCTAGCTATCGTGTTAAATGCGATGACTGGTAAAGGTGTTCATCTTGTTACTGTAAATGACTATCTTGCTTCAAGAGATGCAAGTGAGATGGGTGTTTTATATAACTTTTTAGGTTTTTCTGTTGGAACTATCTTAGAAGATGAAAATGATCCTGAGGCTAAAAAAGCAGCTTACAATGCAGATATAACTTATGGAACAAATAATGAATTTGGTTTTGATTATCTAAGAGACAATATGAGCTATTCACATGAATATATGGCTCAAAGAGGTCATAATTTTGTTATAGTTGATGAAGTGGATTCTATCTTGATTGATGAAGCAAGAACACCATTGATAATATCTGGTCCAACAAACAGAAGTATGCAAGACTACGCAGATGCAAATAAAATAGCACTACAACTTGTTAAAGATGAAGATTTTACTGTTGATGAAAAAGATAAAGTTATTTTAATTACAGAAGATGGAATTACAAAAGCTGAGAAATTATTTGGTGTAGAAAATCTTTATAGTGCTGAAAATGCCTCGCTTCCACATGCCTTAGATCAAGCACTAAAAGCAAATTATCTTTTTGAAAAAGATGTTGATTATGTTGTAAACAATGGTGAAGTTGTTATAGTCGATGAATTTACAGGTCGTTTAAGTGAAGGTCGTCGTTTTTCTGAAGGATTGCATCAAGCTTTAGAAGCCAAAGAAAAAGTTGAAATAAAAGAGGAAACCCAAACTTTAGCTGATATTACATTTCAAAATTACTTTAGAATGTATGATAAATTAGCTGGTATGACTGGTACTGCTGAGACAGAAGCAACAGAATTTGCACAGATTTATTCACTGGATGTTGTTTCTATCCCTACAAATATTCCTATTACAAGAAAAGATTTAAATGACCTAATCTATAAAACTGAAAATGAAAAATTTGATGCTGCTATAGATACTATTAAAAAATTATCAAAAACAGGTCAACCTGTTCTTATCGGTACAGCTTCGATTGAAAAATCTGAAGTATTACATGATATTTTAAAAAGAGAGAAGATAGCACATACCGTTTTAAATGCTAAAAATCATGAACAAGAGGGTGAGATTATTAAATCTGCTGGACAAAAAGGTGCGGTAACTATTGCTACAAATATGGCTGGTCGTGGTGTTGACATCAAAGTAGATGATGAAGTGAAAGCACTTGGTGGTTTATATATTATTGGGACTGAGAGACATGAAAATCGTCGTATAGACAATCAACTTCGTGGTCGTAGTGGTCGCCAAGGTGATCCTGGAACTACACAATTTTATCTATCATTAGAAGATAATCTTTTAAGAATTTTTGGAAGTGATAAGATTAAATCTATCATGGAAAGACTTGGTGTTGAAGATGGTGAATACATAGAATCAAAAATGGTTACCCGTGCAGTTGAAAAAGCTCAGAAAAAAGTTGAAAATATGCACTATGAAGGTCGTAAGCAGATTGTTGAGTATGATGATGTTGCGAATGAACAGAGAAAAATTGTTTATAAGTATAGAAATCAGCTATTAGATCCAGAGTATGATATAAGTGCTAAAGTTAATGAGATTAGAGAGGAATATGTTTCTAATCTTTTAAGTAATTGTGACATTTTTGATGGTGGAGCAAAAGAAGATTTTAATATTAAAAAATTAACTGAACTTGTAAAAGAGGAACTTAACCTTGATATTTCAAGTGAAACTCTTGCATCATTAGAATATGAAGAGTTACAAGAAAAATTAATTGAAATTATCAAAGAATCTTACGATGAAAAAATGGGTGTACTTGATGAAAACACTCGTCATGATATAGAAAGAGAACTATCACTTAAAGAGTTGGATAACGCTTGGAGAGAGCATCTTTATTCTATGGATAACATGAAAATTGGTATAAGACTTCGTGCTTATAACCAAAAAGATCCACTTGTGGAGTATAAAAAAGAGAGTTTTAATCTTTTTGGAGAACTTATAAATGACATTAAGTTCAACACTATAAAAACTCTTCATATTATTCAATTTAAAATGGAATCTCCAGAAGAAGAAGCCGAAAGATTAGCTCAACAAATAGAGATGCAAAGAAAAGTTGATGAATCTGCAAGACAACTAAATCTTTCAAGTGCAGGAGATATTGATGAAGTACCTACTAAAAAAATAGCAAGGAATGATCCTTGTCCATGTGGCAGTGGAAAAAAATATAAACAGTGTTGTGGAAAAAGTGGACCTAAAAAAGGTGCATTTGCTTCTTGAAAAAGTCAATAGTTCCATATCTTGTTAAAAGATTTTTAAGGTTTGATAAAGATCAGCCATTTATATTTTTATCTGCATTACTTGCATTTATAGGTATTTCATTGGGTGTGACGGTGCTTTTAATTGCTATGGCATTAATGAATGGTTTTGATAATGAGTTTAAAAAGAAATTAACTATAATGAACTATCCTTTGACAGTTATTCCAAAATTTTATGGTTCAGTAAATCAAAATTTATTGATAGATTTAGAATCAAAATTTCCAAATCTATCTTTTAGTCCCTATGTCCAATCTGCAGTTATGGCAAGAAGTGGTACAAAACTAGAGGGTGGATATATCTTTGGTGTAGATTTTAATGATGAAGCCAAAGTAAATAGTGTTTTAGCAAAAGCGATTAAAAATCACACTTTTAAAAAGTTCGATATACTCATAGGTAAATCCCTAAAAGATGATTTTAATCTATATGTAGATGATAAGCTGATGTATATTTTTACAAATGTTGAGCCAGGTGGATTTTCAGTAACGCCTAAAATAAAAAGGTTTAAAGTTAGGTCTATCTTTGATTCTGGCTTGTCTGCATACGATAAAGCTTATAGTTATACAACTCTTGGAGCTATGCAAGCAATGCTCCACATGCCAACTAATCAATATGATGGTATCCATATATTTAGCAAAAACCCACATGCCGATATATTAAAAATCAAAAAATACTTACCAGCTAGTGTAACCATAAAAGGGTGGTGGGAAGACAATATAAACTTTTTTGCTGCTTTAGAGTTAGAGAAGGTATCTTTATTTTTGGTTTTAATGCTTATTATTTTAATAGCAGCCATAAATATAATTTCCTCATTGCTTATGACTGTTATGAATAGAAGAAGCGAGATAGCTTTATTACTTTCGCTTGGAACAACGCAAAGTGAGATAAAAAAAGTTTTTTTATCTTTAGGTATTGTTATCGGTGTTAGTGGTATTTTAGCAGGTATAGTTTTTGGTATGAGTGGCATGTGGGTTCTTAGTTCATTTGATATTATATCTTTACCAAAAGATGTTTATCCAACCTCTACACTACCATTAGATTTAAGTTTAAAAGATGCATTGTCTATCATCATTGGTGCTTTTGTGATAGTTATTATATCAGCTTATTATCCAGCAAAAAAAGCTAGTGAAGTTGATATTTTAACTGTTTTGAGAAATGAATAGTCTCTTTTTATTTATCTTTGCTAAATAGATTAAAAGGGGCATAAAGAGTTCTTTTTATAATATTTATAGGTGCTACAATTATATCTTTTGCAATTAAAGATTTTATAGTTGGATCATCTAGTTTTCCTGTCATACTTATAGATGTTGAGATTGTATCATCACCGAGCAATATATAACCGACAACTGGTATATTTTTTATACTGCTTCCTAAATCACTTTTTAGGTTTAGTATTAAGTTTATCTCATCTCTTTTAAAACTAAGATCTCCACGACCAGCTATGTCTATCTCTTTTGAATCAAGATATATGTTTCTAAATTTAACAGTATCGTTCTTTGAGTGAAAATCAGCATAAGCACTTTTTACAGCTAAGCCATTTTTATTGTATCCGGGTAAAGAGAAAGTAACAAGAGATGGTATGGTGTTTACAAAAGCTAAAATATTATTTAAAAGTTTGTACTCAAGTATAGTTGTATCATGTAAATAAAATATACCATCATACTCTTTTGTTGTACCATGTATAGAAAAAGAAAAGCTACCACCTTTGAATTTTGAAAGAGCAAACAAACTCTCCATAAAGTGATCATTAAAGCTTTCTCCATAAAGATGGAAATAACCATTGTCAAATTTAAATCCAGATTTAGCATCTTTATATACGAGTTGAGCTGTTGTGATATTTTTAAAATATTGTAGTTTGATACTATCTGAAATAATATGCCTGTTTTTACTAATCCATAGATGTGAATCCTTAAGGTCTATGAAGATATTTTTATTTTTTGTAGAGTCTGATGTTGAGTTTTTATCATTAAAATAATCAATTACAGCATTTAGATTTACGCCTATATTATTAGCTTTAATATCAATCTCTTTTTTTATAGATACATCAATTTTATCATTTATATTTAAGAAAATATCATCTGTTTCATTTTCTATTTTTCCCTTGATTTTGTAGTTTTGTATTGGTTTATTGTCTAGTACAATTATTTTGTATGGATACTTTATATTTGCCATAAAGTTTATCTTGTCATCATTTTTATATTTTGAAATAGATATATTTCCATCATTTAGATTATACTCTTTAAGTTTTTTAGAGTATTTGGCAAGTTTTTTCATAGAGTTTAATTTTAATTTCCATCCATTTTTGTCAGATATATATTTAGCATCAATTTTTTTCAAAGATAAAGTTGTTTTATTATTGTTATTATCTATAGATATATTTAAATTTTTTTGATTTTTAACGATTTTTTTAAACTTTTTATTTGTAATATTTAAATTTTTTAGATTTATAAAACCACGATTTTTTTCTATATTATAAAATCCGTCTAATTTTGTTGTACCTATATCCTCTAGTTTTAAATCGCTATTATTTAAAACTATATTACCATTATTTATATCAAGAGAAGTGTTATTTAAAACAGGGTTAAACTTATCTATATTTAATCTAATGCTATCTGTTGAATTTATTTTTAAATGATTATCTGTATAAGATATATTTAAAGAGGTATTTGACTGATTAAGTTTTATTTTTTTATATGAAAATTTTAATAAATCTATATTTAAATCTACTTTATTTGGCTTTAAAGATGCTTTACCAGATATATATGCTGTAGCTATATCTTCGAGTTTGACAAGAGTTGCAGGGATGTTGGCATTGAGTGTAAGAAGATTAAAAGGTAGTTTTATCTTCTCGAGCATTAAAGTATGGTCATGGTAATTCCATTGAGAACTATCTACATCTATTGTGTCTTGTTTTTTTGAAATATGATAAGAGACTTTTAATGGTTGAGTCTGTTTTTTTAATGATAATCCAATTTCATTAAAATTAATATCTTTTACTCTAAAATCTATACTACCTTCTTTATTTTTAGCATTAAAATTAACATCTACTATGGCAGTTGCTATATCTTTATATTTTGATAACATATCTTTAATAGTTACATTAAAATTATTTAATATGACATGGGTATTGGCAACATCTATATCTAAACCCAAGTACCTGAAATTTGCCTTTTTAGTAAAAAAATCACCATGAGCATCAACCCCTAAGGTTCTTAAATTAACTGCGAGTTTTAAGTTTGTATCTACTTCTCCACTGTTTTGCCTAATTGGAAGTTTGATTTTATATCTGTTTAGCAGATTAAGAATATCATCATTTACAATACCTTTAAATTTTAGATAAAGTGTTAAAAGTTCCTCTTTTGTTGTAAAATCTATTTTTAACCAGCTTTTATCCAAGAAAAAACCATAGGTATATGCTTCGTTTGGAAATATATTTAAGACACCTTTTTTAAACTCCACTAAAGTATCTTTTGTATGTATTGCATCCAATTGTTGATTGTATGTATATTGTAGATTTTTTAAAGTAGCATTTGCATATATATTTTTATATGCACTGTCTAAGTGTTTATAGTCCACCCAACCATAAGCAGAATTTAGTGATATAGTTGAAGCATTTATAGCGTCTATTATCCAGTACCTTACACGCTTATCTAGGTTTAATAAATCAACAGCATAAGTTATGCTTTTTATCTCTTTTAAGGAGTTGATTTTATAAAAAAGATTATTTTTATTTGCATCTATTAATATGTTTAAAAATATTTCATTATTGATTGTTGTATTTAGGGATGATATTAATTCTAATTTATAAGCATCAAAAATTATATTTCCAGATATATCAATCTTTCTTTTATAATCATGAAATTCATCAATCTTCATATTGAAGAGTTTTGATTCAAAAAATAGTGAACTTTTTAGTGAAAAATCTGGTGATGACATATTTAAAAAACCATTTTTCCCATTTATATATTTAAATGAACCAGATATATCATTAAAAGTTATTTTATTTATGATAATTTTATCAAACCAGTAATCCAATAAAACTATTTTTTTAAAATTTTTATTTAATTCTTTGTAATTTATAGGTTTTTTACCTGTTTGTTCTTTTATTATTTTTATTTCATCAACAGTTATATCTATTTTTTTATTCCATTTTATGTATAATTTCTTAATTTTTAGATTTGGGACAGATAGATTATCTATATAAAATCCATTTTGTAAAAGTACAAATACGATAGAAAGTGTTAAAAATATGAACGATAAAAAGCTTATTATAATGAAATATATTTTTGAAATTGCATTAATTACTATTTTGTCATTCATGTATTACCTAAATAAGCCTGTAGATACCTCTAAAGTTATATATATACCAAAAGGTTCGATAAATAAAATTATAGCACAACTAAACAGCAGAAACTATGATTTAAATAAACTTGACTCCCTTATTTTAAGGGTTATTGGAAAACCTCAAAGTGGGTGGATAAATATAGGTTCAACTCGTTGCACAAAAGCTGATTTTTTATATAAACTCACAACTGCAAAAGCAGCACTTCAAAATGTAACACTTATACCAGGTGAGACGACCTATGTTTTTTTAAATCAACTATCATCTACTCTACATTTGGATAGAAAAAAACTTCAAGAAGAGTATGATAAACAAACATATCAAAAAGAGGGTGCTTTTGTACCAAATACATACAAATTACCTATTGGGATAACAGAAAAAGAGTTAATTAAAATTTTATTGCATAAATCTTTAAAACAGATGAAAAATTTTTCCATAAAACTTTTTGGAACTTATAATGAAAAAAAATGGTTTGAGTATGTGGCAATAGCTTCTATTATTCAAAAAGAATCAGCAGATATATCAGAGATGCCAATCGTAAGTTCGGTAATTAGAAACAGAATTAAAAGAGGGATGTTATTGCAAATGGATGGGACACTTAATTATGGTAAATATTCCCATGTAAAAGTAACTGCTAAAAGAATTAGAGAAGATAAAAGTATGTTTAATACTTACAAAAACAAAGGTATTCCATCTGTTCCTGTTTGTAATGTAAGTTTTGATGCGATCAAAGCCGCAATATTTCCGGCAAAAACTTCATACCTCTATTTTATGAAGAATAAACACAACAAACATGACTTTAGTAGTAACTATTCTACACATTTACATAATATTAGGCGTGCTACTAAATGAAACAAAAAAGAAACTTATACTAATGTTTTGATTAGCTAACTAAATATTACCCGTGTTAGTGTTATTATTAACTTTGAAATATAAATATTAATTTGAGGATATAAAATGTCAAAAATAATTTGGACAAAAATTGACGAAGCTCCGGCTTTAGCAACTTATTCACTGTTACCTATCGTAAATGCTTTTACTAAGGCTGCAGGTGTAGATGTGGTAACTAGTGATATTTCACTAGCAGGTAGGGTTATCTCTAAATTTCCAGAGAGATTAACAGATGCTCAAAAGATTGATGACAATTTAGCAGAGCTTGGAAAAGTTGTTCAGCAACCAGATGGAAATATTATTAAACTTCCAAATATTTCTGCTTCAATTCCTCAACTTATGGAATGTATTGCAGAACTTCAAGAACAAGGTTATGATGTACCATCTTACCCTGAAAACCCTCAAACAGATGAAGAAAAAGAACTTCATGCTATCTATGCTACTTGCTTAGGTTCAGCAGTTAACCCTGTTCTTCGTGAAGGTAATTCGGATCGTCGTGCTGCTGCAGCTGTTAAGAAATTTGCTCAAAATAATCCTCATAAGTTAAGACCTTTTGAAAAAAATTCTAAAACTTATGTAACTTCTATGGATAGTGGAGATTTTTATGCGAATGAAAAATCCATCATTGTTGATGGTGAACAAAATGTTACCATTGAACTTAATGGTAAAGTTTTAAGAGATGTTGATGCAAGAGATAAAGAGATTTTAGATGCTACTTTTATGTCAGCAAAAGCTCTTCGTGCATTTTTAGCTAAATCTATAGAAGAAGCTAAAGAAAAAGATGTTTTATGGTCTCTTCACCTAAAAGCAACTATGATGAAAGTATCTGACCCTATTATGTTTGGTCATGCTGTTGAAGTATTTTACAAAGATGTATTTGAAAAATATGCAGATGAATTTGCAAGACTTGGTGTAAATGCAAATCTTGGTATGGGTGATCTTTACAAAAAACTAGAAAACTCACCAATGAAAGAGGAGATAGAAAAAGCTATCTTAGATGTTTATCCAACGCAACCAAATATAGCTATGGTAGATAGTGACAATGGTATCACAAACTTACACGCTTCAAATGATATTATCATTGATGCTTCTATGCCAGTTGTTGTTCGTGATGGTGGTAAAATGTGGAATTGGGAAGGTAAAACAAAAGAGTGTGTAGCTGTGATTCCAGACAGATGTTATGCTAACTTTTATCGTCCAATGGTTGAAGATTGTGTAAAAAATGGTCAATATGATGTAGCAACTATGGGTGATGTTGCAAATGTTGGTTTAATGGCACAAAAAGCTGAAGAATATGGTTCACATCCAACTACTATTGAGGTACCTGAAGATGGTGTAATGGAAGTTAAAGATGCAGCTGGTAATGTTCTTATGAGTCACAATGTTGAAAAAGGTGACATTTATAGAATGAGTCGTGCAAAAGATATTCCTATTAAAGATTGGGTTCGTCTTGCAGTTGAGAGAGCAAGACTTACAGGAAATCCTACAATTTTCTGGCTAGATGAAAACAGAGCGCACGATGCTAATATGATTAAAAAAGTAAATGAATATTTAAAAGACTACGATACTGATGGTTTAGATATTCAAATCATGGAAGTTGAAGAAGCAACAAAATTTACAAATGCAAGAGTAAGAGAGGGTAAAGACACTATTTCTGTTACTGGTAATGTTCTTCGTGATTATTTAACTGATATGTATCCTATTTTAGAGTTAGGTACCAGTGCAAAAATGCTTTCAATCGTTCCACTTTTAGCTGGTGGTGGTTTATTTGAAACTGGGGCTGGTGGTTCTGCTCCTAAACATGTTGATCAATTCTTAAAAGAGGGTCACTTAAGATGGGATTCACTTGGTGAATTTTTAGCACTTGCTGAATCATTAAGATTTTTAGGTCAAAAACATGGTGATGATAAATTATCAGCACTTACAGCAGCTCTTGATATTGCTAATGATAATTACTTGGGTAACAATAAAGCTCCATCAAGAAAAGCTGGTGAACCAGATAATAAAGCATCACACTTTTTTGTAGCTCAATATTGGGCAAAAGCACTTGCAGAAGGTGACAATGCAGAACTTGCTACAAAATTTGCTCCTGTAGCAAAAGCATTAGAAGAAAATGAAGCTAAAATCATTGAAGAATTGCTTTCTGTTGAAGGTAAAGCTCAAAATATTGGTGGATATTATCATCCTGATGATACAAAAACTGAAACTGCGATGAGACCATCTGCAACATTAAATGCTATTATAGATTCTATATAGTTTTTCAAATCTTCAACAACTTCCCACATGCCATGGCATGTGGGAAATATAAAATTTATAACTTTTTATTTTTAACTATAATTTGAGTTAAAAATAAAAGGTTAACTAAAAAGGTTAATATATGGCGAGTAAAGTAACAATCATAGGAACAGGTAATTTTGGATCAACGGTAGCATTTATATTGGCTATGAGAGGTTCGTGTCATGAAGTGATTTTAAGAGGTAGAAATGTTAATGTAGCTAAAGGTAAAGCTTTAGATATGTCTCAAGCTGCGAATGCTGCGAGAGAACATACCATTGTTCGAGCAGCTGAAGGACCTCAAGATATGGCTGGTAGCGAGATTGTTGTTATCACAGCAGGCACTCCAAGAACACCGGGTATGAATAGAGATGATTTACTATTGAAAAATGCTGATATAGTAAAAAATTATTCATTAGAGATAAAAAAATATGCCCCAAATGCTGTTGTTGTAGTTGTTAGCAACCCTCTTGATGTTATGACCTATGTTGCACTTAAATATACAGGTTTTCCAAGAGAAAGAGTATTGGGAATGGCTGGGATTTTAGATGCTGCAAGGATGGCTCATTTTATTTATGAAAAATTAGGTTATGGGGCAGGGCAGATTCGGGCAACAGTTATGGGTGGACATGGTGATACAATGGTTCCTCTTCCTAAGTTTACAACCATCGCAGGTGTTCCAATAGATGATTTATTAGATTCTGAAGAGATTGGTGAGATTGTTAAGAAAACTAGAAATGGTGGCGCACAAATCGTTAATCTGCTTGGCGATGGTTCTGCTTATTATGCTCCTGCAAAATCAACAGCTGTGATGGTTGATGCAATTCTTAAAGATACAAAACAGATACACTCATGTGCAATGATGCTTCAAGGTGAATATGGATATAGTGATGTCATTAGTGGTGTTCCTGTTATGATTGGTGCTGGTGGCGGTGAACAAATCATAGAGATGACATTAAAAACATTACAAAGAACGAGGTTTAAAGATTCTCTTGCTTCTGTTAGAGATATGATTGATGCTTTATATAACAATGATTTTTTTGATGATTTAAAGTAGCATAACATTTATTTTAGAGATTAGATATGTTTCATTATGTTACATTAACAACATCATTTCCTTCTCAATTTTATTTTAAAATTTAAAATTAACTTAATATTTGATACTCTATATTAATACTTAATGTAAAATTTATATTTAAGTG
>JAMOQK010000030.1 GCA_027064045.1 Sulfurimonas sp. | reverse complement strand
GATGTATGTTGATGGATTCTTACGTCTTGGTCTTGTTATTGTAGCTTATATCTTTTTGCAGAATAAAAAATATGATAAGTATATTTTTTATATTTTAGCTGCTGCTGTAGCTGGATTTTTGTTCTCAGGTGGATTGTCTCCAATCTGGGGGCAGTTAAAAAACTATGTATTTAGAGATACTATCAATGTTGCTGATAAAGGTCTTGGGCTTCACTTCTTTACTGTTATGCAAACCATACGTGAGGCAGGACATATTCCATTTGAAACATTTGCAAATCGTATCAGTGGGCATACTGTTACATTTTTGATTGCACTTGCAGGGTATATTTATTTGCTCTATAAGCACCGCATTATGCTCTTTTCGCTTCCACTGCTTGGACTGGGTTTTTTAGCCTATGTTGGAGGTTTGCGTTTTACTATCTATGCAGTACCTGTTTTAGCTTTTGGTATTGCATATCTTATCACGGAGATTGCGCGAATAATGCCGACTACAAAGCTGAAATATCTCAGTATGACAGCATTTACGCTTGCCATTTTATTTCCAAATTATAAGCATATAGAAGCTTATAAAGTACCGACTGTTTTTAATGCTAATGAGGTTCAAGTATTGCATGATTTAGGCAAAAAAGCAGAGAGAGAAGATTATGTCATCTCTTGGTGGGATTATGGTTATCCTATTCGTTATTATGCAGATGTAAAGACTTTGGCTGATGGTGGAAAGCACAGCGGGTCTGTGAATTTTCCTGTAAGTTTTATGCTTACGCATACACAAGAAGAAGCAGCAAAGATGGCACGTCTTGATGTTGAATATACAGAAAAAACTTATGCTTTTAGAGATGCTCATAAAGAGGAGATTGAAGATAAAAATTTGACAATTTTTTCTAATATTGAGCAGATGACGAAAAAGTATGGTTTTAAAAACACAAATGATTTCCTTGCAACACTCAAGTCTGATATAAAATTGCCTCAAAAAACACGAGATATCTATTTTTATTTGCCATTTCGTATGATAAATATCTATCCAACGGTTACACTTTTTTCCAATATTAACCTGATGAATGGAAGACAAGGCAGACAGCCATTTTTCTATGTTGCTAGAAATTTTAAAGATTTAGGACAAAAGATCCAGCTTGGGTCCAATATCTTTTTAGATAAAAAAACACTGAAGTTGACAATTGGCAATCAAACAATGCCAATTCGAAGATTTGTAAAAACAGAATATACAAAAGATATGAAGTTACATAAAAGTATACAGCCGGTAAACTTTTCATCAGATATTTCAGTAATATATATGAAAAATTACAATACAATATTAATTATTGATGAAAAAACATATAATTCACTCTATATACAGTTAATGGTACTAGAAAATTATGATAAAAAACTTTTTGAACCTGTTGTTTTATCACCAAGTGCTAAAGTTTATAAATTAAAAATATAAGGAAATAGTAATGTCAAAAATTAATAAATGTCTCTTCCCAGCAGCAGGATATGGAACTCGTTTTCTACCTGCTACAAAAGCAATTCCAAAAGAGATGTTACCCGTTCTTACAAAGCCACTCTTGCAGTATGGTGTAGAAGAGGCCATTGAAGCAGGTATTCATACCATAGCTATTGTAACAGGACGAGGAAAACGTGCTATTGAAGATCATTTTGATATCTCTTATGAGCTGGAGAATCAGATTCAGGGAACTGCTAAAGAGGAGTACCTTGCTCAGATTCGAGATGTAATTAATAAATGTACTTTTTCGTATACACGTCAAATTGAGATGAAGGGTCTTGGACATGCAATTTTAACAGGTGAAACACTGATTGGTCAAGAGCCTTTTGCAGTAGTGCTTGCAGATGACCTTTGTGATAATGAGAGAGATGGTGTCTTAATGCAGATGACAAAATTGTATGAAAAGTATCGATGTTCTATTGTTGCAGTAGAAGAAGTTCCAAAAGAGGAGACAAATAAATATGGTGTAATTGCCGGAGATTTTATTGAAGATAATTTGGTTCGTGTAAATAATATGGTTGAAAAACCAGATCCAAAAGATGCTCCTTCAAATCTGGCAATTATTGGTCGCTATATTTTGACTCCAGATATTTTTGATATTTTACGGCTTACAAAACCTGGTAAGGGTGGAGAGATCCAAATTACTGATGCATTGCTTGAACAGGCAAAAAATGGAAAAGTACTTGCTTACAAGTTTGAAGGAAAACGTTTTGACTGTGGAAGCGTTGATGGTTTTGTAGAGGCAACAAACTATTTTTATAAAAAGAGTAAATAGTGCACTATAGAGATAATTTTAATCCGACAATTTCTGATGAAGATATCTTTAATGCAATTGAAAAAGAGAAGCAGAATATAGGTTACTACAATCTCCCTTTTATGGATACAGCTGCTTTTAAAGCATATGCCAAACAGGTACAACAGAAAAATATTGTAGTAATTGGTATCGGTGGTAGTACCTTGGGTACCTATGCAATATATAAATTTTTAAAACATTCTCGTCAGCTTGAGAAGAAACTTTTTTTCCTTGAAACAACAGATCCTAT
>JAMOQK010000029.1 GCA_027064045.1 Sulfurimonas sp. | reverse complement strand
AAAGTGTCCGAATCATTTCCGTCATCACTGTCCGAATGAAACCGTTATAGGTGTCCGAACAGAAGTGTCATAGGTGTCCGATTTGCTCCGTTTTTTGCAGCTTAAAAATATGTCACGGAGCAATGGAATTTGCCGTTAGGCTTCATATAACTTATAAATCTAACTTCAACATATAAAAATATCAACTTACATTTTAGATATAATTGCATACAAATATAATTTTTAGGTAGTCTTATGAAAAAAATCGCCATTATTGGTCGTCCAAATGTTGGAAAAAGCTCACTTTTTAATCGTCTTGTAAAAAAACGAGATGCTATAACCTCAGAACAAGCTGGAACAACTAGAGATGTTAAAAGAAAAACAGCAGTTATTATTAACAAAGAGGTTCAGCTTTTAGATACTGGTGGACTTGATAAAGGGTGTGAACTTTTTGATAAAATCAAAGAGATGAGCCTAAAAGCTGCTTATAAAGCTGACATCATTTTATATATGGTTGATGGCAAAGGCTTACCAGAAGAAGAAGATAAAAAACTTTTTTATGAACTTCAAGCTATGGGTAAAGATATGGCACTTGTTGTAAATAAAATAGATAATGACAAGATGAAAGAGAAACTTTGGGAGTATTATGAGTTTGGAACAGATGCTATATTTGGTATATCAGTGGCGCACAACAGAAATACCGTTGAACTTTTAGAGTGGATGGCAGATAAAATCCCAGATAGTGACATAGTAAAAGAAGAAGATGATAAAGAGATAGAAGATGAAATCAACATTATAGAACCTGAAATTAATGATGATGAATTTTTCTCACAGTACAATCAAGATGATGAAGATGATGGTTTTACATATTGGGATGAAGATGAGATGGATGGAGGAGTAGAAGATGATTCTATATTTGCTCAAAATGATAAAATCAAAGAATTTGATGAAGACGACATAAACCATATTAAAATCGCTATTATAGGTAGAACAAATGTTGGTAAAAGCTCACTTCTTAACGCACTTTTAGGCGAAGAAAGAAGTGTAGTAAGTAGCGTAGCAGGAACAACCATAGACCCTATAGACGAAACTGTTGTTTATAAAGATAAACAGATAACATTTGTGGATACAGCAGGGCTTCGTCGCCGTGGAAAAATCTTGGGAATTGAAAAATATGCTCTTATGAGAACAACCGAGATGCTTGAAAATGCAAATATGGCACTCGTTGTTTTAGATGCAAGTGAACCATTTTTAGACCTAGATGAGAAAATTGCTGGGCTTGTTGACAGTAATAAACTGGCATGTGTGATTGTTCTAAATAAGTGGGATATTTCAAAAAGGGAACAACACGATAAAATCATACAAGAGGTAAGAGATAGATTTAAATTTTTAGCTTATGCCCCAATCATCACACTATCGGCAAAAACACATCAAAGAGTGGATAAACTCCACGATTTAATTTTAGAAATAAACAAAAACTACTCACAAAGAATTACAACTTCACAACTAAATGATGTTATGGATAAAGCGATGAGAAGACATCAACTACCATCTATGCGTGGACAAGTTATCAGAATTTACTATGCAACTCAATATGAAACAAGACCACCAAAGATAGCCATTATTATGAATAAACCAAAAGGACTTCACTTTACATACAGAAGATACCTGACAAATAAACTTCGTGAAGCATTTAATTTTACGGGGACACCTCTACTCTTTAAAGCTAAGAAAAAAGGGGAGAAATAAGTTATGCGAGGTACGGTTGAAACCATACCTCCAATATTAAGAAAAAGGCTTAAAAACAACCATAGCAACGATAAACAACATAAGTATGGTTGGAACTTCATTATAAAATCTAAAGAATTTTCCACTTTTAGTACACTTATCTTCTAAAAGTTTTTCCCTTAAAATACCAAGTGAAAATGAATATCCTATGAGCAATATAAGAAAGAACAGCTTCATATAAAGCCATGTATCAAACCAATCACCCAAAAAGATTAAAGTTGTACCACTAATTATCGTTGCCCACATTGAAGGCAAACCTATATACTTATAAAGTTTCATCTCCTGAATTTTCACTACTTCTATAAAACCAGTATTATCAGCATGTTCTGCATGGTAAACATACAATCTCGGCAGATAAAATAACATTGCAAACCAAGATATAAAAGAGATTACATGAAACCAAAGTACCCAATTATACATACAAATATCCTTTAAAAAGTTTTTTCTAAGTAGATTGTATTGTAGTTTGAGCCACCCCGTCTTACATTATTTATCAAACCGTAAATACCTGAACGGTGCTTGATTGCCCAACCTATATATGTTCCATTAAAAGGTTTGTATCTTATCAATCTACCAAAATCAAAATCTACATTAAAATCTATATAATTTAAAAAATTTGAGTTATTGTCATTTTCACTATCAGCTTCATATTTTTCAACATTTAAAATAGTATCCGTATATGAAACACCCTCTCCAAATCCAACTCTAATTCTATTTTGTAAAAAATCAAAGTTCCAATATGCTTTTATATATAAAGTTGCTTCATATACATCTTTAGATTTATATGTAAAATTACCATTTCCATCACTTTGGTAGCCACTGCTATCACTAAACTTACTTAATCCACTTTTGATGTAAAAGTCTAGTGGTAAATCAAAAGCACCCTCTTTTAAGAGATAACCTCCATCAAGAGATATAACCGTAGAATCTATCGGAGATGATTTCCAATTACCAAAAATAGCTTCACCAAAATCACTCTCTGTTGCTTGACCAGAGGCAAGTCTGAGTGAGTAATTGTCCTGAGCAAATAAATTTAAAAAAACGAACATTAAAATAAATATTTTCAAGAGATTTCCTAATTAATATAATGTGGAATGAAATATGCCCAAAAAGAAGGGCATATATTGTTAATCATCTAAAGTTTCTAACTCTTTAACAGAAGTTGCTTTTTTTGAGATAACTTTGTCATGTAAGCGACGAAGAGCTTTATTTGCTCTATCAACAGCTAAATCTATAGCAGCATCTAAAACATCATCACTTTGATTTATAACCACTGGTTGTGCATGAGCGATATGAATATCAAACTCTATTGAGATACCTTTTTTTTGCGCTACTATATTTACATTTACAGTAGTTATATCAAGCTGATATTTTTTAAAAGCATTAACAGCACTCTCTATATGTGCTTTTATATTTTCATTTAGTGTTAAATCTTTTGCACGAATTTGTACATTCATAATACATCCTTTATTGAGTAGGTCGTATAACCTCTTATTTGTAATAAAATACTAACACATAAAAGCTTCTATTTTGCTATAATGCTAAAAAAATTTAGGAAATTATATATGAAAGTATTAACAGGTATTCAACCCTCTGGCGATTTACATATTGGAAACTATTTTGGTTCTATAAAACAGATGGTTGAAGCACAAAAAGAAAATGATACTTTTGCTTTTATTGCTAATTATCATGCGATGAGTAGTGGTAATGGTGGGAAAAAATTAGCAGAACTTACAATGCAAACAGCAACAGACTTTTTAGCACTTGGTATAGACCCTCAAAAATCAACCTTTTGGGTACAATCAGATGTAAAAGAAGTGTTAGAACTTTACTGGATATTATCAGCTTTTACACCGATGGGTTTACTTGAAAGAGCGCATAGCTATAAAGACAAAATAGCAAAAGGGATAAAAGCAAATCACTCTCTATTTTCATACCCTGTTTTAATGGCGGCAGATATTTTAATCTTTGGTTCGGAGATTATCCCTGTTGGAAAAGACCAGATTCAACATGTTGAGATTGCAAGGGATATAGCTATAAAATTTAACAATGAGTATGGAGATATATTGACCATACCAGAGTTTAAAGTTCAAGAAGAGGTGGCAACCGTTCCCGGAATTGATGGGCAAAAAATGTCAAAAAGCTATGGAAACATAATAAATATTTTTGGTGAAGAAAAAGCACAAATGAAAACTATTAAAAAAATAGTAACTGAAAATGTACCAATGGAAGATCCAAAAGAGTACGAAAACTGTAATGTTTATAATATGGCAAAACTATTTTTAGAAGGGGACAATCTAATAGCTCTTCAAGAAAGATATAAAAAAGGTGGAGAGGGTCATGGACACTTTAAAATCTACCTCGGTGAAATTATGTGGGAATATTTCAAAGACTTTAGAGAAAAAAGAGAGTATTATCAAGCACATCAAGATGAAGTACGAGAGATACTAATTATGGGGGCAAACAAAGCAAAAGAATCTGCAATGCCTATGATAGAAAAGATAAGAAGTGTTACAGGTATCAATTACTAACTATCTTTTTAGAAACAACATGCTACAATAACAAAAAATGATGAGGAGAGATTGTGCGTATATTTTTACTGTTTATATTTTTGATTTTTAGCTTAGAGGCAAAATCATTATTTACAAATAACGATCAGGCAGACAGTAGTGTCTATATTGGAGCATTAAAAGATTTAATTATTGCTACACAAAAAACTAGGGGTTTAACAAACTCATATATGAATGGAAATACTGTTGCTATGTTGCTTGTCTATGGAAACAGAGATGATATGAAAAAAGCCATAGGCACTATGGAATCACTACCTTTAGCAGCTGATGCAGTTATTAACAACAGAGCAACTGCTATCTCACAAGCACTTATAAAGCTTAATAACAAAGCATTTAAAATGAAACCAAGTGAAGCATTCTCAAGCTATACTGAGGAGATTGGACA
This sequence comes from Sulfurimonas sp., assembly GCA_027064045.1. Taxonomy (GTDB): domain Bacteria; phylum Campylobacterota; class Campylobacteria; order Campylobacterales; family Sulfurimonadaceae; genus Sulfurimonas. The sequence goes on along the minus strand of JAMOQK010000029.1, from coordinate 8,620 downwards.
AACACTAATGTTAGCTCAAACCGTTAGTAAAAGATTTGCAAAAGATTTAAACCCTTTTGGTAAAGAAATTTCTACTATCATGATGGAGGTTATGCTTCCAATGACAGAGTATGTTGGTCAAATGAGGGGTTTTGGTTCTGGTTTAGCTGCAAAAGGTTCTGTCAGTAAAACTGAACTGGAAAAAATACTTGTTCTATCTAGTCAAATAAAAAAACTAAACACTGAACTACAACAAAGAATGGCACAACTTATATCTAAATATCCAGACAAATACTCGTCTGATATCAAAGGTGAAATATCAAATGTAGATGATGCAGTAAAAAGCTATACATCATTTGCTGAGAGTAAATTTATGAATGATGTAGAAAGTATTGAGCCAAATACTTACTTTGATAATGGAACAAAACTAATCTCCCTCATCATTAAAGCTTACAATACAAACAATAAAGCTCTTTTAAATGATTCAAAAGGATGGTTTTAAACCACCTTTTGTTATCGTTGTTTATTTAGCCAAACCATAAGCCCTTTTTGGGCATGTAATCTGTTTTCAGCCTCATCAAATACTATTTTAGCGTGTCCTTCAAGCACAGACTCACTAACTTCTTGACCTCTATAAGCTGGGAGACAATGTAAAAACTTAGCATCTTTTTTTGCTAAACACATCATCAAATCATCAACCATAAAACCTTTAAAATCTTTAATTCGCTGTTCTTTTTCATCCTCTTGCCCCATAGATGCCCAAGTATCTGTAGTAACTATGGTTGCACCATGAACTGCCTCTTTTGGATCATTTGTAACAGTAATGATAGCTCCACTCTCTTTTGCTATTTTAAGTGCATCTGCTAAAACTTCACTCTCAACCTCATACCCTTTAGGAGTAGCTATTCTTAGCTCAAATCCAAGTTTTGCAGCAAGTATCATCCAAGAATTTGTCATGTTGTTACCATCACCTACATAAGCAACTATAGCATTTTCATTTATACCATACTCAATCATAGTCATATAATCAGCTAAAAGTTGTACTGGATGATAAGAATCTGTAAGACCATTTATAACTGGCACCTTAGAATAAGAAGCAAACTCCTCTATCATAGAGTGTTTAAAAGTTCTTATCATCACCATATCACACATACTACTAATAACCCTAGCTGTATCTTTTACAGGCTCACCACGACCAAGATGAATATCACGATTGCTTAAAAACAAAGCATGACCACCAAGCTGAAACATACCAGTCTCAAAACTAACTCTTGTTCTAGTTGAACTTTTTTCAAATATCATAGCTAAAGTTTTATTTTTTAACTCAGAATTATAATAACCGGTCTTTAACTCCCTTTTTATCTGCAAAGCAGTTTCTATAATCTCTAAAATCTCTTTTTTTGTAAAATCTTTGAGTGTTAAGAAATGTTTCATCTTTTTCCTTTTTGTAACATTTTTGCAACTTCTTTTGCATGATAGGAGATAATTATATCTGCCCCTGCCCTTTTAAAAGCAATCATAGTCTCCATTACAACCCTGTCATAATCTATGAGATTATTCATCCCTGCAAACTTCAACATTGCATACTCTCCACTAACATTATAAACTGCCATTGGAAGAGAAGTGTTGTCTTTTATCTCTCTAACTATATCAAGATATGCTAAAGCTGGTTTTACCATCAGTATATCTGCCCCCTGAGCCTCATCCGAAATAGATTCATTGATAGCCTCACGACGATTTGCAGGATCCATCTGATAAGATGAACGATCACCAAAACTTGGTGTTGATTCTGCTACATCACGAAATGGTCCATAATAACCTGAAGCAAATTTAGTTGAGTAACTCATAATTGGCAAATTTTCGTACCCTGAGCCATCAAGTGCTTCTCTTAAAGTTTCAATAATCCCATCCATCATCCCAGATGGTGCTATCATATCTGCTCCAGCTTTTGCATGAACTATCGCTTGTTGTGCCGATATTTCCAAAGTAGCATCATTATTTACAGTCTCATTAACCTCATCAATAATTCCACAATGCCCATGGTCTGTATATTCACAAAAACACAAATCAGTTACAACAAACATATCTGGATGTGCCTCTTTAATAGCCTTAACAGAGGAAGCAATAATACCATGCTCACATAAAGCATCACTTCCAATAGAATCTTTGACATCAGGAATACCAAAAAGAATAATTGAAAAGATACCAAGCTTTTTCAACTCTTCACACTCTTTTAAAACTTCATCAATACTCATCTGAAATACACCTGGCATGGAAGCTACTTCTGTTTTAATCCCCTTACCAAAACGAACAAAAAGTGGATATATAAAGTCATCCACACTAACACTTGTTTCGCGTACCAATGCCCTAAGATGATTGTTTAAACGAGTTCTACGGAACCTTTGAAACATTTATTAAACCTTTTTAGTTATAATTTTAAAAACATTTTACCGTTTTAAAGATTAAAAAAAAGTATATAATAATGAATATAAGTATTTCTAACATAGCAAATCTGCCTTCAAGATTTGGTAATTTTAAAGTAAAAGCATTTAAAGAGGGTGAAAAAGAGCATCTTGTTATCTATAAAGAGCCATTGGAAGAGACTCCTATTGTACGGGTACATTCAGAATGTTTAACTGGTGATGCCATAGGAAGTCTGAAATGTGATTGTCGTGACCAACTTGAATATGCACTAAAAATGGCACAAGAAACCAATGGAATGGTAATCTACCTAAGACAAGAGGGACGCAATATTGGTCTTTTAAATAAAATCAATGCTTATGCCCTACAAGACAAAGGGTTAAATACAGTAGAAGCAAACCACCAATTAGGTTTTCGTGCAGATGAAAGAACCTATGAGATAGTAACTTACATACTTCATCATTTTGAGATTAAAAAGATAAAACTTCTTACAAATAACCCAGATAAAGTAAATTCAATAAGCGATATAGAGATTGTTGAAAGAATTCCCATAATAATGCAAACTAATAAATACAATAAAGATTATATTACAACAAAAAAAGAGGAGATGGGACATCTATTTTAAGGGTTTTGATACCCAAATAGATCATAATCTAACCTGACCACTCCCATAAATTTTAAACTTATAAGTTGTAAGTCCTTCTATACCCATTGGTCCACGGGCATGAAGCTTATTTGTACTTATCCCAACTTCAGCACCAAAGCCAAAAGATCCGCCATCTGTAAATCTTGTCGAAGCATTTACATAAACTGCGGCTGCATCAATAGCATTTAAAAATCTCTCAGCTGTTGTAATATTTTCAGTGATGATTGCCTCTGAATGACCTGATGAAAATCTCACTATATGTTCAATCGCACCCTCAACACCATCGACAATTTTAATATTTAAAATATTAGCAAGGTATTCTGTGTCAAAATCTTCATCTGTTGCATTGGCTACTGTAATAATTTCTTGGGTATCTGCACAACCTTTTAACTCTGTTCCAGCCTCTTTAAATGCAGTCTCTACTTTTACAAGGGCATCTTTGGCAATTGCTTTATCAACCAAAAGTGTTTCCATTGCATTACAAACACCCGGTCTTTGTGTTTTTGCATTAATAGCAATTGCGATAGCATTTTTAAGATTTGCTTCTTTGTCAATATAAGTATGGCATTGACCCTTATCATGCTTTACAACACTTACAGTTGCATTTTCACTCACATGCTTAATAAGCCCAGCACCACCTCTAGGAATAATCAGATCAACATACTTATCCATTTTTATAAGCTTGTCAACACCTGCTCTTGAAGAGTCTGGAATAAGAGAGATAAGAGATGGTGGTAAATCATTTTTAATAAGTACATCTTTTAAAATTTCAGCTATCGCTTTATTGGAATGTTCAGCCTCTTTACCCCCTTTTAGGACACATACATTTGAACTTTTAAAACAAAGAGCTGCTGTATCGCTTGTTACATTTGGACGAGATTCGTATATGATACCGATTACACCGATAGGGACAGAAACCTTCTCCATCTTTAGCCCATCTTCTGTAATCCAGCCATCAAGAACACGACCTACAGGCTCCTTCAATGCAGCTATCTCTTCAATCGCTACAGCCATTGCATCTATTCTACTCTCATCCAAAAGTAATCTATCCATTAAAGCAGATGAAAGATTATTTTGTTTTCCCTCACTCATATCAATAGCATTAGCATTTAACAAATCTAAACTGTTATCTCTAAGTGCCTGTGCCATCTCTTTTAATATTCTATTTTTATCACGACCACTTAGTGTTGATAAAACTCTACTTGAATCTTTAGCTTCTTGTAAAAAAAGTTCCATTTAAATACCTTAATTTTTGATTTTTAATTCTTTAGCTTTTGCATAAGCATCACTTACTGCTTCCATCATTCCATAGCGAACATTACATCTCTCTAGTGCTGAGTATCCAGCAGCAGTTGTACCACCAGGACTCATAACACCATCTTTTATAAGTGCTGGATTGTTATTTGCTATAAGTGGTGCGAACCCATCAAACAAACCCTGAACCAATATTTGAGCATCACCTCTTTTTAAACCTTGATTTACTGCACCATCTGCCAAAGCTTCGGCTATTAATGCCAAATAAGCAGGACCACTCCCTGCTACACCAGTTGCAATATCTAACTCATTTTCACTACTTAGCCATAAACTGTTACCAATCTCATTAAAAATAGTTAAAGCACTCTCTTTTAACTCTATATCGCCTGTTATTGTTGTCATTGATTTTAAATAACTTGCACCCAAATTTGGCATTGTTCGTATATATTTTTTTGCTTTTATTTGTGATTTAAGACTCTCTATCGAAGTTCCTGCCAAAACTGAATATATAGCATCTGCCACCCCTGTTAATTTAGGTGCTAAATCAGGTAAAGAATAGGGCTTGACACATAAAATTATATTTTTCCCGTTAATATCTTCCTTTTTAGAAAGTATCCTAGTAGATATTTGAGGTAATCTCTCCTGCAAAGCCTTTAATGATTTCTTATTTCTACCAAGAACTTCTATTTCATAGCATTTTACCAAGCCATCTATAAGTGCTTGTGCCATATTTCCATTGCCAATAAATGTCAACTTCATTACTTTCCTTTGTTTTCTTTTGTTGTAAAGAGGGTTCCTTTTTTATGAACACCATCTATTAAAAACTCCCTTGCAGAAGTTAAGTCATAACCATTACATAAAAACATCTCCCGTTTTTTACTCATCATATACTTAGCTGCTTTTAATTTTGTAACTATCCCGCCTGTTGCAAATTCAGAATTTGGAGTGTGACTTTGATCTAATTCCTCATCTTTTATCTCTGTTACAATTTTTTGTATTTTTGCTTTTGGATTATTTCTTGGATTTGAGTCATAATAGCCGTCAATATCACTCAAAATAACAAGCATATCTGCACCAGTATAGTAAGCAACATGAGCTGATAGTTGATCATTGTCTCCAAAAAGCTGATCAGGAGTCGTAGAGATGTCATTTTCATTTACAATAGGTAAAATATCATTTCTCAATGTTCTATCAATAATATTTTGAACAATCTTAGTATGTACTCTTGAGTCAAAATCATCCTCTGTTAAAAGAATTTGAGAGATAGTTACATTGAAAATATCAAACTTGCTTTTATAAGAACTCATAAGTATCGGTTGCCCAACAGAAGCTAATACTTTTTTACTTGTAGGCATGGTTCTGTTTAATTGCACTGATGTGTATCCAGCAGCGACTGCACCAGAAGTGACCAGTATTACTTCATACTTTTTTCTTGCTTCAGCAATTAATGCAACAAGATTTAGCATTCTCTCTTTTGCCATATCTGTTTTTTCGGCTAAAACACTACTTCCTACTTTTATAACTACTCTTTTCATTCTCTTCCTTTTACTCTAATTTTCATTTAAAAGTATTTTTAATTTCCATTAAATTTAGATTCACTAAGAGCATTTATCCTTCTTGTACACATCTCAAGAATTGATATTAATTCTTTTGTTATGATTTTCAATTCACTATAATATAACTTAGCTTTATCAAAGTCCATTTCACTAACTTTTTTAGTACCAATAATTTTAGATAAAAAACCTTTTTTCTCTTTATTTGCTTTTACAACTTCTTCAAAAATTTTATATATGTTGTAATACTCAAGATGCCATCTCGCATGAATACGCTCAAGTTTTTCAAAAAACAGTGTTCCAACTATATTTTTTAAATCCTCTTCATTAAGATAAAGAATTTTTCCAAAATAGCACTCTGTTTTAGCTTTACTTACGAGTTCTTGCATATCTTTTCCAGATAAAAGTAACTCTATTTTATGCATTTGTGACTCATGTGATTTTTTCATATCTTGCATCAATTCAAGTGTCTGAACTTTATTCATAATCTCTATTCTTTATAGATAAATTTTCAACATTATTGCATAATTTCATGAATAATAGTATATAATGCCAGCATAAACGAACAACTTTAAGATTTCATTTTTCAAAGGCACAATATGAAACATCCTACACCAACTCAAAAAGAGATAACGCTAAATCCTAAAAGATATATAGTATCTAAAACGGATCCTCAGGGTATTATTGAGTATGGTAATGATTATTTTACCGAAGTTTGTGGATATAGAGAATCAGAACTTATTGGAAAGCCACACAGTATAGTGAGACATCCTGATATGCCTCGTATTGTTTTTAAAATGATGTGGGATAGAATAAATCAGAGACAAAATATCATGGCTGTTGTAAAAAATCTAGCAAAAAACGGTGATCATTACTGGGTTATTACAGAGTTTGAACCAAAAGTAGATCCTATCACAAATGAAATCATCTCACACACTGCTTTTAGAAAAGCAGCACCAAGAAAAGCTATTGAGACTATGGAACCTATATATGCTAAACTCTTAGAGATAGAAAAAGAGGGTGGCATGGAAGCAAGTGAAAAATATCTTCGTGGATTTTTAGAAGAAAACCATACAACTTATGATGATTTTGTTGATAAACTAGTTGGAAACAAAGGATTGTTTAAACTATTTTTTACAGCAATGAAAAAAATATTTTCATGAATCTAAAAACTACTCTTATAAATGATGGTATTGAACTACCAGAAGACTTTTTTTATAATGTACAAAAATACAAAGAACATCTATTTAAATGGAATAAAATCCACAATCTAACTGGTGCTAAAGATGAAAAAACCATAGATAAATTCATCTATGATGCAGTTTTCCCCATAAGTTTTTTACCAGAAGTAAAAAACCTTTTAGATATTGGAACTGGAGCAGGGTTTCCCGGTATGATTTTAGCTTTTGCACTACCACAAACAAATGTTACATTAGTTGAACCCCTCACAAAACGAGCTAGTTTTTTACAATTTATAAAAGCTGATTTAAACTTAGAAAATGTAACAGTTGTAAAAAAAAGAGTTGAAGATATGGAGGCTAAAATATATGACCTTATAACTTCAAGAGCTGTAACTGATACAAAAATGCTTCTAAAACTCAGTGAAAATTTCAGAGATGAAAACTCAAAACTTCTTTTTTATAAAGGGGAGAGAGTTTTTGATGAAGTTGATGGTAAAATACAATACAAAGTTATGCAAACAAAAAATAGACATTATCTGTTAATGGGGAGAGATGTATGATTAAATGGTTAGTGGTAATTGGGGTTGTTGGTTTCATATATTTTTATTTTATAAAGAAAAAACCAGCAAAAATAAAAACTCAACAAGATAAAAATACAAAAAAAGAAACTTCACAAGTAAACGAGATGGTGGAATGTTGTATATGTGGAACTTATTGCGAAGTAAATGAGATGATTTTGAGTGGTTCAAAATATTATTGCTCACAAGAGTGTTTGGAAAAAGCATAATGTTGATTTATGGACATAGATTTATAAAATCCAACTCTTTTTACCATGTTTTAGATATAGACAGTATCTCAAACACCCCACCCTCTTCTACTATATTTGTTGAGTTTGGTGAAAACAACCTAGATATTATAAATCATATAACTACAAACTCCATCCCATTAGCATTAGAAGTGAACAATATAACACAAATCATTTATGCTTCATCTTTAGGAGCTTCATTCATTATTATCCCAAAAGAGTTAGCTCATACTGCTCAAAAACTTGCTAACAACTATCTTTTTGATGCTAAAATTGTAGCTTTAATAGAAGATGAAGATGAGATAGAAGAATTCGCTATTTTAGGAGTAGATGGGGTTATATTTACAAATGCAATCATAAAAATAAACTCATAAAATGGGAAAGATTGTATTTATAATTTTGATTATCCTGTTTAATGGATGTTCAACAAAAACAACTATCCACCCCGTAAAAAAAATAAAACTTTCTAAAAAAATACCATCTAAACAACCAAAATACAAACCAAAAAATAAAAACTATATAACAACTGCTTTATATAAAGAATATAAAAAATGGTATAAAACACCATACAAATATGGAGGATGTAATTTAAAAGGTCTTGATTGTTCATCACTTGTTCAGCAAATTTACAAAGATGCGTTTGGCATAACCATACCTAGAACCACAAAAAATCAAGTTAAAATGGGATATAGAGTCAAAAAAAACTCCACAAAAGCAGGAGACATAGTATTTTTTAAAATCAATCACAAAGGTAGGCATGTGGGAATAATCATGGAAAAAG
>JAMOQK010000028.1 GCA_027064045.1 Sulfurimonas sp. | reverse complement strand
GCCATTATACTTCCTTAAATACCACTCAATCGTCTTAACAATCCCACTCTCAAAATCTTCATCAGCCTTCCAGCCAAGTTCATTTTCAATCTTTGTTGCATCTATGGCATATCTTCTGTCATGTCCCGCTCTGTCTTGTACAAAAGTTATCAATTCCTTATAACTTTTGGTATGTGGGACTTTTTGATCTAGTATGGTGCAGATGGTATCTACTATTTGAAGATTTGTTCGCTCATTTCTTCCACCTATATTATATACATTTGCTTCTTTGCCTGTATGATAAACAAGGTCTATCCCTTTACAGTGGTCAAGTACATACAACCAGTCTCTTATATTTTTGCCATCACCATAAATCGGTATCTGCTCACCTGCTAATGCTTTTCGTATGATAGTAGGAATGAGTTTCTCATCATGTTGTTTTGGACCATAATTGTTTGAGCAGTTTGTTATAACTGTGTTTAGTCCATAAGTTTCCTGATAGCTTCTAACTATCATATCACTACTTGCTTTAGATGCTGAGTATGGGGAATTTGGAGCATATGGTGTTTCTTCAGTAAAAAGGTCTGTCTCGTTTAATGTTCCATAAACTTCATCTGTGCTTATATGGTGAAATCTTGGTAGTGTGTTTTGTACGGCTGAAGCCGTAGCTCCAAATCTCTCTTTATATTTAAATGGCTTCTGCATCCAATGTTTGTAAGCCACATCAAGTAGCGTAAAAGTACCATTTACATTTGTTTGTACAAACACAGCAGGATTTTTAATGGAGTTATCTACATGAGACTCTGCTGCAAAATGGATAACACCTTGTATATCATATTCTTTAAATATAAATTCAACCAATTCACGGTTACAAATATCACCTTTTATAAACTTATATCTAGGATTTTCTTCACACTCTGTCAGGTTTTTTAAATCACCTGCATAAGTAAGCAAATCAAGGTTAACAATATTATAGTTTTCATATTTATCTAAAAAATATGGTACAAAATTACTTCCTATAAAACCTGCACAACCAGTTACTAATATATTAGTCATCTTCTACCAACCTTTTAAGATATTCTCCATACCCATTTTTACTAAGTGGTTTGGCTATCTCTAAGATCCTAGTTTTATCTATCCATCCGTTATTATAGGCTATCTCCTCAAGACATGCGATTTTATAACCTTGTCTATGTTCTATTGTCTGCACAAAACTACCAGCTTCCAAAAGAGAATCATGTGTACCAGTATCAAGCCATGCAAATCCACGACCTAAAAGTTCAACCCTTAAGGCTCCCATTTTTAAATACTCCTCATTTATCGAAGTTATCTCTAATTCACCTCTGTTTGATGGCTTTATGGTTTTTGCTATTTTGACAACATCATTATCATAAAAGTAGAGTCCCGTCACTGCAAAGTTTGATTTTGGATGCTGTGGTTTTTCCTCTATACTTATAGCATTCATCTCTTTGTCAAACTCAACAATCCCAAATCTCTGGGGATCCTTAACTCTATATCCAAAAACTTTAGCACCACTTTTTAACTTAGAAGCTTCTTTTAACATAGATATAAACTCATTACCATAAAAGATATTATCTCCAAGTATTAAAGATACACTATCCCCACCAATAAACTCTTCACCTATTATAAATGCTTGAGCGAGTCCATCTGGAGATGGTTGAACTTCATAGCTCAAGTTTATTCCCCAGTCACTTCCATCACCAAGCAACTCCTTAAATCTACCAATATCCTGAGGAGTTGAAATGATGAGTATATCTTTTATACCTGCTAACATCAAAACAGACAATGGGTAGTATATCATCGGTTTATCATACACAGGTAAAAGTTGCTTACTTACACTTCTTGTTACTGGGTAAAGCCTTGTTCCACTCCCCCCTGCTAAAACTATACCTTTCATAATTCATTCCATTGGTTCATAATTTTACAAACCTTTAATATCTCATCTTTTGTGTGAAAATAAGAGATTGGCAAACTAAGTGTTGTGTCATGTATCTCTTGACTGATTGGATAAACACCGTCTATAATATGTTCATAAGCTTTTTGTTTATGTGGTGGAACTGGGTAGTGAATCTCTGCTTTTACCCCATTATCTAAAAGATATTTTTGCAACTCATCCCTTTTGTTATCTCTTATGTTAAATATATGATATACATCCATATACTTTTCATCCACAACAGGTTTTACAAACTTATCATCAAGATTTTCAAGGTATAGTTTTGCCAATTCCCTTTTATGCTGTGTTATATCATCGAGTATTTTTAATTTAATAGATAAAAATCCAGCCTGAATTTCATCAAGTCTTGAATTATATCCTAAATCATCATTATAATATTTTTTACAACTTCCATAATTTCTAAGAGATTTTAACTTTTGCATATACGCTTCATCATCACAAACAATAGCACCACCATCTCCCAAAGCTCCTAGATTTTTAGTTGGATAAAAACTAAAACATCCAATCCCAAAACTTCCAGCTTTTTTACCATTATATGTAGCACCATGTGCCTGAGCGCAATCTTCTATGATTTTAAGGTTATGTTTATGAGATATATCTTCTATCTTTTGCATGTCACACATTTTGCCATAAAGATGAACAACCATGATAGCTTTTGTTTTTTGTGTTATCTTTTGTTCTATTTTATCTGGGTCTATGTTGTATGTTTTTATATCAGGTTCAACCAAAACAGGTTTAAAACCGTTCCTTACTATGGCAAGTATAGTTGCTATATATGTATTTGAAGGAACTATTATCTCACTATCTTTAGGAAATTCAAAAGCATCTATCGCTAAAATCAAAGCATCTAATCCAGATGCTACACCTACGGCATATTTAGTGCCACAAAAAGAGGCAAATTCATTTTCAAAAGTTGATACATTTTTACCAAGTATATACCAACCACTTTCTATAAACTCTCTAAAACTATTTTCATACTTTGAAAACAGTTTTTTATTTACTTTTTGTAAATTTTCATACTCTATCATTTTCACCCTTTAAAATAATTGTTTTACTAAACTAGCCACACTAAAAACAGCTCCAATACCTACTATCTGAGATAACTGCACCTTCTCATTTAATGCTATATTTTTTATAGTTTTTCTATCTTTACTTGTCATACTAACTGCCAACATAACAACCCATAAAGGTAAAAATACTCTCAAATTAAACTGTGTAGTCAAAATTCCAAATGCAATAGCTAGTGTTGAAATAATCATAATAAAATGCAACTCTTTATCTTCTTGTTTATACTTAAATATTTGATAATATATATTTAAAAATACTAAAAAGCCAACTATACCAAGTTTTACAAAAGTGCTTAAAAACTGGTTGTGTTCATGTGGTTGAGAGTGTATGTGTGTCCATTGTTCAGGAGTAATTTTTTTAATCTCATCCATAGAATCGCCACTTCCCACACCAAACAATGGGTTTTCTTTTATTATTTGAGACGCATAATGGAATATACCAACTCTAACACCTATTGAACTATTAAAATTAGCCTCTTTTTTCAACAATCCCTCTATACTTTTTTCAGTTTTTAGAACTCTACTTTGAAACATAGGACTAAAATTATAAGCAACACTAAAAACCAAAATACCAACTAAAACTAATCCGACAAAATATCTTTTTAAATATGAAATTCCTAAAACAAAAAGTAAAAGTAAAAATGTTATATAACCTGTTCTACCACCTGTTATAAAAATATTTGTAGTTGCACTCAAAACAAATAAACTCATAAATATTTTCATCACTTTTGAATTATCACTATACACAACTCTTTGAGCTAAAAGCATAACAACAAAAGCAAGTAAAACTCCGTAATGGATATGATTTAAAAAAGGTGATGGATCACCTACAGACTGAGTCGTATAAAAATGGATACCACCTATATCCAAACTCCAAGGCATAATCCCAAGTAACATAGAGTATGAGGTAAGTTCACTTACTAACATCCCTAAAATAAATGCTGAGATAACTTTGTTTATGTAACGACCATCAATAAAACTATAAAATACAACTAAATAAAGTCCATATTTCATACTTTTAACCCAGCAGAGACCCTCTTTTAAATTTTCGCTCCAAAGTAAACCTATAACATATGCAAAAAACAGATACACAAAAGCTCTTACAACATGATTCTGCCAAACCTCCAGCAAATATTTTTTAACATCTCCCCTTAAAATAAATAAAATCACTATAAAAGTAAAAACAGTTGCCTTAATTGTTTGAGATATTGGAATCAAAAAAGCATATAAAACCAACAAGTTATTCATCCAAAGCGTTAAAGTATCTTTATCTTTTAGAAATGATTTAACCCTGCCTAACATACTAAACTCCCCAAAATCTTACCAAGCTTCTCAAACTGCAACTCATTTGAAAACATCTTTTTACATTTCTCATAACCAGCATCAGCGATACTGTTTAAAAGTTTTCTGTCATCTTTTAATCTCTCAATCCCACATGCCAGACTCTCAAAACTTCCAACATCAAAAAGCAAACCTGTTTTTTCATCATCTATTATCTCAACAACGCCACCACTGTTTGAGCCTATAACAGCAGTACCAACCTGCATAGCTTCTATAAGCACAAGTCCAAATGTCTCTTTTTTAGATGCCAACACTATCACATCACAAGCTTGAAAAAAATGGTGTGGATTTTTCATAAATCCCAAAAAGAAAACTCTCTCTTGTACTCCCAACTCTTTTGCAAGATTTTTTAGCTCATTTGTATAGCCCTTTTTCATCTCATGCCCTACAAAATAGGCTTTTACATTTTTATCCTCTATCTTTGAAAGTGCTTTTATGAGAAGATGTTGCCCTTTTGCTTCATTTATCCTGCCAACCATTCCAACATTAAAATCATTTTGAGAAAAACCTATACTCTTTTTAAACTCTTCTAATTCATCATCATTAAGAGGTTCTGTTTTATCTGAACCCATATATAAAACTTCAATCTTTGGTCTTATGTCTTGTGGAATAAATCTCTCTAACTGCTCTTTTACCTGATGAGTTACAGGAAGCATCATATCCATATTTTTATACAAAAGCCTATGGTAAAAGTCATCTTTAAACCTTGTCATTGTCATATTTCTCGTTTGGACAAGTTTTGGTTTTTTTGAAGATAAAAGTTTTGCTAAAACAACAAAGGGTATATCTTTTGTCCAGTGCAGGTGTATAACTTCAACACCATTTTCATCTATAATTTGTGAAAGTTTTTTAGCACTGCCAAACATAAAAAAGTTTGATTTTTTTGGTAGTTGTATAACCTTATCATCTCCATCATAATATTGCTGAAGTTTTGTATCTTCATTTATAACAGATATAACATCAAAACTGTTTTTCAACGCTTTTGCAGCCCTAACCATATAAAGTTCTAAACCACCCAAATCTGGAGACATACAAAGTTCCATAATTGTTTTTTTATTTGTCATTTTTTTGCATCTCCAACATCAAAGCATACTTCATATATGAACTAAAAGAAGAAATCACAGCAACATTAATCCCATCTATCCCATGAAATAAGCCACCTTTTAAAACCAAAGCTTTGAACAAAGCCCCCATACCATGCAAAAACGGATCAAACACACCAGCTTTTTTACCCTCTTCATGAGCAATTTTTGCCCCTCTGGTTATAAACTTATGTGTAGTTTTTATCATATGAGCATAATCATCATAAGAGTAGTGAAGCATATGAGCAGATAAGTCTTTTACATTTTTTGCATCAACCTTGTCATGTCCACCATTTGTTGTGTATCCACACTTTTGACGATTATACAACCTTGTAACTCTATCTGGATACCAAAGTTTTATAAAAGCATCCCCCACAAAAGTTTTTCTGGCAAAACTAAATCCATCATAAGAAGTGTGTTCCAAATCAAGTTTTTTTATACTTTCTATGGCATCATCATCAAGTCTTTCATCAGCATCTATACTCAAAATCCAATCATACTTGGCATGTGGAACTCCAAATGCTTTTTGTTTACCATCTCCAAGATACTTTTGTTTTATAACTTTAACACCCAAAGACTCAGCTATCTCACATGTCTTATCTATACTTAGTGAGTCAACAACCAAAACCTCATCACAAACTTTTTGAACATTTTCTATAACGGCTTTTATATTTTTTTCTTCATTAAGAGTAATAATATTTGCTGTAATTTTCATAAGCTTATTTTACCACAGTAAACTTTCGATACAATTTCATCAGGAGTTTTTACAATGTTTTATATACTTTTTTTACTTTTATGTATCTATTTTTTTATCATATTTAAAAGAATTAAAAAATACAGATACAATCAACAAGAAGACTACATATATGATTTAGAAAAATATTTCATTAAAGAGGTAAATTTAGATACAAAAAATATAGACATAAAAGAGCAAAACAATTACGATACAATTTTTTTAGAGATAAAAATTTCATCAAATCCATTATCATATTTTTTCAAACCTTATATGCAAATTGGAGATATAAAACATTTTTTTGAATATGGGGCATGTGGATTTAGATACATAAATATCTCTCACATAAAAAACACTCATATAAAAACAAATATCAAACTATCTTCAAAAACATCAAAGCTATATGGTTTTAAAAATAAAATAGATTTAGATACTGGAAACATACTTATACTAGCTCCACATGCCGATGATGCCGAGATAGCATCTTTTGGACTTTATAAAACTGCAAAAAACATCACCATAGTTACATTAACAGCAGGTGAAAGTGGGGTTTGTAACTACTGCAATCTTTACAAAAACAACCAAGAAAAAAGTGTCATAAAAAAAGCACAACTTCGTACTTTTGATGCGATTACAACACCAATACTAGCAGGGGTAGAATTTTGTAACACCCTAGCACTTGGCTACCCAAGTTCCACCTTAGAAAAGATGGCTCAACATCCAAATAATGAATTTTATTCAAAAATAAAAGATATAAACACCATAAATGATTTTAGAAAAATCTCACATGCCAAAATCAAACTAGATGCTAAGGTAAAATCAACATACAACTCTTTACTCTCAGATTTAAGTGAAATTATCAGCCAACTAAAACCAACTATAATCATTACGCCACATCCACAAATAGACTCTCACTCAGACCATAAACAAACAACTTTAGCTACAATGCAGATTTTAAAAGAACAAAACCATAACTCTAAAATACTTTTATATACAAACCATCTAAACATAAGTGAACAATACCCAATCGGAGATATACACTCTGCTATAACACTCCCACCAAATAAAAACAGATTTGATTTTGATTCTATATATTCATTTTATCTTGATGATGAGTTACAAATAGACAAACTTTTTGCACTTGAGAGTATGCACGATTTAAAAGACCCCACTATTTATATATCTCTTAAAAATTCATTTAAACATTTTAAAAAAATGTTACTAAGAAAAATAACATCTAAAGACAAAAGTTATTTTAGAAGATCTATCAGGTCAAATGAATTGTTTTTTATAGTGAATAAACCTCTTTAAATCTACTTACAACAGAGGATGGTTTAAATTTTAGTAAATACTTTTCAAAATCTATATGTGGCTGTTGTTCTATCACTTGTACTATCTTTTTGGCAAGTTTCTTTTTATCAAAATCAACTCTAAAACTCTCTAATTCTCCATCCATTATATCTTCAGGTCCACCAACTGTTTTAACTGAGACGATAGGTGTATGACACGCCAAAGACTCCAAAAGTACATTTCCAAGCCCTTCAAACTTAGATGTAAAAACAAAAAGTTTTGCATTTTTCACCCAAGGAAATGGATTTGACAAAGCACCAAGCATCAGTACATCATCATCTAAACCATAAGAATCTATCTGCTTTTTTATATCATCAAATTTTGCACCATCACCTATGATGACCAACTTTTTATCAAAACTAAAATTATCTTTTGCATATTTATAAGCATCTACAAGCAATGAAACATTTTTGTTTGGTGTTATTCTTCCAAAATAAACTATGTATTCATCTTTTAAGTCAACTTCATACTCACATGAACGCTTACGAACAAGCTCAATATCCATAGGATTAAAAATCACATTTAAACTTTTTGGTTTAAAATCTGCAATCTCACTAACTTCTATAATTTTATTTTTTACACCATTGGAGATAGCTATGATATGTTTTTGATGATAAAGTCGTCTTAAAAAAAAGTTTTTAATCACACCACCAGTTTTTATAAACATACTCACAGAAACTTGTTTTAACCTATCATCTTTTAACATCCAAATAGACTCAAAAGTACCCTGCCCTCTTAAAATGATAAGATCAAATTTTCCATATTTTTTTTCTAATTGATAAATCTTATATTTAAAAATCAAAGAAGAAAGCATTCCATACCAAAAAAAGTAACTGTGTCTTATGAAAGTATTTAATATTTTTGATATAAATATCCATAACTGTCCAACAATAGAAAGTTTCATCATTTTTTCTATGTTAAAATGGTGTAAATAAACATTTTCTTTAGGTTTTAATGCAGCGTTTTTACCTCTAAAATATATAAGATGACTCTCATGCCCTTCATCTGCAAAGGCTTGAGCAATATTTATAGCAGATCTTTCCATCCCACCAATTTTCAAACTTCTAACCACAACTGCTACTCGCATCATATCCCTTTATAAAAATGCTATAATAACATATCAATTATATATTAGTAGGTTAATTTGTCATATAAATTTATCATAAATCCAAATTTTAACGATTTTGAAGATATTTTAATAAATATAAAAGATATTTTTAAAAACTCAAACCAAAGTATCCACAAAGCCAGAAATGAACTAAAAATCATAGAGCTTAATGGTTTAAAATGTGTTGTAAAATCTTTTAAAATCCCACATGCCATAAACAGAGTAGCTTATACATTTTTTCGTGATGGCAAAGCCAAAAAATCATTTAACAACGCAATGAAGCTTCAAACGCTAGGTGTAAATACACCAGAGCCTATTGGGATTATAGAATTTTTTAGTTTTGGATTACTTGAGAGAAGTTATTTTATATCCCTTTATGAACCCTATGATTTTACCATAAGAGAAGTTTTTCACCATAAAGTTGATGATGTTGAAAATATCTTAAAACAGTTCGCA
Source organism: Sulfurimonas sp. (assembly GCA_027064045.1). Lineage (GTDB taxonomy): Bacteria > Campylobacterota > Campylobacteria > Campylobacterales > Sulfurimonadaceae > Sulfurimonas. The sequence continues at coordinate 40,723 of JAMOQK010000028.1, read as the reverse complement.
AAATTTACCTACTTCTTACACCAAAAAGGTGTTTGGCATGTGGATTACTCACTTGGGAATATCCTCATCTCAAAAAAAGATGACAAATATGATTTTAATCTTGTTGATATAAATAGGATGGAGTTTAAAACTATACCCCCACAAGAGGGACTTAAAAATTTTAACAAATTTTGGGCAAAATTTGATGAAGATTTACCAATCATAGCAAAAGAGTATGCAAAATTAGCAGATTTTGATGAAAATGAAGCTGTTAAAATAATTTTAAATGAGCAGAAAAAGCTTCAAGATAAAGTAAATTTAAAGAAAAAACTAAAAGGAGATTAACTCTTTTCTAACCTCATCAAAAAGCTTTTGTCTTTCATCTTTGGCATGTGGAATCATGAAGTGTTTTTGAAGTTTTTCATCCCCTACACTCTTCCATCTCTTAGCACTTGCAAAAAGTGATGAAGCAAAAAATGTCATAGTTGGTGTGCCAACCAAAGAAGCCAGATGGTAAGTGCCTGTTGAAGTTGATACAAAAAGCTCAAACTGAGTTAAATATTTTGCGAACTCTACCAAACCATCTTTTGAAAGATAAAATTCAACTTCTCTGCCTTTTAATTTTTCTTTCATAGTTTGCATCAGTTCAACCTCATCAGGTCCAAAAGTAAGAGTAACTTTATGATTTTTTAAAGCCACATCTATCAATTTAACATACTCATCCAAAGACCAATTTGCATCACTGCTTCCACCAAAACCAACATGAAAACAGATACCCTCTTTTTTTACTTCACCAAAATCAAGCAAGGGTTTTTCATAACTTAAATCAATATCACTAAAAAGCTCTTTGGTAAGTTCTAGATTGTACTCAAACTCAGCCATCTTGACTTCACTTCGCCTTTGTTTGATTCGCCTGTTATAAAAGATTTGAGCTATTTTAGTTGCAGGAGCTATACGAAGTGGGATAAAAGCAAAAAACTGTGCAAATGCTACTCTCGTATTTGAAAACAGCGTTATACTCACATCAGCCCCAACGAAGCGAAGTTTTTTAACAAACTCCCACATGCCACAACCATCATCCACCACAACTTCATCTATAAACCCACATGCCATAGCTAATTCACGATTAAGTGGTGCTACACATGCCACTATCTTATTTTGTGGATTGTATTGTTTTAAAACTTTCATAGCTGGGAGTGCTGTTATGAAATCTCCAAGCTTATCTGTGCGAACAACTAAAATCTTCAAAGATTATTTAACCCCTATTTGAATATACTCAAAACCTATCTCTTGCATCTTGTTTTTATCAAACTGGTTTCTTCCATCAAAAAACACTGCATTTTTCAACAGTTTTTTCATCTCATCAAAATCTGGGCTTCTAAACTCTTGCCACTCAGTTACAAGTATCACACCATCTGCATCTTTTATGGCATCATATTTACTATCTACATAACTTACTTTATCATTACCTTTTAGATAAAAATTTTCAGCTTCATCTCGTGCCTTTGGATCATAAGCTACTATTTTTGCACCTCTTGAAGTAAGCTCATTTATGATGGTTATAGAACTCGCTTCACGCATATCATCTGTCTCAGGTTTAAAGCTAAGTCCCCAAACTCCAAAAGTTTTACCACTCAAATCTTCACCAAATCTTTGTATAACTTTATTTGAAATAACATATTTTTGAGCTAGATTCACATCTTCAACAGCATCAAGAATCTTAGGTGTATAACCAAAATCTTTAGCAGTTTTAGCAAGTGCTTGGACATCTTTTGGAAAACAGCTTCCACCATAACCACAACCTGGGTATATAAAACTGTATCCTATTCGGCTATCACTCCCTATACCATTTCTTACTTTATTTATATCTGCTCCAACCCTCTCACAAATCTGACTCATCTCATTCATGAAGCTGATTTTAGTTGCAAGCATAGCATTCGCTGTATATTTTGTCATCTCGGCACTTCTTATATCCATGCCTATAAATCTATCATGCTGTTTCATAAAAGGTGCATATAAATCACGCATAACGCCCATCGCTTTATCGTTATCTGCACCAACAACAACACGATCAGGATGTAAAAAATCTTTTATAGCTGCACCCTCTTTTAAAAATTCTGGATTTGATACAACATCAAAATCTATTTTCACACCTCTTTTGTCTAACTCTTTTTGAATAGTTGCTTTTACTTTATCAGCAGTCCCAACAGGCACAGTTGATTTATCAACCACAACCATATAATCTTGAAGAGACTCCCCTATAGTTTTTGCAACAGCTAAAACATACTGCAAATCTGCACTTCCATCTTCACCCATTGGTGTTCCAACAGCTATAAAAGAAACACTAGAAGTAGCGATAGCATCTTTTGCATCACTCGTAAAATGAAGCGTTCCTTTTTTATAATTTTGTAAAGTCATATCTTCTAAACCAGGTTCATAAATAGGGATGATACCTTGTTTTAAATCTTGTATCTTTTTTTCATCTATATCCACACAAGTCACATCATTTCCCATCTGAGCGAAACAAACTCCACTCACCAAACCTACATAACCTGTTCCAATAACTGATATTTTCATATTACTAAATTCCTAATAAAATTATTTTGATATTCTACCCTAAAAACAGTATAATTCCACTTATAAGTACCTATCCAAAAAAAACGCATAAAAGGATTACCATCAAACTGTTATTTTTATTTCCAATTATTTTCATATTTACAGGTTGCTCTTACCATAAACTAAATGCTGCTTTAAACAGAACAAAAGAAGCTTCATACACTGCTATAACAGATCCATTAACTTGGGGAAGTGCTATTGGTGCGACAGCACTCTATATGACATATGATGATGATATTACACAACACTATATGGATCACAACATCTTTGACTCAGATATTGATGAAACACTCAGAACAATCAATGGTGTAACAATGTATTCTTCTGCTTTTTTTGTTAAAGACGACACAACAATAGATATGACAAAAAGAGTTTTAGTAGATTTTACAGGTTCAGCAACAGCAAGATTCACAACAACAACTCTAAACACTTTAATAAAGAAAAAAACACCTTCTGGTGGTGATGATTATGCTATTGGTTCCCATCATGCACTTGACCCATTTGCCAATTCAGCATTAACAAGAAGAAATGTAAGAGATATGAGTATCCCAACATGGGGTAAATATACTATCAATACTATAAGTTATCTAAGTGCAACAGGAAGTGCATTTGCAAGGGTACAAGAGGGTGGACATTCTGTAGCTGACCAACTTGTAAGTGTATCTATAGGAAATTTTATCGGCTTATTTTTCTATGAAGTTTTTATACCAGATAACAAAGAATTAAAATCTATAAAAGCCAATATTGATAAAAATCATTTTTCTATAACTGCAAACTGGAATTTTTAAATTTGCAAAAAATTTTTAAATGGGATGAATACTCTGACCAACCATATCAAATAAAAGACAAAAACTACAAAAAGAAAATGAGAAAAAAAGAGTTTTCTTCTTTGTTAAAAACATTTTTAACAGCTTTAGTAGTGTTGCCATTTTCACTTATGTTGATCCCTTTTGTCAAAAGAAAAACGCTAGATACAAAAAACTTTTTCACTTTAGGAGTTGATTTTCAAAGAGAACCACAAGAAACACTAAAACTTATTGATGAGTTAAAAGTAAATTCACTTTTACTAAGATTTAAACTTTGGGAGATGGAAAATTTAAAAGAGTTAAAAAACTTTATTTTGGCATGTGGAGACAAGCAGATAACTCTAAAAATCATACAAGACAGAGACCACATAGAAGATTTAGAACTTTTAAAAACAGATTTACAAACCATATTTTCAACACTTGATGGGCATGTTGATATTTATGAAATGGGAACAACCATAAACAGAGCAAAATGGGGATTTTTCTCAGTTGATGAATATAATAGATTTTTCAAAACAGCTTATGATTTAAAAAAAGATAAGTTTCCACATGCCATGCTTATTGGAAGTGGGGTTATAGATTTTGAGTACCATTTTACAGCACACACACTTTTTAATTTTTTCAAATACCACTATGATGGGGTATCTTCACTTTTATATGTTGATAGACGGGGATCACCTGAAAACACACAACTAGGGTTTAATCTTTCAGATAAAATAGCATGGCTAAGCACTATGGTGTGGCTAAGTCCAAAAACAAAAAACAGACTCTACATCACAGAGGCGAATTATCCTCTAAGTAACACAGCACCCTATGCACCAACAAGTGAATTTGAGTGTATAGACTTAGATAGTTATGGTGACTTTATGCTTAGATATTATCTTTTATCTTTTGCTTCGCAACAGGTTGATTTTGTATCGTGGCACCAACTCATCGCACCTGGATACGGACTTGTTGACAACAGAAAAGGGATTAAGAAATATCCAGCATTTCAAACATACAAAACTATGCTCAAACATCTAAAAAATGCACAGTTTTTAAGACTGGATATTAAAAGAGGGTACTATATACTTCAATGTTTAGTTGATGAAAAATTACTTCAAATTCATTGGTCACTGAAAAAAACAGCACTAAAAAATGAAGATTTTTTTGAGGTTTACTCAAAAGATGATAAACTTATACAAAATGGTGTTTTAAACATAGGTTCATCACCACTTTATATCTACATAAAAGATGCCAAACTATGAGTTATTTAACAAAAAAGTATATAAATGTAAAAGGTTATATTTGGGTCTCTTTTTTATTTTCTTCGCTGATTTTCGTCTTTTTCCCACAAATAGATATTTATGTAGCAAAATTATTCTATGATGGAAAATCATTTCCTATAAATAAAACTCCCATAGAAGAGTTTTTTTATTACTCAGTAAAACCTATAATTTTCATCTTTATATTTAGTAGCCTTTTTATATATATTTATAATAAAATTACAAAAAAAAATATATTTAATATAACTTCAAAAGTTATTTTATATATTTTATTAGTTCTTAGCATAGCACCAGGATTAATTGTAAATACAACTTTAAAAGAAAACTGGGGAAGAGCAAGACCAGCACAAATCAAAGAGTTTGGTGGAAAAAAGAGCTTTACACCTGCCTTTGTCCTCTCCAATCAAAACGGATATTCTTTTAGCTCAGGTCACAGTGCAGCAGCCTTTTCCCTCATAGGATTTGCTTTACTTTTTAAAAAAAGAAAAAAGTTTTGGTTATATCTTAGTGTAAGTTATGGTGTTGCAGTCAGCCTTGCGAGAATGGCAGCAGGTGGACATTTTTTAAGTGATGTTGTAACCTCATTTTTTATTGTTTGGATATTTACACATATATTTTATAAACTTATTTTTAAAAGGGATTCTTGAACATGTTAAGAAATCAGTTCACCCAGCTTCTATCTATTATAATTTTTAGTTTTTTTGTACTTATGTGCATAAGATTGTCTTTATATAATTTTTATATAGAAGATTTTTCAAACCTTACAAATAACGAGTTCTTCAGCTCTTTACTTATGGGATTTAGAGTAGATATGATAACTATCTTTACATTTTCAAGTATCTTTGTATTGTTACTTCTCTTTATCAAAGCACCTAAGATACGAGTTATTATAGCATTGATATGGGCTTTGTTTTTAGATACTATTTTTATAGTAAGTTTTAGCGATGTATTATACTTCAATTTTTCCCATAAACATTTCTCAAGTGAGATTTTCAATCTTGGCAACGATACAGACATAATCATAGGCATGGCTTTTGGTTCTATGTTACCATACACTCTAGGAGCTATCTTTTTAAGTATCATCTTTTTCTACTATATATATAAAATCTTTTCATCACCATTAGAAAATTTTATATCTGGAAAAAAACTCATATTTACAACATTTATCACTATTCTCATATTATTTATAGGTATCAGAAACTCTTTTGAGGGCAAAAGTTTTGGTGTAAGTGATGCTTATGCAGTCAATAAAGTAAGTAGTGGTAACCTTGCACTTAACGGATTTTTTACAGTTTACAGAACTAAAAGTTCAAATTCCCATCACCTTATGAAATTAGATAAAGCGATAAAAATCACAAAAAAAGCACTAAGCACTCCAAATGCACCTTTTATTGATAAAGAATATCCACTTCTTAGACATTATGCAAAAAAAGACAAACCAAAATATAATGTAGTTATAGTTTTACTTGAATCTTTTGGGGCTGAACATTTAGATGGTTTTACCCGCTACAAAGAGTTAAATATCACACCATATTTCAAAAAACTATCAAATGAGGGGTTGAAATTTACTAATTTTTATTCAAATGGTTATCGCTCCATTTTTGGCATCACTTCCATCTTTACAGGACTAACTATCCCTGCTGGAGCAGACTATCTCGGAAAAGGACTAGAACTCTCAAATCTTAGTTATCTTGGTAAGGTTGCCAAAAACAACGGATATTCAACCATTGCTATGCAAGCGGCAGAAAGAAGAAGTTACAGGGTTGATGCTGTCAGCCACTTAGCTGGGTTTGACGAGTATTATGGTGCTTCTGATATGCCAAATGTTGAAACAGTAGATAAAGGGAGAAAACCTCTTACAGGCACTTACGATTTTAATATGTTTGATTTTTACCATAAAAAACTAAATAAAATGAAAGAACCATTTTTAGGTTTTGCATTTACTGAAACAACTCATAGTGATTTTTATCTGCCAAGTGCAAAGTTTGAAAGATTTCCACATGATAGAAAAAACTATAATGGTGCTTTAAATGCTTACATATATACAGATGATGCTATAAGAAGATTTATAGAAGGGGTTAAAAAAGAGCCTTGGTTTGATAGAACTATATTTATTTTCACTTCAGATCATGGTGCTAGAGATGCTCTTTGTTCCATCGCTAAAAAGTACAGACCAAACGATAAAGCACTTGCAAGTATAGAACACTTTAGGATTCCACTTATCATCTATGCACCAAAAATATTTAAACCAAAAGAGATAAAAACACTTGGTTGTCACAACGATATTTTCCCAACTCTTGTAGATATACTCGGTTGGGGAGCAGATATAACCACTATGGGAAGTTCCCTTTTTGACAAAGATGTGCATGAAAGATTTGCTTACTTTTATGCTGGGACTCTGATAGGGATAAAAACTGATGATGGATACATCAAATACAACTTTAAAAATATAGTTGAGTTTGGTGGTAAAAAAGGGAAAAAAGAACATCTAAAAAAACTTCTTTTTGCAGTTGATACAGCTGAGGCTGGATTGCTGAAAAAAAATAAGTGGGCTAAATGAAAATCCTAATAATACTGCCAAACTGGCTAGGAGATGCTATCATGGCGACACCTGCCATAGAGTTACTTGCAACTTACTATCCACATGCCAAATTTACTTTTGTTGGAAGTTATGTAAGCATTGAAGCCATAAAACACCATCCAAAATGCCAAAAGGCCATAGTAGATGAAACAAAAAAAGCAAAGAACAGATTTATAGCCACTTACAAACTTGCAAAAGAGTTGGGGGAGTTCAATCTAGCCATAACTTTTAGAAATCAACTTCACTCATCGTTACTTCTAAGATTTACAAAAACAGTTCTTTGCATAGCAAGAAAATCTTGGCACTCTGCATTTTTACTCTCACATGCCATACCCATCTCCACATCACAACATTTAGTACAACAGTATGCTAATCTTGCCATGTCAAACACAGATAAATGGGACAAAAATATCCCAAATTTAAAACTATACATAAAACCTAAAAAGTTTGACAAACCAATGCTTGGGATAAATGCAGGAGCAACTTATGGAAGTGCAAAGAGATGGTATCCTGAGCGATTTGCAGAGGTTGCAAAAACTTTTAGTGACAAGTTTGACATCATCATTTTTGGTGGACCAAACGAAGTTGAGATGGCATGTGAGATTGAACAAAATCTAAAATCATGGCATGTGGACAATTATATAAACCTAGCAGGAAAAACCACCATAAATGAACTTTGTGCAAACATAGGTGGATGTTCACTCTTTATCACAAATGACAGTGGACCTATGCATGTAGCAGCAGCTTACCAAGTTCCAACAGTTGCCATATTTGGACCAACAAGATATAAAGAAACATCTCAATGGATGAATAAAAAAAGTATAATCATAAGACACGAGATGGAGTGTAGCCCATGTATGAAACGAGAATGTCCACTAAAACATCATGAGTGTATGAAAGGTATTACAGCTTCTGAAGTTATAGAAGCTATTAACTTAAATATTTTTTAAAGAGTTATAAACATTCAAAGCCTGAGCGTGTTCTTTTACATCATGAACTCTAAGATATGTTGCTCCATTTCTTAAAGCTTCTAAGTGAATAGCCAATGTTCCTGATAATCTGTCTTCCACTTTTGATGGGGAGATTTTATCTATCATAGACTTTCTTGAAGCACCGACTAAAAGTGGTTTTGAGAGTGTTAAAAAATGTTCAAGATGTTTTATAAGAGTAAGATTATCATCCAAAGTTTTACCAAAGCCCACCCCAATATCTAGCACCATATCTTTTATGCCAAAAGACTCTGCTTTTTGCACTCTTGTTTGAAAAAAGTTATAAACATCATCTAAAATATCGTTATAAGTTGGATCATCTTGCATAGTTTGTGGTGTTCCCTGCATGTGCATTATGATAGCAGTCGCTCCAAACTCTGCACAAACTCTACAAACCTCATCATTTTGTAGCCCTGTTATATCATTTACTATTTCAAACCCACATGCCAAAGCTTCAGAAATAACTTTTGGCTCACACGAATCTATACTAAATTTCACACTATCATAAAGTTTCTCATTTTTTATAGCTTTTAAAATCGGTCTTAGCCTAGATAGTTCATCTTCAACCGATACAACTATAGCATTTGGGCGAGAAGACACTCCACCTATATCTATAATCTTTGCTCCATCTTCCACCATCTGTTGTATCTTCTTTATAGCATCTATATCTTTAAAACGACTACCACTAAAAAAGCTATCATCATTTGCATTTATAACACCCATAATCTCAACATCTGAAGATATTTTCACTTTAGAAATCTCACCCAATCTAACAGCCAACTCTTTTAAGCCGAATGGTTGGGACAACTCTTTTTTACTCAAAATACGAAGTTGCTTTTGTGATGCTATAAGTAAACAATCAACATAAGGAGTTGAGGCAATAACTGTACCACGAGGTACTGCCAAATCTGCACCAACAGAGAGTGCATCTTGCTTTAGTATATTTGCTCCACCAACTGCCAAAGCTTTTATGCTAATTAGATAGTGTTTCATTTTTGAAGCTAAAATATCTACTCCACCACCATCTACACCAAGTTTTTTTAGATATTTTTTAGCATCAATCTCACTAGACAATCTTTCTATTTTCATCTTATAAAACAAATCCCATCAAAATAAGAGCTAACACACTTTGAGGTCTTGAATTTAACTCTAAAAGTCTATATGCTCTATCAAAATTATCAAGTTGTTCCTCTGATAAAATCAACATATCCACAACAGTAGCCCTATAATAGATAGCTTCAACCAACCCCTTTGCTTCACTCTTACTTATGCGTATATTTTGTTTTAAAAAAGCAAATATCTGAGCATAATCAATTTTTGCCAGATTTAATTCTACCTCTTTTACACTATGTGAAATATCCCCTTTCACAAGTGGAAGTCTTGAGCGAACTGTTGCAAGTAGATTTGATTTTGTGGGTGAAATAATGATAAATTCAATATTTTTTGGTGGTTCTTCTAAAACTTTTAAAAGTGAGTTTTGTGAAATAGAATTAAAACTTTGTGCAGCTAAAATGATATATTTTGTTTGTGATTCACTTTTATATGCCTCAGCCACAACAGCTTTTGCATCTTCTATTTTAAATTCATCTCTTAAAAAAAGTACCACTCTATTTGGTTTTAACTTTTTTGTAAGTTTTTCTAACTCGTACTCTATATCAGTAGAGATTAATATATGAGATTTCTTATCCTCCGATACTAACATCAACCTCTCCAAACATTGCAGCATTTATAGATGCATTAAAAAGTTTATATAGTTGTAAAAGTTTTATATCTAAATGTGAATCATACGACTTCATAGCAAAAGCATTGTGAAAATCTTCATCAAAAATCCAAAAGTAACTGTTATCTCTTCTTTTAGCTATATCTGATCTTTTATCTTCTCCACTACCTATATAAAAGAAAAAATAATCATCTTTATATGAAAGTGAAAGCATATCATCAAGTATATCTATCTTTTGACCACCACTTATAGTATTGTAATGAGCATAAAGGCTGTCTATACTTACGATTGGAAGAAGTGGTCTCTCAAGTAGTTCACTGTTTATAGAACTAACAATATATTCTTCTAACCACTTCCTTTTTTCATCTGTAATGATAATGATAGTTTTTCCGTTTAAAATCTGATCTATTGCATGAGAGGTTGTGGTTGTCCAATCAAATCTTTGTTCTTCCAACCAACTAAGAGAACCACCCTCTTCTCTAATAGCATCCAAACTCCACTGTGCAAAATCAGCCATCAAAAGACTACTTATCTAGCTCGTACGCATTGTGTAAACTTCTAACTGCAAGTTCTGCGTATTTTTCATCTATAACCATACTTACTTTTATCTCTGAAGTTGAAATCATATGTATATTTATATTTTCAGTTGCCATTGTTGAAAACGCTTTAGCAGCTACACCAGTATGAGATTTCATACCAACACCAACGATAGAAACTTTACAAATCGTATCATTATATGAATCATCTTTTATATCTTTAGAGTTTATAAATCTATCTACAACACTTTTTGCATCACTAAGATCACCAACACCTACAGTAAAATCAATATTTGTAGTATCATCATATGCTTTATTTTGGATAATCATATCAACATTTACATCAGCTTCTGCCAATGCCGTAAATATCTCACTTGCTATCCCTGGTCTGTCTTTTACACCCATCAAAGATACACGAGCCTGATTTCTATCTAGTGCTATCCCACTTACCAATGCTTTTTCCATAATCTCATCCTCCGTTGTTATTAGCGTTCCCTCTTCATCTGAGAAACTTGTTCTTGTTACTAGATTTACATTTAGTTTTTTTGCCATCTCTACTGAACGGTTTTGAAGTACCTTTGCACCAAGACTTGCTAACTCCAACATCTCATCATAAGAGATTTTATCTAGTTTTTTTGCTTTTGGTTCTATGCGTGGATCTGTTGTAAAAATCCCACTAACATCTGTATATATCTCACACAAATCAGCTTTTAACGCTCCAGCAATTGCCACAGCACTCAAGTCACTTCCCCCACGACCAAGTGTTGTAACATTTCCATCTGATGAAACACCTTGAAAACCAGCAACTACAACTATTTTACCCTCTTTTAGTGCTTTGCTCATAGCATGTGGGCTTATGTTTTCTATACGCGCTTTTGTATGTACAATATCCGTAACTATTCCTGCTCTTCTTCCTGTCATACTAACAGCCTCAAAACCCATCTCATTTAAAGCGATAGATAAAAGTGAAGCTGTTACCCTCTCACCTGAACTTAAAAGCATATCCATCTCTGCTCTAGCTGGATTTTTTGAAAACTTTTGAGCATAACCTACTAACTTATTTGTCTCCCCACTCATAGCTGAGACAACCACAACAACATCATTTCCAGCTTTTTTAGTTTTACTGACACGATTGGCGACATTTTGGATTCGCTCCAAATCCCCAACACTTGTTCCACCAAATTTTTGAACAATTAACATTTTAAAGGTATCCCTCTTTTTTAAAATATTTTATAACTTTTTTATATACATCTTTTTTGAAACTTGCACTCAAAGACAAAGCATCTTTAACTTTTACAAATTTATAAGCACTAAATTCAGGATGTTTTGTATCTATGTCTATTTTGGCACTTTTTTTAAGTTTAAGTAGAAAATATCTCTGTTTCTGCCCCGTATAAGGCTTCATCTTTTTAGCAATCTTTGGTGGAAAATCATAACTTATCCACTCAGGATACTCAGCTATTATTTTAGCTTTTTTAGTTCCAATCTCCTCTTTCATCTCACGAAAAAGAGCCTCTTGAACTTCTTCACCTTCATCTATTCCACCTTGTGGAAATTGCCATACATCACTCAAATCATTTCTCTGAGCTATAAAAATCTCTTTTTTATCTGGATAATTGTTTGAAAGGATTATCATTGCTACATTTGGACGGTATAAATCTTTTTTACTCATAATAAAAACACCTGTAATATTTAATAATCGCGATTATACAAAATAAGCTATTAAACTAAGCTATAATTACACATGCTATTATATATACACATTCCGTTTTGCGATTCAAAATGTTCGTACTGTGCTTTTAACTCCTATGTAGATAAATTTCATCTAAAAGAGGATTATATGAAAGCTTTAGAGGTTCAGCTAGATTATGAACTCCAAAGATTTAAAACAACAAAAAGTTCCATAGAATCTGTTTTTATCGGTGGTGGAACTCCATCAACTGTTTCACCAGAACTATACACACCAATTTTTAAAAAACTAAAACCTTATTTGGCATGTGGGATTGAGATTACAAGTGAAGCAAATCCAAACAGTGCTACAAAAGAGTGGCTTCTTGGCATGTGGGATTTAGGAGTAAGCCGTATCAGTTTTGGAGTTCAAAGTTTTGATGAGAAAAAACTAAAACTACTAAATCGCAACCATTCCCCCCAACAGGCAAAAAATGCCATCATACATGCCAAAGAGATTGGATTTGAAAACATATCCCTTGATTTAATCTATGCAACTTTGGGTGATACAAAAGAGTTACTGCAAAACGATATAAACATCGCCAAGAACCTCCCCATAAACCATCTAAGTGCCTATGCGCTAACCATAGAGGAGGGAACACCTTTTGAAACAAAACCAGAAATGTCAAAAGAAAAACTATCACTGACAAACTGGTTTTTTGATGAGATTATGGCATGTGGATTTAATCAATATGAGATTAGTAATTTTGGCTCATACAAAAGCAAACACAACCTTGGTTATTGGCAATACAAAGACTATATCGGACTAGGAAGTGGTGCAGTTGGAAAACTTACAAACCAAAGATTTTATCCAGATACAGATGTTGAAAACTATATAAAAACACCTCTAAATATAAAAATAGAAACACTTAGTGAAGATGATATAAAAATAGAAAAAATCTTTTTAGGTTTTCGCTCTGATGTTGGAGTAGATAAAAAAATATTTACAAACAATGAGCTACAAAGAATTAAAATTTTACTCCAAGAAAAAAAAATATACTTTAAAAATGGCTTTTACTTTAACTATGACTACTTATTGGCTGATGAAATTACACTATTTTTATCATCTTGTAATTATTAATTAATCATTCTTTAGCTAAAATCATGGACTTAATTAAATTAAAGGCTTTACATGTTTGGTATGGGTTTTACCGAGATAATGATTATCGCTGTTATTGCCATCTTGTTTTTGGGGCCAGAAAAGCTTCCAAGTGCGATGGTTGATATAGCAAAATTTTTCAGAAGTGCAAAAAGAACTATAAACTCTGTAAAAGATTCTCTTGAAGAAGAGATGAATGTTTCAGAGATAAAACAAGAAGCTTTAGCTTATAAAAAAGAACTTCTTGAAGCATCAAATGAAGTCAAAAAAGCAACTGACATAAGTGATGTCACCACAAATCTTACAAATCTCAATAATGATGTGATGGAACACTTTGAAGATGAAGACGAAGACGAAGAAAATGATGATGTTGAAGATGAAAAGAAAGAGAAAAAAAGTGTAAAGACTCAACCAGAAGCTCAAGAGATAACCTTCCAAAAGAAAAAAAAGAAAAAAGAAGACAATATAGATGTTTGATGAATTAAAACCCCACTTAGTAGAACTTAGAAAAAGACTTGCCATCTCGGCTGCCAGTTTGATAGTTATGTTTTTTGTCATGTTTTATTTCCACGAGCCAATCCTAAACTGGATAGTAGAACCACTAAATACAGCACTTATAGAAGTTGGTAAAAAGTCTATTCACGCAGCAGATGGAATGGTAACAACTTCTCAAGTTGGTGGAGCTTTTTTTGTTGCATTAAAAGTAGCATTTTTTGCAGCTATTGTAGCAGCTTTACCTATTATACTCTCTCAAATATGGCTTTTTGTTGCTCCTGGGCTTTATGCCAATGAGAAAAAAATGCTTGTCCCTTTTATAGTTGGTGGAACAGTAATGTTTATTATTGGTATCCTTTTTGCCTACTATATAGTTACCCCTTTTGGATTTAACTTTCTCATAACCTTTGGTAGTTTCAAATTTACACCACTTATAAATATAGAAGACTATGTTGGTTTTTTCACTAAAATTATGTTTGGTTTTGGGATAGCCTTTGAATTACCAATTTTTGCCTATTTCTTAGCTCTTTTGGGTATGATAAACGACAGACAGATGACAGATTTTTTCAAATATGCCATAGTTATTATCTTTATCGTAGCAGCACTCTTGACACCTCCTGATGTACTTACTCAACTACTTATGGCAGGTCCACTTATTATCTTGTATGGTCTATCTATCCTTATAGTAAAAGTTGTAAACCCTGCTCCACCCCTTGAGGAAGAGGATGAAGATGACGAGGAAGATGAAACAGTAGCCATAGAGAATAAAAGTGAGTAACAAAGAGTTACTTACTTCTAGCTACGACTTCCACCTACCAAACGAACTCATAGCTTCACATCCAGCATCACCAAGAGATAGTGCAAAATTATTAGTTTATGAGCGTAAAACTGACACAATCACACATGCCACATTTAGAGATTTAGAAGATTTTATACCAAAAAACTGTGCTTTTATTTTTAACAATACAAAAGTTATAAAAGCAAGACTTTATGGTAAAAAAAAGAGTGGTGGAAAAATCGAACTTCTCATAAATCGCCCACTAAATGCAACTGAAATAAATGTTTATATACGAGGTAAAATTAAAGTTGGTGCAGAGCTATTTTTTGATGATGATCTAATGGCAACTGTAAAAGAATTAAACAGTGATGGGAGTAGAGTTGTAAACTTTAGTTTATTTACGCAAAATGAAACACTACCTCAAAACAAAAATGACAATTACCACACACTCCGTTTTGAAGAGTTACTTCCAATCATAGATAAAATCGGTCATGTACCATTACCTCCATATATACAAAGAGAAGATAACAAATCAGACGAAAGTGAATATCAAAGTGTTTTTGCCAAACAAGAGGGAGCAGTAGCAGCACCCACTGCTTCACTTCACTTTACACCAAAACAACATAAACAAATCTGTGAAAATTTTCCACATGCCTTTGTAACACTACATGTAGGAAGTGGAACTTTTAAACCTGTTGAAGCAGATATTATAACAGACCACCCTATGCACTCTGAGTATTATGAAATAACCCAACATGCCAAAGAGTTGCTAGATTCAGATATACCCATTTTAGCAGTAGGAACAACATCTACAAGAACCATAGAATTTTATGCAAGAAACCCACATGCCACAAAAGGTCAAGCAAACCTATTTTTACATCCAAATAATAAACCATTAAGAGTAAATCATCTGCTTACAAATTTTCATCTACCAAAATCAACACTACTGATGTTGGTTGCATCTTTTGTAGGGCTTAAAAAGACTCAAGAACTTTATGCAGAAGCTATCAAAGAAAATTATCGTTTTTACTCTTATGGCGATGCTATGCTTATACTGTAAAAAACTTTTAAACTAGCACAATACGACCATTTTGCACAACTATATCTCCATTTAATTCAGCTTCAAAAACTTTTTTTGGATACATTTTTATTGCTTTTTCATAAGTTGGATCTGTTTTACAAAACTCTAAAAACTCATCACCTTTGGCATGTGGAGTTTCTTTTGTTGCAAATCTTGATACAAACTCTTCTATATCATATATAGCTTTTGCTTTACCCTCTTTAAGAAGTTTATTTGTAGCACTACTCTGCCCTAACCTTTGAGGTAAAACAAATATCTCTTTACCCATTTTCAAAGCAAATTCAACACTTCTCATACTGCCACTTCCAAGCTCGGCCTCTGCGACAACTAAAACCTCTCCAAGAGCGACCACAAGCTCATTTCTAACTACAAAACTCCAAGGTGTTGCACGAAACCCAACATCAAATTGACTAAGTAAAAGTCCATTTTTCTCTATATCAAAAAGTAAATTTTTATTTACTGATGGATATTTTATATCTATCCCACATGGCAAAATAGCGATTGTATTTTCACTTCCTGCACCTTTATGAGCTACTGCATCTATCCCCATAGCTCCACCACTAACTAGACAAATACCTCGTTTAGATGCCAAAGAAGTTAATTTGGTAACTAAATTACGAGAATATTGTGATGGCTTTCTGGTGCCAACTACTGATATTTTTACAGATTTTAAGAGTTCGAGATTTCCCTCACAAAAAAGTTGAGAAGGATATTTTTTCATTGATTTTAACTCAACTATCTCATCTACAATCTTTTTCATCATCTTAATATAATTGATTTATCTGAACTAAATCAACATCTCTAAAAAGTTTTTTTGATTCTGTTAAAACCTCTATCGTATTATGATGTGGATGACCAATGGCTATTGCTGTCCCATGAAGTTTTGCTATCTTAATCGCTCGTTTTATCTCATGAAGGATAGATGCTTTGTCCATATCATGATCTAAAAACACATCCCGTGCAACATACTTTAAGCCATAATTTCTCATAACTTTAGGCACTTTTGTTTTAGAAGTTGTTCTGCTGTCTATAAAATTTATATGTTGATGTCTTAAAGCTAGTATCAACCTGTTTACTGCTATCTCATTTGCTGTAAATTTACTTCCTGTATGATTGTTTATATATTTAACTCTTGGAAAAAGTTTTTTTATAGTTTTTATCCGTTTGCTTATCTTCGCTTGTGAATCACCAACCCTTAAAGTTAAAGGTTCTTCTGCATGAAAATTAAATGCCTCCATAGGTAAATGCACCATATAAAATTTCTCTTTAGAAGCCAATTTTGCAGAATTTGGCCTAGCAGAACGAGGTGGAAAAAATGACATTGTCAGAGTTATACCTATATTTTTTATATCTCTAACTTGATATTTTGTACTCACATCATCTATTATTATAGCTAGTTTTGGTTTTTTTACACTCTTTAAAACCTTCCTAGAAGCACCTTTTGGAGGTTTACTTAAATGTTCATCAGCATACTCATGTGCCGCAGTTATATCCATGTGTCTTTTAGCTTTTAAAACTTCCTTTTTTCTCTCCCTTTTAAGTACCTCTTTTAATCTTTTTTTTACATCTTTTTTTAAATGTTGTTTTTTAACTACTTTAACTCTCTCTTTTTTTTGTACTTTTTGCTTAACATCAAGATAGCCAAAATAATAACCTGCAACAATCAAACTCAATATCAATGCAATAACAGCTAAAAACCATGCTATATAAACTAATATTCTTGAATTTTTTTTAGGAGATTTCTTTTTTCTTTTTGCCATTAAAACCTAACTTTGAAAAATTTTGTAAAACTATACCATGCAAAAGCAAAATTTGTATAATATTATGACAAATTGACATATTTTTAAGCAAATTTAATTTTTACACATAACAACAACCATAAATTTGCTAATTTTAAGCATAATTTCTATATAATCGCGAGTTCCTTTCTCTTTGTATCATTTTAATGATGATATATTTAGATATCCGAAAGGGAAACATACGCCATTAAGGCAAATACCAAAGGGAGATAATACTCTATGAGACATTACGAAAACCTAGTAATCGTAAAACCGACATTTACAGCAGAAGAGATTCAAGCAAGCATAAAAGCTGTTGAAGAAACAATCACTTCAAATGGTGGCGAAATCGCTGCTACAACTTCAATGGGAATGAGAAAATTAGCATACCCAATTGACAAAAACGAGCGTGGTTATTACCATGTTGTTTATTATTCAGTTGCTCCAGCGGCAATCTCTGAAATTGAAAGACGCTTCCGTATCAACGAAGATCTTCTCCGTTTTGTAACAATCAAGTATGACACTAACCGTGAGATTACTGCTTGGAACAAACTAGTTGAAAAAGCTAACAAAGCAGCTACTCCAGCTAAAGAAGAAGTAAAAGAAGAAGTAGAAGTAGAAGTAGAAACTAAAGTAGAAGTAGAAATAGAAACTGAAGCACCAGTAACAGAAGCTCCAGCAGAGCAAGAAGCGTAAGCTTAAACATTTAAGGAAAACTCATGTATAACAAAGTTATTTTGGTTGGAAACTTAACTCGCGACATCGAACTTAGATACTCTCAAAGTGGTACAGGCATAGCAAAAACTGCTATTGCAACTAGCCGTAAATTCACTAGCAATGGTGAAAAAAAAGAGGAAGTGTGTTTTGTTGACATCACATTCTTTGGAAGAAGTGCAGAAGTAGCCAACCAATACCTTCGTAAAGGGAGTAAAATCCTAGTGGAGGGAAGACTTAGCTTTGACCAATGGGTAGATCAAAATGGACAAAAGAGAAGTAAACACTCTGTAATCGTTGAAACTATGCAGATGCTTGACTCAAGAGGGGACAACCAAGGTGGTGGCTACAATGCTCCTGCTCAGGGTGGACAACCGTCATATCAAGCACCACAGCAACAAACTCAACAAAGTTACAATGCTCCTCAGCAACAGCAACAAAGTTATCAGCAACCACAGCAACAGCAACAGCCTACATATAATCAGGCTCAAACTCAAAGCCGTGAGATGCCTAGCAATGATACTGTTCCAGTGATCGACATTGATGAAGATGAAATTCCGTTTTAGAAAATAGACAAACAAAGGTAATAACATGTCAGAAAAAAGAAAATATAAAAAAAGATATTGTAAGTATTGTGAAGCAAAAGTTGACTTCATGGACTATAAAGAAGTGGGAGCATTAAGATTTTCACTTTCAGAAAGATATAAAATCATGCCTCGCCGTTTAACAGGTAACTGTAAACGCCACCAAGACATGATAGCAACAGTTATCAAAAGAGCAAGAGCAGCTGCACTAGTTCCATATACTGTAACTCGTAAACAAGTTGTAACTGCACCATTTGAAAACCTAAAATAAGGTTTTCTTCAAGTCCCTTTCTTGGGACTTATCTCTACTTTTTAATTTCGTAAATAAATCAACCATCTGCTATAATTCCACCCATGAAAAATAAACCAATTTTTAAAGCTGTATCTCCTTACAAATCGGCAGGTGACCAACCAAAAGCTATCGAAGTTTTAAGTAAATCCATACTTGATGGTAACCGTTATCAAACACTTGAAGGTGTAACAGGAAGTGGTAAAACATACACTATGGCTAAGGTTATAGAAAATGTGCAGATGCCTACTATCATTATGACTCACAACAAAACTTTAGCAGCTCAGTTATACTCAGAATTTCGTCAGTTTTTTCCTAACAACCATGTTGAGTATTTTGTTTCTTATTATGATTACTACCAACCTGAAGCTTATATTCCTCGTCAGGATTTGTTTATAGAAAAAGATAGTGCTATAAATGATGAGTTAGAGAGGATGAGACTATCAGCTACGGCAAATCTACTTAGTTATGATGATGTTATAGTTATAGCTTCAGTTTCAGCAAACTATGGGCTTGGTGACCCTGAGGAATACCTAAATATGGTTCAAGCACTTGAGGTTGGGGATGAGATAAACCAAAAAAAACTTTTACTTCGTTTGGTTGAGATGGGTTACAGTAGAAATGACACCTATTTTGACTCTGGACATATTAGAGTAAATGGGGAAAGTTTAGATGTTTATCCACCATATTTTGAACAAGAAGCGATACGAATCGAGTTTTTTGGGGATGAGATAGAGGCTATCTACACTTTTGACATCATAGACAACAAAAGATTAGAAGATCATAAAAAATTTACTATCTATGCAACAAGTCAATTTAGCGTTTCTCAAGACAAAATGGCACGAGCAGTTAAACGAATAGAAGAGGAACTTGATGATAGGTTAGCATACTTTCAAAAAGAGGGCAAACTTGTTGAGTATCAAAGACTAAAACAAAGAGTAGAATTTGATTTAGAGATGCTTGAGACTACTGGCATGTGTAAAGGTGTGGAAAACTATTCACGACTTTTAACAGATAAAAAACCGGGGGAAGCTCCTTTTACACTACTTGATTATCTTGCACAAAAAAACAAAGAGTATCTTGTCATAGTAGATGAAAGTCATGTTTCACTTCCTCAGTATCGTGGAATGTATGCAGGAGACAGAGCTAGAAAAGAGGTTTTAGTTGAATATGGTTTTAGGCTTCCATCAGCACTTGATAACAGACCTCTAAAAGCAGATGAATATATAAATAAAGCTCCACACTACCTTTTTGTTTCAGCTACACCAGCAGAATATGAGTTAGGGATGTCAAGCACAAAAGCAGAACAAATTATACGACCAACAGGTTTACTAGACCCTATCTTAGAGATAAAATCATCAGATAATCAAGTTGAAGATATACATGATGAAATAAAAGGGATAGTTGCCAAAAAAGAAAGAGTTCTTATCACAGTTTTAACTAAAAAAATGGCAGAAGCACTTACAAAATATCTAGCAGATTTAGGAATAAAAGTTCAATATATGCACTCAGATATAGATACTATTGAAAGAAATCAAATCATAAGAGGCTTGAGACTTGGAGAATTTGATGTACTTATAGGTATAAATCTACTTCGAGAAGGGCTAGATTTGCCAGAAGTTTCTTTGGTTGCAATACTTGATGCAGACAAAGAGGGCTTTTTAAGAAGTGAAACTGCCCTTATCCAAACCATAGGAAGAGGTGCAAGAAATGCAAACGGTAGAGTAATTTTATATGCCAATAAAATCACAAAATCTATGCAAAAAGCAATAGACACAACATCTTCAAGAAGAAAGATACAAGAAAATTACAATAAAAAGCATGGTATCACCCCAACAACAACTATCCGTAAGCTAGATGAGAACTTAAAATTAGAAGATCATGGTGGTATTTACCAAAAACATAAAAAAATGGATAAAATGCCACCATCAGAAAAAAAAGCGATAGTAAAAGAACTTAGCTTAAAGATGAAACAAGCTGCAAAAGAGTTAAATTTTGAAGAAGCAGCACGACTCAGAGATGAGATAATGAAAATCAAAAAATTATAAGGTTGGCATGTGGAAGATACTTTTAGTAATTTAGAAACTTATGGATATATAGGACTTTTTCTCTACTCACTTGGTGGTGGTTTTGTGGCACTTGTAGGAGCAGGGATACTTTCTTTTATGGGAAAAATGGATTTAACACTATCTATCTCTATTGCTTTTGTTGCAAATGCCATTGGAGATGTGATGCTTTTTTACATGGCAAGGTATCAAAAATCTATGATGATGGAAAATCTAAAAAAACATAGACGAAAACTAGCTCTTGCACATGTTATGATGAAAAAAAACGGTTCATGGATAATATTAATTCAAAAATTTATATATGGTATAAAAACTCTAATCCCCATCGCAATAGGACTAACAAAATACGATTTTAAAAAGTTTGCTATACTCAATGTTTTAAGTGCTGGAGTATGGGCTTTAGCTTTTGGACTAGGAAGTTACTACAGTGGAGGTATACTTATTGAGGGAGTAAAACTAGTAAGTGGTAAACCTTGGATAGCACCCATCATACTAATTATATTTGGTGGTGCTTTGTGGCTTTATATGAGTCATGCCACTAAAAAAAGATAAGAGGGTTTTCACCCTCCTACTATTGGACCAAATGGAGCATAATCTGTATGTTCCCCATCTTGATATTTTTTATAATTTTCTATAAACATAGTTGCTAAAGCATCTCTAGTTCTGTCAAATGCTTCTTTATCTTCCCAAGCTTCACGAGGGAAAAGAACATCTGGCTTAATACTTCCGAGTGTATTTGGAACATTTAATCTAAAAGTTTTAGTAACTCTAAACTCACTATTGTTAATTGTTCCATCTAAAATAGTGTTAATACAAGTACGCGTATCTTTGATACTCATCCTTTTACCAACACCATAACCACCACCTGTCCAACCAGTGTTAACCAAATAAACATTTACACCATGTTCATCTATCTTTTGACCAAGGAGTTTTGCATATACAGTTGGATGTAGTGGTAAAAATGCCTCACCAAAACATGCACTAAAAGTTGCAACAGGCTCAGTGATACCTCTTTCAGTTCCAGCTACTTTTGCAGTATATCCACTTAAAAAATAATACATAGCTTGTTCTTTTGTAAGCTTTGATACAGGTGGTAAAACACCAAAAGCATCAGCAGTTAAAAAGATGATATTTTTAGGATGATCTGCCATTAAGTCTTTTTTATGGTTTTGTATATGCTCAATAGGGTAAGAAACACGAGTATTTTCTGTTTTACTTCCATCTTCATAATCTACTTCACCATCACCATAAAGTACAACATTTTCTAAAAGTGCATCTCTACGGATAGCATCATAAATCTCTGGTTCACTTTTAGCATCAAGGTTAATAACTTTTGCGTAACATCCACCCTCAAAGTTAAATACACCATGGTCATCCCAACCATGCTCATCATCACCAATCAATGCACGATTTGGATCAGTTGATAGAGTTGTTTTACCTGTTCCACTAAGACCAAAGAAAAGTGCTGTATCACCATCTTTACCAACATTTGCAGAACAGTGCATAGAAAGTTTACCCTCTAATGGCAACCAGTAATTCATCATAGAGAAGATACCTTTTTTAAGTTCTCCACCATACCAAGTACCACCTATGATACAAAGATTTCTTTCCACATCAAAAAGCACAAATACTTCTGAATTTAGTCCATGTTCTTTCCATTTCTCATTAACAGCTTTACATGCACTTAAAACAGTAAAATCAGACTTAAAAACTTCTAACTCTGCAGGGGTAGGACGGATAAACATATTTTTTACAAAATGTGATTGCCAAGCTATCTCTGTTATAAATCGTACCGATCTTTTTGAAGCTGGACTAGCCCCACAAAAAACATCTGTTACATAAAGATCTTTATTTGAAAGTTGTTCTCTGGAAATTTCTAAAAGTTCATCAAATATCTCAACACTAATCTTTTGATTTACATCACCCCACGCTATATATTTATTTGACGGAGCACGATCTACGAAATATTTATCTTTTGGACTACGACCGGTAAACACACCAGTATCAACAGCAGTCGCACCTTTTTTTGTAGGGGAACACTCACCACTTTCAAGTTCATGCTTAATTAGCTCATCATAACCAAGGTTACGAAACACCTTACCAACATTTTTTATTCCTAACTCACCTAATTCTGTAATAATCATAATCTACCCTCACGGTACTTTTTAATATGTACAATTATACACTTAATAAACCTAAATTATATATAAAATCAAACATAAATTTTGATAATTTATTTTAAATATCTATCCAAAAAAATACCAATTATCAGCGATAGATAAATAATTGATTTAACTGGTTATTTTAAGAAAATTTTGGTAAAATTCTGTACTTTAATTAAAGTAATGGTCGCGTAACTCAGTGGTAGAGTGCCACCTTGACATGGTGGTGGTCACTGGTTCAAATCCAGTCGTGATCACCATATTACTAAACTTTTTGAAAATAACTTACACTTAAAGAGGTCAGATTTATCTCCAACATATGTTTTCTTCCATGACACTCTTTTAGAACTGACTTTATGGCATGTGGGTTTTTACTACCATAACCACCAAATTTTTCATCATTTGAAGTAAATATCTCTTTATAAGTTCCTTTGCTTGGAAGCCCTATTTTATAACCAATATGCTCTTTATCTGAAAAATTACAAACTATGATAACTGGTTTTTGATTTTTTGCACCTTTTCTTATAAATGAGATAACATTTGCCTCGTAGTCATTCTCATCTATCCAAGAAAAACCCTCTTTTTCAACATCATTTCTATAAAGTGATGGGATGGTTTTATAAAGATGATTTAACTCTTTTAAACACTCCTGCACCCCTTTGTGTTCTTTGTACTCAAGCAGATGCCAATCCAAACTCTGCTCATAATTCCACTCTGCGAACTGTGCAAATTCACCACCCATAAAAAGTAACTTTTTACCAGGATGAGCTATCATTAACGAAAATAAAGCTCTTAGATTAGCAAATTTTTTGTAGTTATCTCCGGGCATTTTATTGATGAGTGAGCCTTTCATATGAACAACCTCATCATGACTTAGTGGCAATACATAGTTCTCATTAAACATATACACAAAACTAAAAGTTAGATGTTGGTGATGATATTGTCTATGAATTGGATCTTCTTTTGTGTATTTTAATATATCGTGCATCCAACCCATATTCCATTTATAACCAAAACCAAGACCACCCTTATCAACCTGCCCTGTTACCATAGAGTAGTTTGTGGACTCCTCTGCTATCATCATAATGTCATCAAAACTTTCATAAGCAGTTGTATTTAACTGTTTTAAAAACTTAACTGCACCACGATTTATATTACTTCCATCTTCATTTGGTATCCACTCTCCATCTTCCCTTGCATAGTTAAGATAAAGCATAGAAGCAACTGCATCAACCCGTATGCCATCTATATGATATTTCTCAAGCCAAAGCATCGCCGAACTTATCAAAAAAGCTCTAACTTCATTTCTATCATAGTTAAAAATGGCACTTTTCCACTGTGGATGATAACCTTTTTTTGGGTCTTCATGCTCATACAAACATGTTCCATCAAAGTTTATAAGACCATGTCCATCAGTTACAAAATGCGAAGGCACCCAATCTAAAATAACTCCAATCTTGTTTTTATGCATAATATCTACAAACTTCATAAACTCATGTGGAGTTCCAAATCTCGCAGTTGGTGCAAAATATCCAGTTACCTGATACCCCCAAGACCCTTTAAATGGAAACTCTGTGATAGGTAAAAGTTCTATATGGGTAAAATTCATCTCTACCAAATACTCTGCCAACTCCTGTGCAGCTTCTAAATAGGTCAAATAACGGTTACCCTCTTCAACCTTTCTCCTCCATGAACCAAGATGAACTTCATAGATAGAGATAGGAGATTTGTGGGAGTTGTTTTTATGGCGTTTTTTCATCCATTTTTTATCATCCCATTTATACCCATCAAGTTCAAAAACTCTTGATGCAGAAGCTGGAGCTTTTTCACCATAAAAAGCGTATGGGTCTGCTTTATCAGGGTTTGCATTTTCATTGTGTGTTTTGATGTGGTATTTGTAAGTCATCCCCTCATCAACACCAGTTATAAACCCTTCCCAAATACCACTCTCATCATCCCTTTTTTTAAGAGGATGCGAATCAATACTGTATGAATTAAAATCACCCCTTACGCTTACACCATCTGCATTTGGCGCCCAAACAGCGAAGTATGTTCCACCAACTCCATCTCTGCTAAACATATGTGAGCCAAACTTCTCATAAAGTTTAGAGTGAGTCCCCTCTCTAAAAAGGTATATATCCAAATCACTAAAAAGTGTTATATCGTAAAAAGTTTCATAACTCATCTTTTTTCCTTATCTATTTGAGATATTTTTATAAACATCCACATAACTCTGAGCAGCTCTGTCCCAGCCAAAATACTCTTTCATTGCCCTTTTTTGCATCGCTTTAAATGCTTTATTATTTTTATAATAAACATTTACTGCCCATAAAACTGTATGGTACAAAGCATCATGAGTTGCATCATAAAATTTAAAGCCGTTGCCCTCTTTTTTTGCCTCATCAAAGTTTACAATAGTATCGTCCAAACCACCAGTAGCACGAACTATTGGCAATGTTCCATAACGCAAAGAGTAGATTTGATTTAGTCCACATGGCTCAAAAAGTGATGGCATTAAAAACATATCACTACCAGCTTCTATCTTATGAGCCATCACTTCATCATAACCCACATGCAAACCAAAATTTAAACGATGAAGTGAGACATCACTAAAAAATCTCTCTGCCCATTTTTCACCAGTTCCAAGCATAACCACCTGAACATCCATATCTAAAACACCATTTAAAACACTAGCTATGAGACCTATCCCTTTTTGTTCTACAAATCTTCCCACAAAACCGATAATCACCACATCATTTCTTATCTCAAGTCCAAAATGTTTTTGTATATCTTTTTTACATGCTTTTTTGCCACTCATCTTACCAACATCATATTTTTTAGCTATAAGTCTATCAACGGACGGATTCCACTCATCATAATCAACACCATTTAAAATTCCATAAACTTTATGTGAGTGTGCCTGTATATGATTTTCAAGCCCAAAACCAAACTCTGAAGTTTGAATCTCATTGGCATACTTTTTAGATACTGTGGTAACTGCATCGGCATGTGCAATACCACCTTTTAATAAGTTTACATTGTCATGGCTCTCAAACTCATGGGAATTAAAATGCTCCCAACCAACTTCCATAACATCCATCAAACCCTTAAAAAACACACCTTGATGTTGTAAGTTGTGAATAGTTAAAACACTCTTGGCATGTGCAAAGTCATGGATAAATCTTGTTTTAGATAAAAGTGGCATAGCTGCTGTATGCCAGTCATTTGCATGGATAATATCAGGGGTAAAATGGAGCATCTTACAAAGTTGCAAAGCAGCTTTTGAAAAAAACATAAAACGGTTGGCATTATCTTTATACCCATTACCATGCTCATCCTCATAAAGCCCACTTCTTCCAAAATACTCCTCATAATCTATAAAATATATACTCACATCAGAATTTGGCAAAGTTGTAGTGTAAACACCAGCCCAAAACTCACCCATAACACCCATAGGCACACCAAGGGGTTCTTCAAGCTTAGTTAGTTTTGAAGTATCTATCTTGTAGTATCTTGGCATCACAACTTTTATATCATGTCCCAACTCTTTTATAGCCTTTGGTAAAGCACCAGCAACATCAGCCAAACCACCTGTTTTTGCAAAAGGAACAACCTCACTTGCAGCAAATAGTATATTTAATTTTTTATCACTCATCTATATCTCCTTTAACATTGCACCACTCAAAGATGCATTCTCTAATCTTGTTTGTTCTATTTTTAAATTTTTCAAAGAAACACCCATAGCATATTCTTTGATTTTAAGTTTTACAATCTCAAGTAAATCTGGATTATTTTGTATTATACCACCACCTAGCACTAAAACTTCTGGATTAAATAAAGTTATAGTAATGGCAACACTATAAAGTAAAGCTTTTTCAAACTCCGTATAAACAACACTATGCATATTTTTAAGCTCTTTAAGTGTTAAGTTTTCATCCAAATCATAATAATTTTTCAAGTTTTTCAACGCAATACCCGAACAAAAAAGTTCTAAACAGTTTTTCTTACCACACCCACACACAAAAGGGCTACTCTTGTATGGAATATGCCCAAGTTCAGTTGCAACACCATCTTTACCACTAATAAGTTTAGAAGAACTAATAACCCCTAGTCCAAGTCCTGTTCCAATATAGATAGCACACACATCATCACTTTTAAAGTATCTTGCTTCTGCCAAAACTGCACAATTTAAATCATTTTGTATAAAAAACTCAACACCAAAATGACTTTCAAAATATATTTTAATATTTTTTTCATCTATAATTATATTTGGAGCAGATAAAATCACACCATCTTTAACCTGACCTGCAAAAGAGACACAAATAGTTTTTATATCTTCATTTTCTTTTAAAATACCCTCTATCCAAGCAACTAAACCAATATCTGCACTTTTATCTCTAAAAGATTTTTTTACCATACCGTTTTGATAAATTTCCCCTCTCAGATATGTTCCACCTGCATCAACTGCCAATGTCATTTCAAAATCTTATAATATATCTCTATATATTTTAAAGCACTCTTTTCAAAAGAAAAATCACATTCCATATTTAGCTGTTTTATCTCATCTAGTTTTTTAGTATCTTTTTTTAGTTTTAATGCTCTATCAATAGCAGATAAAAACTCTTTTTGTGTAAATTTTTCAAATACTATGCCAATCCCACATGCCAAAATATCTTCAAATACACTCTCTTTTAATCCACCAACACTATGAACGACAGGGATAGTTCCATAACGCATAGCTATCAACTGATTTAGTCCACATGGTTCAAATCTTGATGGCATCAGTAAAAAATCTGCACTTGCATATGCCATGTGGGATAAAGATTCATTATATCCATTAAAAAATTCAAAATTATCATATTTTTTTGAGAGTTTTTCTAAGTGTATTGAGATATTTTCACCACCCTCACCAAGCATAAAAAAGTTAAGCTTATTTTGTAAAAGTTTTTTGAGTGAAGATAAAACTAAATCTATCCCCTTTTGTTCAACCAAACGAGTTATCATTACAAATAAAGGTTTTCTTGGGTCTTTTAGCGTTGATTGTTTTATGAACTCAACCTTATTTTTGTATTTATCTTTAAGTGAATTTTTATCAAACCTATAAACTAAAGTTTTGTCAGTTTTTGGGTTAAATATATCTGTATCTATCCCATTTAAAATCCCACTTAACTTAGCTTTATGAACTTTTAAAAAGCCATCAAGCCCACAACCAAACTCTTTTGTTAATATCTCTTTAGCATAATTTGAACTTACAGTAGTAACTGCATCGCTATAAAACACACCAGCTTTTAAAAAATTTACTCTACCATAAAACTCCAACTTATCCATACTAAAATATTTACTATCTATCCCTACTCTCTGCAATGATTCAAAATCAAATATTCCTTGATATGCAAGATTGTGGATAGTAAAAACAGTTTTTATATCTAACTTTGCATCTTTTATATAAAGAGCTGTAAGAGCTGTATGCCAATCATTTAGGTGGATTATATCTACACCAAGCTCCAAAGATAAAACAACAATTGCATTACAAAATATGCTAAATCTTAAATCATTGTTAGCATAATCTCCTTTTTCATCTGCGTACATATTTTGAGTACTGCTTAACAAAGGAGCTTCTATAAAATATGTTAAAACTTTCTTTTGCAATTTTGTATAAACAACAACATCATATTTTATATGGGAAATTTTTATTTCTAAATTTTTAACTTTTTTTAAACCCTTTTTACTCATAAAACCATACAATGGCATCACTCTTGAAATATCTTCAAACTCCTTTATGGCATGTGGAAGTGCCGATGCAACATCTGCCAAACCACCACTTTTGGCATGTGGAAATACCTCACTTGAAGCAAATAAAATTTTCATGCTAATCTCCTCTTAAAAGTCTTGCACATTCTTGTGGCAAAATACTATTTATAGCCATTCCTGTTGAAATCTCAAAACCGCCTAGACGGTAGATTCTTGGTGTTATTCTGATGTAAAAACGGTAGTTTTTACTCAAATATGGTATATATTTTTCATTTTCAAAGTTTGGATTTAAAGGTGCTAAATGAAAATAAAGATTATAATCAAAATCTCCAAGCTCCCTTTTTAATGCTTTAAAAACTTTACTAACTATGGTTGATAGGTCTGTAACATCTTTTCTACTACACATATTTAAACTAGCTATATTTTTTGTTGGTGCTATCATAACTTCAAAGGGAAAAGCACTTGCATATGGACAAAATGCTACAAAATCCCTAACCCTATCCACAATCCGTTTTTTAGCTTTAAGCTCATTTTGCAAAACATCTTCTAGCTTACTACGCCCATGACGACGATAATACTCTAAATTTCTCTCTAAAAAGTCCAAATCATTTTTAGGCATAATCGGTAACGCCAAAATCTGTGTATGGGGATGTTCTTGTGTAGCTCCAGCGTTTGAACCATGATTTTTAAAAATATTCAGATGTATCAGTC
Source organism: Sulfurimonas sp. (assembly GCA_027064045.1). GTDB lineage: Bacteria > Campylobacterota > Campylobacteria > Campylobacterales > Sulfurimonadaceae > Sulfurimonas. The sequence continues at coordinate 10,995 of JAMOQK010000028.1, read as the reverse complement.
TCTTATCTTGCTGTAAATCTTCAATCCTGATGATCATGGTTCTAAGCCAGTTTTCAACCTCTTCAACCTTTAAATCAGCCAAACCACAATCATGACATGGGGAATCTATAAGAATTTCATGCGCTCCAACACCAGCGATAGATTCAAACATACCATCTCTCTTAGATTTATCTTCAAGTTCTATCTGCACAGCTTTATAAAGATTTGGCACAACTCTTGTTTTCCACATGCCAAAGTTTGCCTCATTATCTCTTAGAGCAAACACTTCAGGAGGAGTCAAATCTTCATTTCCTTCACAAAACGGACAAGTTAAAGATGAAGATTTTGTTTTGTGAAACTGATTTATATTTGGTCTGTGCAACCTCTCAGGGGCTATTAAAACATACTGATTGCTAATTCTATCTAATCTTATTTCACTCATCTAATAGTTCCAAACTTATATTAAATTTTTGTTTTATTGGTGTTGAGAAGATAAAAGAGACCCCTTGAGCCACCTTTTCAAAACCATTTTCACTTTGAGATATAGTTTTTAAGATATAAGCAAAAATATCACATTTTATACCTGTTTTAATTTTTATAGTTTTTTGTGTAAAATCATCATAAATCATCAACTCATCACTATCTTTTTGAGTAAAACCATTTTCAATTTTTTCATTATTAAAAGTGATTTTATCTGGATGTGCAAAATGAAGATTTAATTCACAAGCATAAAAAAGTTTATCATTATAGGCACTTTTATACTCCATAGTAAGTTCAACCATATTTTCATCAAATTTATAAGACTTTTTCAATGTTGTTTCATAAAGTTTATCAAGATAGATACCACCAACTCTTTTAAAACTATTTTTCTTCTTATGAAGTTTAAATGGCTGATTTGCAAAGTCCCCAACCTCTCTAAATGAAATATTTTTAAAACTCTCAAAACTAAATTCTTCATCACTAAAATGATCTACAAATGAGTATTTTGGATGCCAATCATAGATGAGTTCATCCCTTAGTTTTTCATCAATCAAAGAACCATCATTATGAATAGTTGCTATCTCATCACCAATACTATTATGAGGTTGTATTGCTTTTGGATTTAATATCTTATCGTGATAAGCTTCCTCTCTACGCATAAGTGTATTTTGCCAGTTAAATAGCCTGTCAAATGAACCAAACTCAACTAACTGCCCACCAAATTTTGAAGAAAATACCATACTTAGATTTTTAGTTAAAATTTTAAGTTCATCAAAGCCGTCCATATCTATGTCAAGTACATCTTTTGTGATCTTTTTTGTGGCTTTTGATTTTTCCAACTCAAGTAAAAATCTATAAGCATTATCCCGTAGATTTGGCAAGTAAAGCCCACCAAAAACACCATGCCAAAAAACATCATTTGTTTGAAGTTCATATAAAGATTCTAATGATTTTTTATCTAAAGTATCTTGCATTTTAGAAAAGTAAAGCATCCTTTTATGTAGGTAATTACTCTCTGCATATTTTATAAAAAAGTTTTTCCACATGCCACCTTTTATAAAAGCAACACCCATAGAGTTAAAATAATCATTCCCAACACTCTGCTTTAAAGCTTCAAGAGCCAAAGTTTGTTTTGGTTTCAAACTCCACTCACCCATCTCAAAGTAAGAGGTGTTATTTAAGTAAGCCAATCCCAAAGATGGTTTTTTTTGCATATATGAACTGTAATGCTGTGTTTTTATCTTTTTATTTTGTAAAACTGCTGTAACAAAGTTTTCCAACCATTTTTTTTCATAAACCCACTCATGAGTTTTTGGCCAAAGCCCAAATTTTTCTGCATCATCAAAGATTATTGCTGCTGAATTTTTATCACTCCCACATGCCAAAATACTCTCAATAGCCCTCTTAGTATTGAAAAAAGGCAAAGCATATCTAAGTGATTGAGCGATAGGAAAAAGTCCAAGTTCTTTACCACTCTCCTCAGTTTTATAATACCCATCCATCTTTGAAGCATCAAAACCACTACTTAAAAAGTGATAATCATCAACAATGCCATACTCAATCCCACATGCCGAAATATCTGGTACTAAAGATGATTCCCAAACTCTTTCAGTGAGCCATAACCCTTTTGGTTTTACACCAAAATATTTAAAAATATAATCACTCAGTTTATTTATCTGAGCTTGTCTGTCACAAGATGGTATGGAGCTTAAAACTGGCTCATAATACCCAGCACCAATCCATTCAATAGAACCTGATTGTGTTAAAATCTTCATATTTTCAAATACATCAGGATTATTTTTTCTTATCCTATCAAGCAACCAACCACTACAATGAACACTAAATTTAAACTCTTGAAACCTAACCATTGTTTCAAAAAACGGTTTGTAACATAACTCTACAGCTTCATCAACAGCTTCACCAAAATTATCAACTGGTTGGTGCATATGTACACCAAATAACAAAGACACTTTATTCATCTAACTTCCTTATATAAACCAGTTTTGACTATAATCATTACCCAAATCGAGCTTTAACTCACCAAAACCTGGCAAAGTTTGCACCACTTTAGAACCATCTTTAACTTCAAATCTTATAAAGATTTCATCCTCTTTTATTTTTGTTTTATCTATGCTCATCTCAAGCCAATTCTCACATGCCACATCTACTTCCAAATCACCAATAAAAGTTTTTTGTGTTTTAAACTTTATATTCCCCCTGATATTTAAAGGTTCTATAATAAGTTCCATAATACTATCTATACATAATTTTTTCATCTTTATTTCAAAAGAAAAATATATTTTCTCATCATCTTGCCCATAATAAATCTTTTTTATAGGTCCTCTTTGTTTATCCATAGTTGAAAAAAGTTTACTCTCATCAATCACACCAGCACCTATCCACTCAAAAAAAGAATCTCTCTTTCCATTTACAAGTGGTGATATATCTGACTGTGGTTTAAGCCAGAAATTTTGCGCACTTTTATCTTTTATAATTGGTATGAGTATATCTGCCGGTGCTGTTACATCCATCAAATCATAGATATTTATAAGATGATTTCTGAAAAGTTCATCAAACTCAACTCCAAACTCCGTATAATGATCATCCCCATACCACCAAAACCAGTCAGAACACTCAGCTGCCAAAAAATGTTCACTAATCTTTTCTTTAGTATGCTCATCCAAATTATCTTTATGTCTCTCATAATCTCTTTTTGTTAAGTATATAAGCTCCCAACCACGAGTTTTTTCACTATGACCGACCCAAGTATTAAACTCTCCATGTATCCAACTACCAGCAGCTAAAAATGGCAACTCTTTTTTTGGTAACTCATAAACCTCATCCATCGTTAATGTTTTGCACCATGAGGCATTTTGCAAATCATTATAAAGAGCATTAAAAAAATCATATCCATTATTTGTAAAAAATTCCCAAGCATTTTCACCATCTAAAATAACAAAAACTGTATCAGCTGAGTTTATATTTTCTATCTTTAAAAGTTCATCCATAAAATGTTGTGAGGCTTCATGTGTATTTTTATGTCTATATGTAAAACCTATTAAATCACTTAGATAATGATCTCTAAAACCTATGCACATCCCATCATAATCATATGGTGTATATAAATTAGCTCTATAATCTGAATTTAATGATTTAAAAAGTATCGCTTCATCTGTTGCTATCCATTTTATGCCACACTCCCTTAAAAGAGCTACACTTTTTTCATCCACTGCACCCTCAGCAGGCCAAAATCCATTAGGTAAAAATCCAAAAGTATCTTCAAAGAGTTCTTTTGCTTTTTGCACCTGTTTTAACGCATCATCTCTTAAAGAGATATGTTCTTTTGGTATGTTTGTGTTTGGGTTTGCACTAAGAGCATTATTCATATCTACAAGAAGTGGCAAAATCGGATGATTTAGTGGTGTAGTACAAAGACTGATAACACCATCATTATGTAGCTGTGTATAATACTCAAAGATATGAGAAACAAAACTTGATAACTCTTTTAAAAGCCAAACTTTATCCTCACAAGAGTAGTCTCTTTGTTTTTTTATTAACTCTTTTACAACACTAGAACTTTTTCTAAGATAAACTCCACACCAAGACAACATAAACATCATCTCTAAATCTATAAGTTCGCTGTTGTTAAAATGTTCTTGATTATAAAGTTCTACATACCTATCAAACGGCTTAACCATAGTATCAAACTGTGTACTTTTACAAAGTTTTAAAATCCAATTTCTATCATTCTCTTGTAAAAAATATGGATCATTTACCCAAAGAGATAAAAATTTATCATATTTAGCAGCGTCATCATAATACAACTTTAACTGTTCAATAAGTGGTGCAGTTATGTTAAAAGTTGCTTTCATACCACCATGGATTGCCATCATCCAAGGCATATCATAATAATCTTTTATAGCATGTAAAAACACCCATGGCATTTGGACTATACCATTAGCATCTCTATAATCTGGCTGATGCATATGCCATATAAAACTAATATTCAAAAAAGCTCCCTATTTTTCAGACCATTTTGCAATTTTTTTACTATATTTTTCATAAAGGTTTTGACCTTTTTTCTCATCTTTAGCTTGAATATATATATTTAGATGTTCACTATATTGATCTGGTATCATTAATATCCAGTCAGTTTCATTTTCCCAGATTTTTACACCATCAACTGATGATGATTTTTTACCTTTTGAATCTTCAAGAAATTTTCTCATCATCTTACCTTTTAAGGCTTGAGAACACTCTATTTTATATGCTTTATAGTAAAAATCATCTAATTGTGATGCTAATTGAGAAAGTTTAAGGTTGTTACAACTCAAAAGCTCCATAATCTTCAAACTTGCATATAAAGCATCTCTGGTATAACTAAACTCTGTAAAAGAAAAATTTCCATCAACAGTAGCAATTAAATCGTATTGTTTTAATTCATCCACTTTAAAACTAGAGTATTTTCCCCTGTGAACATCAATATTTTCAAACTCTTTTATATCTGGCGCCCAAGTTGGTAAACAAACTCTTTTTTTCACATCTGTTTTTTCAATATTTAACATACCAAGTACACAGTTAAGTGCTTTAACTTTATCTAAAAGAACACCATTTTCATCTATTAAAGAGATTTTTTGAGCATCTGGGTAGATTAAAAGTCCCATATTACAATCTAAACTTCTAACTATTTTAGATATGTTATCAATACTTTTTTTCTCTAACACTTTCATGTTAAATAGCTTTTTCTCATCATAATAAGCATTTAAAACTATATTTTCAATACCTAACTGATTTAAGATAGATGGAACTATATCAGATGTCGATCCGTGCATTACATCAACAGCAACCTTAAATCCACCACACTTAATTATCTCTTGTTTTATCTTTGATTCTAAAACCTTTGTGTAAACTGAACACTCATCATAATTAACAGTTTCATGAATAATCCCAATCTGTAGATAATCAACTCTTCTAAAACTCTCACTGAAAAATGATTTTTCAATAGCTTTTGATGAGTTATTATCAACTCTTCTTGCTTCTTCATTAAAAAGAGTTATCTCAGAACTTACTGTATCATTTGTTGAGCGTTTAAAATATGCTCCCCCTGTTAAAGAACTATCATTTGCCAAAGTGTGACGAAGAACAGATGGTGGTACATTTTTTATATCTACAACATCTACACCTGCAGACAAGATTCCACCCAAAAATGCTCTTTTTAACATCCTTGAGCTTTTATCACTGTCCCTGCCTACTATCACTTTTGAGCCTATTGGAAGTTGAGAAGCAAAAGCTTCTGCTAGTTTTGTAGCCATCTCACAAGATAGCTCAATATTACTTTTACCAACTACTACACCATTTTCAAAGATTGAATTTTTATACTTACTACCCAAAATCAAACTATGACTTACAATAGAAGCTGATTCTATCTTCTTGTCAGGCCAGATAATAACATCTTGTTCAAACGAAGCCAGTTCGCCAACTTCACACCCCTCAGCCAAAATAAGCCCTGCTTTTGCAGTTACATTTTTACCTATTTTATTATTATTACAAACAAGAGTATTGTCAAATTTTGCATTTTTATCTACTTCTATATCTTCCCAAAAAATAGAGTTTCTTAACTTTGAATCTTTGCCTATCGTTACATTTTTACCAATCACAACATTATTAAGTTTAACACCATTTTTCAAAATTACATTTTTATCTAAAACAACTGTTCCTATAATCTCAATAGATGGATCTAAATCATATTTTACTTGACTATACAAAACACCATCAGGATAATCTGTTTTTAGTCCATCTATCTTAAAATTAACACGATTATTTAATATATCTTCATAAACTTCTCTGTAACTCTCAGGATTACCAACATCTCTCCAGTATCCACTAAGGTTATAACCCATAAGTTCTATATCTTTTCTCATCAACAGTGGAAACAAATCTTTAGCAAAATCAAAGTTTTCTTTATGTGGAATATAGTCTAAAATCTCACTTTCTATGATATAAATTCCAGTATTTATAGTGTCACTAAACACCTCTCCCCAACTTGGTTTTTCTAAAAATTTTTCTATCACATTATCTTCATTTGCTATCACCACACCAAATTGTAATGGGTTTTCAACAGATGTTAGACCAATAGAGAGTTTTGCTTTTTTCTTAGCATGAAAATCAAACAGCTTTTTAAAATCAAAGTCAGTTACCAAATCACCACTGATTATGATGAAATTATCATCACCAATATGCTCCTCGGCAAGTTTTACAGCTCCAGCCGTACCATAATCATCATCAGGAACAACATAGGTTATTTTTATGCCAAATTCACTTCCATCACCAAAATAATCCTTAATAACTTCAGGTTTAAAATAGAGCAATACAATAAACTCTTCTATGCCCAAATCTTTGAGCATCATCATAGTATGCTCCATCATAGGCTTATTCATAATCGGTAACATCGGTTTAGGTCTTGAATGTGTCAATGGTTGAATCCTAGTTCCAAAACCACCTGCCATAACTACTGCTTTCATACTTTCTCTCCTTGGTTGTTAATCTAAATACTTAATCACATCTAAAAGGTGTTGTGGAAGTTGATATTTGTTAGATACAACTTCCTCTATCTCCATAAAACTAAATTCACCTCTATTAAAAACAACAACTTTATTAGAATCATCATGTTTTAAAAGGTAATTAACTGCTTCTATAGTAAAATCAAACGCCATCATTCTATCATGCACACTAGGATTTCCACCCCGCTGAATATGCCCTAAAATACTAACCCTAGTATCTAATCCAAAAGAGTTTTCTATCCAGTCGTGCATCTCTTTTGTTCGTTTAGTTCCCTCAGAAATAATGGCTAAGATATATTTTCTACCATTTTTTATCTCTTTGTTTAACCTTTTTTTCAATATCTTTTTTGGAAACTTCTTCTCGGGTATGACACATATCTCTGCACCACTTGTAATAGCTGAAGATACAGCCAAATAACCACAGTCTCTACCCATAACTTCAACCAAAAAAGCACGGTTAAAAGATGAAGCAGTATCTCGTATCTTATCCAAAGCATCTCTAATCACATTCAATGCCGTATCAACACCTAGACAATATTCTGTTCCATATATATCATTATCTATCGTTGTTGGAATCCCAACAAAATTGATGTCAAATTCACTTGAAAACTTTTCCATTGCACGAAAAGAACCATCACCACCAAGAACTACCATCCCTTTGATGCCATGAGATTTTAAGTTTTTATAGGCAATTTTTCTATATTTATATTCAAAAAATCTTTTTGAACGGGATGAACGGATGATGGTACCACCAATATGCACAATCCCTGCAACATCTTTATAGTTTGCTTTTTTGATTTGATTATCTATCAAACCCTCTAATCCATCATAAACAAGGTATGTCTCTCTATCCATTTTAAAAGCGTAATCAACAAACTTTTTTATAGCTGGATTCATACCGGGAGCATCACCACCAGAACACATAATCGCTAATGCCATCTAAATAGCCTCTTTTTTATCTAAATTTTTAAAACCAGGTAAGATTTTCCCCTCTAAAAGTTCCAAAGAAGCTCCCCCACCAGTAGAAATAAAACTAAAGTTACTAGCCTCACCACATTTCTCAACAGCATCAGCAGTATCACCACCACCAACAATGGTATAAGCATAACAATCACCTATGGCACTAGCTAATTTAAATGTACCTTTTGAAAACTTTGCATTTTCATAAATTCCCATAGGGCCATTCCAAATAATTGTATTTGACAACTCAACAGCTTCACTAAAAAGTTTAGCAGTAGCAGGTCCAATATCAACAGCCATAAAACCATCCAAAACATCTTGAGACGGCACAACTCTAACATCAACTGGATGTTCAACAGAGTCTGTCACTACCACATCAACAGGCAGATAAACATTTACACCATTTACTTTTGCTTCATCAAGAACCTGTGATGCAGTTTGCAAATACTCCTCTTCATAGAGTGATTTTTTCATATCATAACCAAGAGCCTTTAAAAAAGTATTGCTCATAGCACCACCAATAATTAGTTTATCTATCTTAGGCAAAACAGACTCTAAAAGTGTGATTTTAGTCGATATTTTAGCACCACCCACAACAAGAGCAATAGGTCGTACAGGTTTTTCTAACGCTTTTGAAAAAGCTTCTATCTCTTTCATCATTAAAAAACCTGCTACTTTGGTATCTACAAACTCTGTGATACCATAAGTTGAGGCATGTTCTCTGTGTGAAGTTCCAAAAGCATCATTGACATAAACATCACAGATAGAAGCTAGTTTTTTTGACAACTCTTTATCATTTTTTTTCTCACCCTCATAAAATCTTATGTTTTCAAGCAAAAAAACTCTCTCGAGCGAACAAGTAGCTATCTCATCTTTTGATTTTTCAAAATCTTCAACAAATTCAACTTTTTTATCCAAAAGTCTTTCTAAGCGTTTTTTGATATGTACTAAAGAATATCTCTCATCATAAACACCCTTTGGGCGACCAAGGTGTGAAACCAATGTTATAGAACAAGCATTATGATCTATACAATAGTTAATAGTTGGTAGTGCCGCTTTTATCCTTCTGTCATCTGAAATGTTGTTATGAGAATCAATAGGAACATTAAAATCAACCCTGATTAAAACCCTCTTACCCTCAACATCTATATCCTTTAAACTCTTAACAAGACTCATCTCTCTTATATTTGAAGTCATCTATCTACGCCTTATAATTAAATAGTTTATCATAATACTCATCTGCCAATCTTGATGAATCAAACTCTAAATCTATATCATTCATAGCATTTTTCATAATCTCAATCCATCTTCTTGGCTTATCATAGTAAGTTGGTATGATAGTATTTTCTAAAATATCCATCATGTTTTTGTTATCTATAACATCTTGTTCTGAAATGCTAAGAGTACGATCTAACTCAGGTATGGTAAAAGCATTTTTAGTATCTCTTGCGAACTCTGGATGCCAACCATCATTGATTGAAAAATGGATAGAAGCATTCATACTAGCAGTCATACCACTTGTACCACTTGCTTCTCTTGTAATTCTTGGTGTATTTAACCAAATATCACTTCCCTGTTTTAAAAGTTTTGATAAGGAAAGTTCATATCCTATTAAAACTGCTACATTTTTATATTTATGGCTTATTTTAATCAAATCGTTAAATATCTCTATAGCACCAAAGTCAGTTGGATAAGGCTTACCAGCCCAAATGATTTGAACTGGTCTGTCTTTGTTTTCTATAAGTTTTAAGAACCTGTCAAAATCATATTTCAAAAGCCCTGGTCGTTTGTATTCAGCAAATCTTCTTGCCCAAACAATAGTCAGTATCTCAGGATCAAACATCTTGCCAGTTTGGTCAGCAACCTCATCAAATAAAACCTTTTTAAGGTGTTTTTTTCTAGCTTCTAATTCATAATCCTCATGCTCATCCAATGCACGAACAAGTGTTTTATCTGTCCAGTATTTTTTATTTTGAGCATTAGTTATAGAAATAATCTCACATCTACCTTCCACATCACTCCACATCTTATTTGAAACATCAGCATGTATTTTTGACACTGCATTACTTCTTTTTGCAGCTTTTAAAGCACCGACAGTTAAACTAAAATCATCCCTATCTATATAACCAGAAATTTGTCTAACAGTATCCAGATCAAGACCATTAAAGAATCCCATCTCATGTAAAAAATGAATGTCATGTACTTCATTTCCCGCTGCTTCTGGTGTATGGGTAGTAAAAACAACATGCTTTTTCAACTCATCTATATTTTCAAAACGATTATATAGTTGATATACAAGAGGAAGTGCATGTCCCTCATTCATATGATAAATATCTACTTTATGCCCTATCGCTTCTAAAATTTTCACACCGCCAATACCAAGGAGTGTCTCTTGAGCTATACGAGTTTTTTGATTTCCATCATAAAGTTTATGAGTAATTGTTCTTGATAGATAATCATTTTCATCTGTATCGGTTGACAAAAGTATTATTGGCGCACTACCAAAAACTTCACTTTTGAGTAAAAATGCTTTTACAACAACATCTTTATCATAAATTTTAACAGTCACTTTTTGTGGTAATTCTTCTAAAAAATAGTAGAATTTTCTTGTATATGATGGAGCAAGGGTACGATCTTCATGGCGATTTTGGTCATAATAACCAAAACTCCAAAGAATCCCAATTCCAACAATATTTTGTTTAAGGTCATATGCACTTCGCATATGTGAACCTGCTAAAAATCCCAAACCACCAGAGTAGATTTTTAAAGCTTGATCTATTGCAAACTCCATAGAGAAGTATGCAACACTAGTTGAATATTTTTCCTGAATATCATAAGAGTGAAGTTTCATTATTAATTATTTCCTAAATTTTTATATAAAATAGTTTTACCAAGTTCAACACCTGGTTGGTTATAAGTATTTATATCGAACATAGAACCAACAAGAGATGTTAAAAGTTCATAGTATATTATCATAGCACCAACATTTCTTTCTGAAATCTCATCAAGAGTTATG
>JAMOQK010000027.1 GCA_027064045.1 Sulfurimonas sp. | reverse complement strand
TTCTAAACTTATCCTCTTTAAGCATTTGAGAAGTCTTGACCCATATCGTTGTATCTTTCATATTTTTAGCTTCATATGCGTACTTATAAGCCTCTGTTGCATTTCCACATTCAAAATATTTGAGTACGAATTTCTCCTGCTTTACTGTTAGCTTTTTACTCATTTATCTTGCTCCTTTTATTCTTTTTCTATCTCATCGAATATGTTGTTAATCACTTTATATCTCTAGTATATGAAACAAACTCTCTCAGGAATATACCTACTAAGAAAGACTTTTTAGAGTTTGCAATATCTTTTAAATTTGACAATGAAAAGTTAAAGAACACATACGCTCATCTTTTAAATGAGGGTAATAAAACTAAGAGATATTCCCCACTTCATTATTTGGTTTGCCTAAAAGCTTGTTGAGGTACGCTTCGGCTCGTTTGATGTTTTCTATGGTCTGGTGTAAGCTTCGTTCCTTGTGCTGTCCTTTGTTTGTAAGGTTTGGCTTCCATACCTCGACAAGTTCTACGCCTTGCTTTTTTATCGTGCCATAGTATTGATTACGATTACTCGCTACTGCGTCAATAGATGAAGATACGCCACCGTTTAACAGTTCTTGCATAATTGTTACGATATGACTTTTCTTTGTGTTCTCACTCATCTATGCCACCTCATCAAGTAAAAGGGCTTCATATTCAATAAGCTCTTTAATGTTCTTATATGCTTCGTGATACTCTGTGCCTTGTTGTATATGGCTGTATAAGAGATTGATAAGCATAACTTCAAGATACTCTATCTTTTCAACGACTGCCCCGCTGTAAATGTCTCTTGGTGTCTTTGTGCCTTTGGGCTTTTTGATATTGAGTGCTTTGTAAACAAGTGCTGTAAGCTTGATATAATAAGGACACTTGCCCTTTTTGTACGCTTCGCCTCTTTGTTGCTGTGCATATTCACAAAAAGCTTTTATAGCGTCTGTTAGCTCTTTGCGTGTTGCTATTGCTTCGGCTCTTGCTTTTAACCATTCCTCGTTGGCTTGGTTTGCTTTTGCTATTGCGTAAGCTTCTATCTTTTGGGCGTGTGCCTCTTGTATCTGCTCTTTGATATACATATCACACAAAACGGCGAACTCTACATCAAGCCATCTAAGAAAAACTATCACTAAATCACTATGAAGATAAGTACCGCCGTATTTCCCTTTTATAGAAAATTTCAAGCCTTTTTTTTCTGTTTTAAAGTCACCCTTTTGTATGACTTTAGAAACTGCTTTTTCATACTCTATAAAGCTTTTTGTTTTAAAGAATTTTTCTAATTGTCTTCTGTCTTTTCCGAATTGTTTAGCTAACTTGGTAGCGTTGATATAAAGCACCTCATCACGGATAAGCTCTGATACATCAATAACTAAATCTTTGCCGTGTATTGTTGTAAGGTTGAAGTTTTTCATACTAGGCTACCTCGCTGTTGTTGATAAAGTCTTCAAGCTCTGCAATAGAGAACAGTGTTACCCTTGCACTCACTTTTTTAGGGTGTAGTTTCCCTTGCTTTGAGTAAAGCCATAAAGTGCTTAATGGTATGCCGTACAATTTCTTTATCTCACTTGCTCGTGCATACTGCTTCCCTGCGTTGTGTCGTTGTTCTATCTCTTTTTTTAAAGTCTCACTCATAATAAAACTCCTTTATAAGTGGTACTAAAAGCTTTTAGGTTTAATACTTGGCTTTGTTTGGTTTTAGCTAGTATTTGTTAATTAACTGAGGGAATTATAGGAAGTATTGAAAAGATAACCTATTGTTTAACTTTTTATTTTTCAGCATACCGTTTTCCAAAATGAATGAATTTGTACCAATTCGGATTGTTAAAAACTGTTACTAAATTCATTTTGCCGATTTATATTCTCGTTTGCTTGGAATGAATTGAAAGATTTTTTTGTGTTTAAGTTATATTAAAGTTATATGATTTGTATTTTTCTTCCATTTTGTAGTTATTTCCGTAATATAAAGAGAAAAGCTTATTATTATTTATTGTTATTATTTTATATCTTAAATCACTTCTAAACTTTTTTACTCCGAATAAATCAAAAATTAAATTATTTGCAACCCATAATGAAAAAACTTTATCTCTTTGTATATAATTTATACTCATTAAAAAATTATGTTTAATTATTGTTAATATGTTTCTTGTTGTTGGTAGTTTTACGTTTGTAATTTCGTTGAAATAGTTGTCCATATACATTGGTATTTTTTCATTATTTACATATTTTAAAAAATATTTTTCAAGATTTTCCATCCGTTTATATAATTTTAAATTACCTGCGTTTTTTTGATAATCATTTAATAAGAAAAAAGCTGATTTTGAATTACTTAATAAACTTTTAAAATCACTTTCATTATATGCAATTTCTTTTATAGCTTTTATCTTTTTAATACTTTTATAAGCAATGGTATAATCTCCTAAAAAATCATTTTTTATATTTGTAAGATTGTAGCTTATCAAGTAATCATTTAATAGTTTATATCCATCCTCATATGGTAAAACATTGTTAAGCTCCATAATGCAACCTTTCATAATTAATTTAAAAAAACCATATCATAAAAAACCACAAAAACATAAATTTATTGCATTATGTCATATTGCCTTAGATTAACTTATGTTGATATTGTTGTAATTGTTTGGTATAATTATGATGTTTAAGTAGTAGTAGAGGATTACATCGGAATAGAGGTTGCATTTTGCCACCGTTATAGTGGGTTCGACTCCCACCGCTACTACTTTACTCTTACTAAAAATTTATCTCTTAAATTACTCTCTTTT
>JAMOQK010000026.1 GCA_027064045.1 Sulfurimonas sp. | reverse complement strand
CATCTACTTTATACTCAAATGTCTGTCCCACCTTGACAATACTATGATACTTTTGATCAAACTCTAAGATGAGTTTTCTTGCATGAAGGCTTTGGATTTTAAAAACGGTTTTAAGCATCATACCACTGACTGCATCTCCAACTTCGATAGCTTTATCATAGATAATCCCATCAAACGGAGCTTTTAAAATTGTCTTTTCATAAAGTGCCTGTTGATAAGCTACAGAAGCTTTTGCATTTTCATAATTGCTAAGCACTTTATCATATTTGCTTGCATCTATAAGTTTTTTAATTTTCTCTTGTCTTTTTAACTCGCGTGAGGCAAATTTAAGAACAATCTGTGTCTTTTTGAGCATCGCTTTAATATCATTATTATCAAGTGATGCCAAAGTTTGATTTTTACTCATTATTGAGCCAATATCAACATTAACTTTTTTAACAATACCACTGGCCGTAAAAGCAAGATTGGCACTCTTTTGTGCAACTACATCAAATGTTGCGTAAATATTTTGTGCATATGTAAAACTTACTAGTGTAAGCAAATTTAATAGTATTTTTCTCATTCTAAAAATTCCTCTATGTTTTTGTTGCTGTAATAGTAATAAATTGCATAAGCGATCTCTAAATCATTAAGTGCTTTTTTGTACACTGCTTGTGCTTGTGTTTTAGATGAGAGTGCATCAAGATAGACGACATTATCTACAATTCCTGCACTGTATTTTTCAGTGATTGTTTTTAATGCACTTTTTGCCGCTTTTAATGCACTTTTTGAACTTTTTATATTAAGGTTTGCTGTATGAATTCTATCAAGGGAGAGTTCAAGTTGCATCTGTTGCTCTTTTGATTTATAGATGATTTGCTCATTTAGTGCATCTGCTTGAAGTTTTATAGCTTCTTTTTGCTCTTTAAGCGTTCCAAAGTCAAAAAGTCTTAAACCAACAGTAGCCATAATCTCGTTTTGATTAGCGAGAAGTGGTATAGGACGATTTGCCATAGTTGGTTCATCTTTATACTTGTAAACAGAGTATGTATCTTCTATGTGAACTGTTGGATAGTAATAACTATCAACTGTTTGACTTAAATTTAAAAGGGCTGTTTTATTGTATTTAAGAGCTTGGATACTGTCAAGTTCCTTTTTGTTTTGTTGTAATATTTTTTGAAATGTAGAGTTTCCTAGGGAAGGTACTTTTTTACCAACTTTTATCTCTAAAGATTTTTTTAGTGCTTTGATTTGAAATTTTATAGATTCAATTGCATAAATATTGCTGTCATATGCAGACTGAAGTCTATCAACATCATCACTTGTTGCAAGTTCAGCTTCATAAAAATGTTGCATTCTTTCAAGCTGTGCTTTTACTGCTTGGGCAGCTTCTACTCTTGCTTTAAGAGAAGATTTAAGACTTTTTAAGTTGAAATAATCTTGTGCAATGGTGAGTAAAATTGATTTTTGTGTATCTTTGGAACTATATAAAGCTGACTGATGTTCATTTGTCTTTTGTTTTTTTGTATAGGATTTTTTCCCACCGTCATATAAATCAACTGCAATTTTTGCATTTGCTCCATACACAGTTCCAGGCTGAAATGGACTTGCATCGTCATCTTTCTTATAAAAACCACTCACATCTAAAGTAGGGTAGTAGTTGTTTTTTGCACTCTCAAGCTCTTTTTCTTTTGCATGAGCTGAGATTTTTGAAGCATTCATAAGGTTGTTATTTTGTTTTGCAAACTCTAAAAGTGAGTGTAAATCATCACTAAGCAAAAGAGCTGGTATAATACCAAGTAGTAGTAGTTTTTTCATTATTTTTTCTCCATTAAATCAAATAGTATATCTATCTGAGTATCTATTTTTTGTTGTAAATTTTTTATAGCATTTGTTGTAACACTCATAATAAATACCCCCTGAGTAAAAGCAAAAATTCCCATAATAAGATTTTTTGCTCTAGGCTTTAATTCATTATTTTTTATACCTTCATCTATAATATTTTGCATCCATTTTTCATATAGAATATAACATTCCGTTTGAAAGTTAAGCATATCTTCATTTATGCTACTAAGTGCAATAGCGGTAAATTGTTTATATATTTCACGCAACTCTTTATCTTCATCAACATAGAAGAAACTAAAAAAACTTTTAACTTTCTCTCTGGTTGATGTAAGTTTGTTAAGTCTTGCTTCTTTTTGCTTATTATGCTCTTGCATCAAAATCTCAACTAATTCAAAAACAATTTCATCTTTGTTTTTAAAGTATTCATAGACTGTACCTTTGCCGATATTTGCTGCTTTTGCTATTTGAGAGATAGTTATATTGTTAATTCCATCATTTAAAATCAACTGTTTCGTTCCAAGTGCAATGTCTCTTTTCTTTTGTTCTTTGTCAACTATAATTGCCAATACTAACCTCCAAATTTATTTTGACCGACTATCGTTCAATGATTATAATAGGTTTTGTATTAAATTTTAATTAAAAAGCTTGTTTACAATAATGCCTTGTACAAATGCGCCTAAAATGACATAAAAACTGAGAACAAGGGTAAAAGTAACACCGAAATAGCTTATCATTAGTGGTAGAACGGGCATATAAAAAGGTAATAATTAGTCCATTTAAGGCTCCTTTTTTATGTAATTCCTCAAGCATTGGGTACCAAAAAATTGGTGAAACTTGACAGGTTAAAAATAGCTTCTGAAGTTGGGGTTATTTGTGGAGAGGTACTTATGTATATTCTATTCTGTCTCGTCCATTTTCCTTTGCTTTATAAAGTGTTTCATCACATCTTTGCACTATAGAGTGGTATGAATCACTAAAACTTACCGATGTTATGCCTAAGCTGATAGTTATAGAAATGTTTGTCTCATTATAAATAAAAGCATGTTCTTTTACGAGTTTATTTAGTTTCGTGGCCAATTTTAAGGCACCGCTTACATTTGTGTTTGGAAGAAGTATTAAAAACTCTTCCCCACCAAATCGTCCACAGATATCTGACTTTCTTAGTGAACTTTTTACCAATGATGCAAGCTCTTTCAAGATGAAATCTCCAGCAAGATGTCCATAGGTATCATTGACTTTTTTAAAAAAATCAATATCAAACATTAAAATAGAAAACTTCTCTTTTTTATAACGCACAAAATTCTCTAATGCCTGTTCTAAAAAGAGTTCTAGCTCTTTTTTAAGATAGCATTTTGTCAAACCATCAAAAAGTATCTCCTTTTTATCAAGTAAAATATTTTTAATTTTGTCAATATTTTGAATAGTTAAAATAACAATATTATTAAATGTATGTGACATAAAGAAGTAGCATTTTCCTCTATGCTCAAACTCCCTTGCAAAAGGGCATGAACCTTTATCAAAAAATATTTCTAAAAAATATGATAAATCATCAAGTGATCGAATCTGCATACCATTAAAAGGTTCTTTTAAATAGGCATTCGTAATAACCATTTGTTCGATATCTATCACTATATATACATCATAAATACAGAGCATTTTTATCAATTTTTCAGATCCAATATAGTTTTTAATGCCGTTTTTGTGCTAGGAAAAGTTTTAATCTCACCCAATGAAATATTAAGATGTGTCAAACTTTTTGCTATGTTTTTGGTAATACCTGTAAGCATTGGTGTTGCTCCCATAAAACGGACAGCACTGTTTAGCTTCATAATCTGATTGGTTACTTCTGAGTTTATGTCAAAAATAGCACCAATATCAATAACAACATAACTGCTCTCTTTGACTTCTAAATAGTCTAATACCTTGTCAATAATTTTTAAAACCCTGTCAGAGTCAAGCGTTCCCACAATACTAACCATAAAAACACCATCCCATAACTCACTTAACGGTGCTTCTCTTTGTTCTAATTCATAACTTGACTGTTCTTTTGACGCACTGTTTTTATGATGCTCTTTAAGTATTAAAGAAGCTGTCAGGCTTTCAAAAAAAGCTGTCAGGACAGAGACATTTTCCAATGAAAACAATGAAGCTTGATCCATAGCCTTTAAAAGTGGAAACTTGATATAACAACTATACATAGAATCTTTAAAATGAAAAAAATTATCTATTCCTATGGTCTCTTGCAGTTTTGTTAAAAAGAGAAGCATTGCATGTACTTCGTCACTTTTTATATCCAGTTCAACATCCAGACACTCTTCAAAAAATCCTAAAAAATCATCATAATAACGATACGCTTCATCTTTTTGTTCATCATCAAAATACTCAAGCCAATAATGAATTAACTCCTCACTCTGGTTTGTAACAATATCTTTTAATGCACTACAAAACTCTCTACTCATCTTCTTTTCCTTTTTTTAATTTTTAATAACAACAATAGAACTATCATCAAATTGCGATGTTGCAAAATGCCACATTACAAATGCCATAAAATACGCCGAATAATTACCCATCATCTCACTTTTGAAATATTCCATTTTTTGAGTCTGCATACCATCGGTTGTTACGATGCAAAACACTCCATCCTTGAGTTCATAATGAAATTTTTCAACACTTGAAAACACTTCTCCGATTATACCACTTTTTAATGTTTTGAATACTAAGTGATTTTGTGTTTTTATCCATACATTCAAATCACCTACACCACACAAAGAGATATGATTTTTTATAATTTCTGCAACTACAAAAACAGCACCTCGCATCTTTTTTTCATGTAGTTCCTGATGAATTTGCTCAAAAAATCTGTCAACCATTATACAAGAGAGTTGTGAGGAGTAAAACTTTTTTTCTATTAGTTTAGCTGTTTTATGTGATTTCTTATTGTGACCTGCTGCATCTCCAAAAAGTAAAAACTTTCCTTTTTTTGCGTAAAAATCACCATTATTATCTTCATCAATATAAGGTTTTGAAAAACAGATAATACTCTCTTGCAACTCTTTTGGTTTTAGTAGTATAACCGTACCATGAAAGTTCTTTTTCTGTGTAGAAAATATCTCAAAATCATAAAGACCATTGATACTAAGCTGATAGAGTCCAAGTCCGAGTGAATTTTCTGCGGTGGTATAACCTCTTTGTAAAGAGTGTGCCACGCTCTTTATTCCATCTCCATAATCTGCAACACCGAGCATATAGTATCCGCCAGACTCCAAAAGCAATACTTTGCCACCCTGTGTATGTTTGATAAGATTTGTTGCAAGTTCCATAAAGGCCAAGAGAAAAAAACTTTTATCTTTAAATTTTTCCTCACAAAAATGACTCTGCAATGTTCTTTTTACATAGATAATATCAGCCCTTTGCTTAATAGAAAACTCTTCAATAATTTTCATAAAAGATATCCTAATTCATTTTTTATATGGTGAGAGAGTTTTTTATTTTTAATAATAATATCTGAGCTAATTTCAACTCCAAATTCTTTTTTACACTCACTAACAATCTCTTGTAATTTGTATGATATAAAATCTTCTCTCTGCCCTATATACAAAAGTGCAAATTTATCGGCATGAATACGCGCGAAATAGGCATCATGATGTTTTGGCTCATTCATTATGTGTTTACAGGAAAAAGCATGTTGAAACTTTTTGGATATTTCATTGAGGAGAGTGTCTCCTTTTTTTAAACCATAAAGTTTGTTATAGTCTTTAAAATGTTTTATATTTATAAATGTTAAGACCACTTTGTATTCATAGTCTGATGATCTACGCAAAATCGCAAGAAGCCCATCTCGATTTAAAGCTTTTGTAAGGGGATCTAAAAAGAAAAAACTATTTCTCAACTCTTCAAGTTCATTAAATTTTATTGCCTCAATATCATCCTTTGCAATGCCATGTTTGCGAATCATTTTTATAAAAGCATCCAAAAAAATAGGATCAAATTTTCCATCTAGCTCTGTTAAAATTGTCAAAGATTTTTCAAAAGGGATAGGGGCTCTATAAACTCTTCTTGTGGTAAGTGCATCAAAAACATCTGAAATTGTAAGAAGTCTGGCTTCTATGGGTATCTCTTGTGCTTTTAATCCCAAAGGATAGCCACTTCCGTCATAATTTTCATGGTGTGCAGATACTATCTCACTTAGATGACTATAGTGTGGAATTGTTTTGACAATTTTACCACTGATGGAACTGTGAAGTTTGATAAGTTCAAACTCTTCACCATCAAGCTCTCCAGGTTTAAGGAGAATATTATCAGGAATGCCTATTTTACCTACATCATGCAACAAACCGGCTATATAGACATTTTTGCATATCTTTTCATCAAACTGAAGCGAATGTGTCAAGAGATAGGCATAATAAGCAACTCTTTGAGAGTGTCCCTGTGTATAAGCATCACGAATCTCTGTCGCCGTAATAAGGGGGACAATCTCATCTATATTATACTTCTGCTTTTGAACTTTCACTTATCTACTTTCAAATACTAATAAAGCATACTGTACTTAGTTTAAGATAAAGTTTTATATAAAAACTGATGTTACAAGAAATTAAATTTTTAACTTTACAAAAAGTAACATATAAGTAATCTCAGGAAATTAATTTTCTTAAATATTTTTTTGCATCATCAAGCTCTTTAAATTTCCCTTCTAATTGTGCTTGATATGCTTTTTTTAGTATGATAGAAAACTCTTTTGAAGGGGTTAGTCCGAGTTCGATAAGATCTCTTCCTTGTAAAATTTGAGGAGGGTTTGTTATATTTGTTAGTTCTTTTTGAAGTGTGTTTTGGCATGTGGAGTTGTTTACAATAGTTAGTATGATGTTTGTTAGTTTATTTAGTTGTTTTTGTGTTAGTTTTAAAGTTGTGATTTTATCTGTTAGTTCTAAAAACTTTTTAAAATCATTTTGTTTTATATTTAAAAGTTTGTTATTAGACAACTCTTTTAAAAGTTTAAAACCTATGGATGGTTTTTTTGATTTAGTCAGTAACTTTTTTATCTCTTGAAAAATTCTTTGAGTTTCTAACTCTTTTAACATATTTTGTTCTATCATATATGAACATAGTTTTTTTAGTTCATTATCCATTTTCATTTCAAACCTCGCACAAAAAACAATACCCCTTAAAACTCTTAATGGATCTTCAACAAATTTTTCTAAATCTACTGCTTTTAAAATATGGTTTTTTAAATCTTTTTGAGCATTAAATGGGTCTAAAATCTTTTTAGCTAAGGGATCATATCCCATGGTATTAATGGTAAAATCCCGTCTTCTTGAAGCTTCTTTAAAGCTTAAAGAACTATCTACTTCAATATTAAAACCTTTATGTCCAGATGAAATTTTATTATCTTTTCTTGGCAGCGAAAAATCTAAATCCAAACCGTCTAAAGTAAGCTTACAAACACCAAAACTTTTGCCAACAAGGTTTATGGTTCCAAACTCTTTTAAAAGTTTTGTAACTTTTTCTAAAGAGTCTATACCATAAAGTTCTATGTCTATATCTTTGGAACTAATGTTTAAAAAAAAGTCTCTTACATACCCACCAACAATAATAGGTGTTATTTGAAATTTTTTTAATTTATAAAAAATATTATCTAATTTTTTAGGATATTGTATCATTGTAATGTAATTATGACATAATTTTTTAAAGTTTCTGATAGCTACTTATAATATTTATTTGGGTATAATCGCGAAAAATTTTCCCAAAGAAGGAAACGCTTAATGCAAAAAATTAGAAATATCGCAGTTATTGCCCATGTTGACCATGGTAAAACTACATTGGTTGATGGATTACTAGAACAATCTGGTACATTTGCTTCACATGAACAACATGATGAAAGAGCTATGGATAGTAATGATTTAGAAAAAGAAAGAGGGATTACAATCCTTTCAAAAAATACAGCTATTCGTTATAAAGATTATAAAATCAATATTATTGATACTCCGGGTCATGCCGATTTTGGTGGTGAAGTTGAGCGTGTACTTAAAATGGTTGATGGTGTTTTAGTGCTTGTTGATGCTTATGAAGGTGTTATGCCTCAAACTAAATTTGTTGTTAAAAAAATGTTAGCACTTGGTAAAAAACCGATTGTTGTTATTAATAAAATTGATAAACCATCAGCAGAACCAGATCGTGTTGTTGATGAGATGTTTGACCTGTTCGCTGATATGGGTGCTACTGATGAGCAACAAGATTTTCCAATTATCTATGCAGCTGCTAGAGATGGTATAGCTAAGATGGATATGGATGAAGAGGGTGGAGATTTTCAATGTATTTTTGAAACTATTCTCAATGAAGTTCCAGAGCCAGAAGGTGATGCAGCAAATTCACTTCAGGCACAAGTTTTTACACTTGATTATGATAACTATGTAGGTAAGATAGGCATTAGTCGTATTTTTAATGGTACTGTTAGAAAAGGTGACAATGTTATGCTTGCTAAGAGTGATGGAGCTATGGTTAAGGGTAAAATCTCTAAACTTATTGGTTTTCACGGTCTTAATCGTATGGAAATTGATGAAGCAGAAGCTGGTGATATTGTAGCATTTGCAGGTATGGAAACTGTTGATGTTGGCGATACAGTAGCAGATTCTGAAAATCCTGTTGCATTAGATCCTATGCACATTGAAGAGCCTACTCTTACAGTTGTATTTGCTGTAAATGACTCTCCACTTGCTGGTCAAGAAGGTAAACATGTAACTTCAAATAAATTAAAAGACAGACTTGAAGCTGAGATGCGTACAAATGTTGCTATGAAGTTAGAGACTGTTGGTGAGGGTAAATTTAAAGTTAGTGGTCGTGGTGAACTTCAAATCACGGTTCTTGCTGAAAATATGCGTCGTGAAGATTATGAATTTTCAATCAGTCGTCCTGAAGTTATTGTTAAAGAGATTGAGGGTGTTAAGTGTGAACCGTTTGAGCATTTAGTTATAGATGTTCCTGAAGATTTAAGTGGTACAGTTATTGAGAGGCTTGGTAAAAGAAAAGCTGAGATGAAATCTATGCTTCCTATGGGTCAAGGTTTCCAAAGAATAGAGTTTGAAATTCCAGCAAGAGCTTTAATAGGTTTTAGAGGGCAATTTTTAACAGATACAAAAGGTGAGGGTGTGATGAACCACTCTTTCTTAGAATTTCGTCCATATAGTGGTGGTGTTGAGTCTAGAAGTTATGGTGCATTAATCTCTATGGTTGATGGTGAAACTTTAGCATTCTCATTGTTTGGTATTCAAGATAGAGGTGTTTTATTTATCGGTGTTCAAACTAAAGTTTATGAGGGTATGGTTATTGGTGAACATAGTCGTTCAAACGATTTAGTTGTTAATCCTATCAAAGGTAAAGCACAATCAAATGTTCGTTCATCTGGTGCAGATGAAGCGATTAAACTTGTTCCATATCGTGATATGAGTCTTGAGAGAGCTTTAGAGTGGATAGAAGATGATGAACTTCTTGAAATTACTCCAAAATCTATCCGTATTCGTAAAAAATTCTTAAGTGAAAACGAAAGAAAAAGAGAATCACGCAAAACTAAATAAATTTTTAACTCCCACATGCCACAAATACTCAGGCATGTGGAAATCGCATTTTATGTTATACTACCAGAAACTTTTTTATTCAAGGATGTAAATATGGAAGGGATAATCTATCCAGCTTCAATAATCTTTTTAGTTATATTAGCTTTTGTTTTTTATCAAGGTCGAAACAATATGTTGATGTTTATAGCTATCGTTATTGGAATTTATATTGTTTACTCACAAGAAACAGGACATACTGCAACTGAATTTAAAAATGATGTTGTAAATTCTATTGATAGTGAGGCAAAAGAGTTTGATAAGACACACTCAAATAAATCTTTTGATGTGGAAGATACATATAACTAATTAAATTATAAAATAATAAACTAAATTTTTGGAGCAGAAAATATGAACAGAAAAAAAATATATAATCCTAAATCATCAGAAGATGTAAATAACAGAAAGATTTTTGGTGGTGATCCAACAGGTATTTTTGAGTTAAATAACATTAAATACCAATGGGCATATAACCTTTGGGAAGTGATGTTAAACAACACTTGGTTTCCAAAAGAGGTAGATATGACAAAAGATGTTATAGACTACAAAAACCTTACAGAAGCCGAAAAAGTAGCTTATGATAAAACACTGTCTCAGCTTATTTTTATGGATTCACTTCAAACTAATAATCTTATAGATAATGTGAACCCTTATGTAACAGCCCCAGAGATAAATCTTATACTTGTTCGCCAATCTTTTGAAGAAGCACTTCATTCTCAGTCTTATGCTGTTATGGTTGATTCTATCTCAACAAATGGTGAAGAGATTTATGAACTTTGGCGTAGAGATATGATGCTAAAGGGCAAAAATGATGCTATTGCTGGAGTTTATGATGAACTTGCAGCAAATCCAACTGAACATAATTTTGTAAAAGCTTGTTTTGCAAATCAGATTTTAGAGGGTATATACTTTTATAGTGGTTTTACTTATCTTTATACACTTGCTAGAAGTGGAAAGATGCTTGGTTCGGCTCAAATGATTAGATTTATCCAAAGGGATGAGGTAACTCACCTTATGCTGTTTCAAAATCTCATAAACTCACTTCGCCGTGAGAGACCAGACCTTTTTACTGACAAACTAAAAGAGGAAGTTATAGATATGTTTAAAAAAGCAGTTCGCTTAGAGGCTGACTGGGGTAAATATATAACTCAAGGGCAAATTTTAGGTTTAACTGATGATATAGTTGAACAATATATCAAATATTTAGCAGATGATAGACTTAATGCTGTTGGTTTTGATAAACTCTATAATGTTGAAAATCCAATCAAATGGGTAGATGATTTTGCAAAATTTAATGACCAGAAAACTAACTTTTTTGAGGGTACAGTAACTAACTATTCTAAAGGAAGTTTATCTTTTGATGATGATTTTTAGAGTTTAAAAGTACGGTTAAAACCGTACCTCCAGAGAAAAATTAAAAAAGGTTAAATAAGTTTGAAACCATATAAACTATGTTCTTTGTTATTTAAAACAACTCCAAATTATGAAGAGAATTTACAAACATTACTAACACTCATAAAACAAACTGATGCTAACACGCTTATAGTTGCTTCTGAAGTTTGTTTGAGTGCTTATGACTATGAAAACTTTGAAGCTGTTTTGGATTTTGCAGAACATGCTATAGATGAGATAAAAAAAGTCTCATATGATAAAATTATAATTTTAACTATGATAGAAAGACGGGATGGCGAAATTTTTAATTTTGCTAAGATTTTTCATAATGGTAAAGTGGTTTATGAAAGAGCAAAAGCTAGACTTTTTCGTTTTGGAGATGAGCATAAATATATGTCTGAAGGTAAAGATGAAGATATAAAAATAGTTGAAATTGATGGTATAAAGATAGCTATTTTTATATGTTTTGAGATGAGATTTAAAGAACTTTGGCAAAAAAGCGAGGGTGCTGATGTGATAGCAACTCCATCATATTGGGGTGTTTTGCGTACAGAACATTTTAAAGCTATTACTCAGACTTTAGCCATCATAAATCAGTGCTATGTAGTTGCAAGTGATTCACAAAATGATGATTGTACTAAAATGAGTGGGATTATAAATCCTCAAGGGGAAGTGCAAAGAAATGGGAATAACCCTTGCTTAGAAGTACCATACAATGAAAAAGAGATAGAGTTGATGAGAAGATATATGGATGTAGGTATTGGATAGAATAACAGCAACAAAAACAGCAAGATTAGCTGAAGAATGCAACAAGGTTTTTTCACTTAGTGATGATGTAAAAAAAGCGATAGCTTCAACAAACAGGGAAGCTTTTGTTCCTGTTGGTTTTAAACATAATGCTTATAAATTAGATGCTCTTCCAATAGGTGCCGCACAATGGATAAGTTCACCACTTACAGTTGCTAAAATGACTGAGTATCTACAACCTAAAGGTGCTGATAGAGTGTTGGAACTTGGTTGTGGTAGTGGTTACCAGGCTGCAGTTTTATCAAACCTTTTTCGTGGTGTCTTTACTATAGAGAGGATAGAATCGCTTATGATAGAGGCTAAAAGTAAGTTTCGTTCCCTTGAGATAAGCAACATCCATACAAGAACAGATGATGGTCAAAATGGTTGGATTCAGTATGCTCCTTATGATAGGATTTTATTTTCAGCAACAGCAAAAGAGATACCCAAAAAGCTTTTTGAACAGTTAGCAGATGGTGGAATTTTAGTAGCACCACTTCAAAAGGGGAATAAGCAGGTAATTACCCGTTTTGTAAAAAAGTCAGGTACTATACGCTCTGAAGAGTTAGAAGCATGTGATTTTGTACCTGTGCTTGATGGTGTTCAAAAATAAAAAAGTCTTTGGTGTTTCAAGATAGATACTATATTATTGTTGTAAAATACTACAATTAAATTTAGGGTGTAGAGCTAATGGAAGATATATATGGTATAAAATATTCTAAACCAGAGGTTGTTTTACTTCAAGATACAGGTATAGGTGTCAGTGAAACAGCTGCTAGAACTTGCTATGATTCGTTTGATAATAGTGAAAATGAAGTTATAAAAAATATAAAAACTCACATGCCAGATGTAGAGATGTGTAGTGAGATAAATGAGATTGAAGAGTCTTCACTGCTTGGTGATTTGGCATGGACATATTTTCATCATTCCATTTTAGAACATGCAAACCTTAGCTACCTTGTGAGAGGAACAAGCCGAGGGGTGCTTCAAGAACATGCAAGACACCGTATTCAGGCTATAAGTGTAAGAAGTACAAGATATACTATGAGTTCAATTATAAATGCTTTTGTAGCTTCAAAACATGGGGGTAATAAAGAGTTTTTTATCTCTAAAATTTTAGGTTTTGATATGTTTGTTATAAGCGATGAGGATTACAATAGACTTGAGATTTCAGCTATGTATGACAAGCTTGATTTTCAATCAAAAAAAGTTGATGATTTTTACTCCATCGCAGTTGCTAAAAGTTCTCTTGATTTTTTGGATGAGTTTAGTGGAGACTGTGAAGCACTATATAAAGCCCTTGAAAATGGTAAGAAGAAGAGAAATGTTGGTGATGCTTTTAAGCATATTATAACAGATAATGTAAAAGTGGATATGGTTGTTACTTTTAATCTTAGAAGTTTAAAAAACTATTTTACACTCAGAGACAGTGGGGCAGCATATTTTCAGATAAGATGGTTGGCTCAAGAGATGATGAGGGTAACCCCATCAAAATATTTAGATCTTATAGTTAAAAACAAATAAAGGCTTGGCATGTGGAAATATTTAATAGGGGTAGTATTTATATTTGGTGGATGTTCAAACATCGAATTTAGTGCAGCTATGTGTGATAAAATAGCCTCAGAACCAGGAGCAATAATACCCAAAGAGTGCAAAAGATATAGTGAAGAAAAAGCTCAAAAAGCCTTCGATAAAGTAAATAATGAAAAACTAGAATCCAAAGAAAGTATTATAAAATTTAAAAGGAAAGAAGATGAAAAAGAAGATTGAAACAGCTCAGACACTTCTTGAAGCTTTACCTTATATTAAAAAATATAAAGACGAAGTATTTGTCATAAAGTATGGTGGTTCAGCACAAATAAATCCTGAGCTAAAAGATAAATTTGCACAAGATATAATTTTACTCTATCTTGTTGGGATTAAACCTGTTATTGTTCACGGTGGTGGTAAAAAAATCAACGAGATGTTAGATAAACTTGAAATTCATAGTGAGTTTGTTGATGGGATGAGAGTTACAGATGAAAAAGCTATGGAAGTTGTTGAGATGGTTCTTAGTGGTAATATCAACAGTGAGATAACTACACTTTTAAATACTCATGGTGCAAAAGCTTTGGGTATGAGTGGCAAAGATGCTAATTTCATAACTGCTGTGCCAAAAGCAGATGGTAAATACGGCTTGGTTGGGGAGGTTGTAAATATTGATGGTAAGGTTGTGACAAACCTTGTGAAAGATAATTTTATCCCAGTTATTGCACCTATTGCTTCGGCCAATGAGATAGGTCATCCAGGGTTTAATATAAATGCAGATTTGGCAGCTAGTAAGGTAGCAGCTGCTGTCGGAGCAAAAAAAGTTATATTTATGACAGATATTATTGGTGTTTTAGATAAAGATAAAAATTTACTTGATACTCTTACTAAAGAGGAGATACAAAGTTATAAAGCTGATGGAACAATACACGGAGGGATGATACCAAAAGTGGATGCCTGTCTTGAAGCCGTAGATGGTGGAGTTGAAAAAGCACACATTATAGATGGTAGAGTTGAACATTCACTTTTGCTAGAGATACTAACTAGTGAAGGTATTGGAACAGTTATAAAATGAAAATTGAACTGATAACAGCAACGGGTGCTTTAATCGTTTCTGTAGCGAGTGTTTTTTTTAATTATTATAAACATAAGCGAGACTATAAAAAATGGGAAAAAGAGAAAAGTATTTCTTTACATAAAGATATTTATTTAAAAGTTATTGATAAAAGATATGGATTGTATGCAAAGATTTTTCAGTTGTTAGGAGAGGTAAGGGATATAGATTATCCTTTTGAACATTACAAAATATTAGAAAAAGATAAAAAGCATTTAAAAAACATTGCAGATTTAATTTTAACAGAACTTTATGGAGAAGCAGGTTTGTTTATGTCTTATGAAACTCGTTCAATTATTTTAAAAGTTTATCAAAATTCTTATAGGTATGCTGATGATAAAATAAAACTTAATGTTTTGATAGATAGTTATTATATTGCAAGGAGAGCATTACGAAAAGATTTAGAATTGGATGATACAAAGAGTGCACAGTCATCTAAAAAGATTTTAGATTCTTCGAACAATAATGATTTTTTGCATAATAATATAAAATGGGCAAAGATGAATTTTCTTGCGTTTAGTGCAAGACCTGGATATCCAAATAAAATAGTTTCAGTAAAGGTCTTTAATGATACGCTTGAAAAATGGAAAGGGGAAGGTATAAAATCTATTATTTGTTTATTGAGTAAAAAAGAAATTAATGAATATTATGAATCTATCAAATATAATTTAGTTGATTTTTACAAAAAAAAAGGATTTAATGCTTATTGTATTTATGTAAAAGATTTTCAAAAGCCACCATTAAGCAATGATGAAGTTAAGAAAGTGCAATATGAATATAATAAAATGTTGAAACCAGTTTTGATACATTGTGGTGCAGGAGAGGATAGATCAGGTTATGCAGTAGAAATGCTTTTATCATCATAAAATTTAAAATAAGGAATAAAAATGAGTGAAATTTGTGAATTGTGTGGAAGTAGTGAAGATCTAAGTGAATTTGAAGTTAGTGGAAAAGATGGAGCAGTTGTAACACTTTGTGCAACTTGTAAAACTCAGATAGAGAGTGGCGAACTTGATGAAAACCATTTTAATTGTCTAAATGATAGCATGTGGAGTGAAAACAGTGCTGTAAAAGTGCTTACTTTTAGACTACTAAATCAACTTACTCGTCAAGATTTACTTGATATGATGTACCTAGAAGATGATGAGAGAGAGTGGGCAGAATCAGGTTTGGAGAGTGGCGAGAAAGTTATTCACAAAGATGCAAACGGTGTGGTTTTAAATAGTGGAGATACTGTTGTTGTTACAAAAGATTTGGATGTAAAAGGTACTTCATTTGTAGCAAAAAGAGGAACAGCTGTTAGAAATATAGCACTTGTTAAAGATAATGCTGAACTTATAGAGGGTCGTGTAAACGGTGTAAAAATCCAAATCCTTACAAAGTTTCTTAAAAAATCATAATGCAACCAACAGATAGATTTTATAAGATAGATAAGGATTTTCGTAATCCTTATGCAAGGGACAGAGACAGGATTATTCATTCTGGAAGTTTTAGAAAACTAGAGTATAAAACTCAGGTTTTTTTAAATAGTGATGGGGACTTTTTTCGTACCCGTCTCACCCATTCCATCGAGGTTTCACAAATTGCTCGTTCAATTACTTCGCAGTTAAATCTTAACGAATCTCTAGCAGAAGCTATCGCTTTGGCTCATGACTTGGGGCATACCCCTTTTGGGCATGTGGGAGGCGATACACTAGATGAGTGTTTAAAAGCAGATGGTTTTGAAAATGGATTTGAGCATAATTTTCAAAGCTTTAGAGTTGTTTCTTCTTTAGAAAAACGATATAAAGATTTTGATGGATTAAACCTTACTTTTGCGACATTGGAGGGGATTTTAAAACACTCTTATCCATACAAAAAATCTTTTTTGCCAAAAGAGATTGATGAGCAGTTTGATTTAGAAAAACATCCATCATTAGAGGCTATGATAGTTGATAGAGCTGATGAGATAGCTTATATAAGTCACGATATTGATGATGGAGTAAACTCTGGATTTATCACTTTTGATGATTTAAAGAAAAGTGAGTTGGCATGTGTGATTTTACAAAAAGTAAAAGATGAGGGGATAAAAAAGAAAGAGGATGAGATGTTTCGGTATAGATTTAGTTCACACCTTATAAATCATCTTATATACTCTTTGTTGGATTATTCACAAAAATCTATAGAGCTTAATAAAGAGTTTCCTATTGGTTTTGAAGTATCACTTGAGACACAGATAAAAAAACTTAAAAAGATTCTTTTTACAAAATTATATCAACATAAAAAAATAGTTACAAAAATGTATGCAGGAAAACAAGCAATAAAAGGGCTTTATAGTGGACTTATGCAAGAGCCAAAAATGTTGCCATCTTTTTACTATAAACAGTTAGAGTTTAAAAACAAGCATAGGGTTGTAGCTGACTATATCGCTTCTATGAGTGACAGGTATGCACTTACTTTTTATAATGAGATGTACGGAAAGATATAACTTTTTCAAATATTTTTAGGTTTATGGCATGTGGAGATTTAAAAGTAAAAGATAAACGAAAGCCCGAAGGCTATCGTTTACAGGCGAGATTCGTAGCGTCTCATCATATAAAGACGCTTAAGCATTTTCTTGCGAGATGCAATTTTGAATTTCTTGCGTTTTTCAGTTTCAGTTTCGTGAAATCTTCTAGCACGAGCTTCTGTAACGATTAAGTTACGGTCAGTTTGCTTTTTAAAACGACGGTAAGATGCATCAAAATTGTCATCGCTTCTAAGAACGATACCTGGCATATCCCATCACCCACTTTCTTTAAAATTTGAAATGAAAGTATATCTAAAATATCTCGATATACCTAATTTTTAATATATAAGAGATATAATCCTTCTATGATTACCCAAGAATCCATAGAAGCCTTAAAAGCTAGACTTGATGTTGTTGATGTTGTAGGAAGCTATATAGAGTTAAAAAAAGCAGGGGCAAATTTTAAGGCACCTTGCCCTTTCCATGATGAGAAAACAGCTTCTTTTGTAGTTAGCCCAGCTAAGCAGATTTATCATTGTTTTGGATGTGGAGCTGGTGGAGATAGTGTTAAATTTGTTATGGAATATGAAAAGCTTAACTACCCTGAAGCGTTAGAAAAGTTAGCAGATTCTTATAACTTTTCACTAAGTTACACCGATAACAAACACAACAAACCTCGCTCACAAGTTATGGATAAGATAAATGAGTGGTATCAAAAACTTTTAACTACAAATCAAACGGCATTATCTTACATAAAAGATAGAGGTATTTATGAGAGCAGTGTTGAGAAGTTTGGTATAGGTTATGCACCTAGTTCAAACGAGACCATAAACTATATAAAAAATCAGTTTTTAAATATGGGTGAAGCTGTTGAAGCTGGTATTGTAGGGTATGATGGTGGGAGAAATTTTGCTAGGTTTATAGAGAGGATAACATTTCCCATACACTCTGCAAATGGAACTTTGGTTGGTTTTGGTGGTAGGACTATCACAGGGCATCAAGCAAAATATGTAAACTCCCCAGAGACACCGTTTTTTAATAAATCAAGACTTTTGTATGCATATCATCATGCCAAACAAGCCCTCTATAAAACAAATGAGATAATCATAACAGAGGGTTATCTTGATGTTATTATGCTTCATCAAGCTGGCTTTAACAATGCAGTTGCAACTTTGGGGACAGCTTTAACCCCTGAACATCTACCACTTTTAAGAAAAGGTGAGCCTAGAGTTGTAATGGCATATGATGGGGATAAAGCAGGAAGAAATGCCGCATTAAAGGCTAGTAAACTTTTAAGTGCTGCTGGATTTATTGGTGGAGTTGTTATATTTGCAGAGGGATTAGACCCTGCTGATATGGTTAAAAATGGTGCAACAGAAGAACTTTCCAATATGTTTAGAGAGGCAAAACCATTTATAGAGTTTGTGCTTGATGAGATAATCTCATTGCATAATCTAAGAGACCCAAAAGCAAAAGAGAGTGCTATGCAAGAGGGTGTGGCTTATCTAAAAACTCTATCGGCTTTATTGCAAGAGGAGTATAAAACTTATTTGGCATCTTGTTTGGGTATCAGTCCATCTTTTATTAGGCTAACAAATCAAACTAATCAAATAAATACACAATTTTTACAAAAAAATACTCATAAAGATATGTGGGAGTTAAGCCTTGTAAAAACCGTACTAGAACATCCAAACTTTATAGATCAGATTTTAGATGTTTTAGACCCATCTTTGTTGCAGTTTCATTCACGAGAGTTTAAATTAGCATTGGCTGGGGAAACACAAGCACCAGAATTAATGGCAATTTTAATAGATGAGAGTATAACCTCATTAAAAGATGAAGATGCCTTAAAAGCTGAACTTATAACTTTTCTATCAAGATATTATGAGAGGGAGTTAAAAAAAGTGAATATGCAAACAAATATATCATTTGAAGAGAAAGCTTTTTATATTCGTCAGTTTCGTGGTAAGATTTCAGCATTAAAAAAGGGGATACTAAAATGAAGGCGATAGCACTTTTTAGCGGAGGACTTGATTCTGTACTTGCAATGAAACTTATAGTTGATCAAGGGATAGAAGTAATAGCATTAAATATAAATATGGGTTTTAGTTCCAAAAATGAGAAATTAGAACATATGCAAAATATGTGTGAGCAGATTGGTGTTGAGCTAAAACTTATAGATATTCAAGATGAGTTTTTACAAAGTGTACTTTTTAATCCCAAACATGGATATGGAAAACATTTTAATCCCTGTATAGATTGTCATGCCAAGATGTTTGAAGTGGCAAAAAGAGTTATGGAAGCTGAGGGAGCATCGTTTTTGATAAGTGGTGAGGTTATGGGGCAAAGACCAATGAGCCAAAATAAAGATGCACTACAAAAAGTTCTTAATGAAAGTGACTGTGATGGACTTTTGCTTCGTCCACTGAGTGCAAAAATGTTAAAACCAACCATAGCAGAAGAAAATGGCTGGGTTGATAGGGAAAAACTAGAAGCTATAGTTGGTAGAAGTCGTGATAGACAGTTGGAGATGGTAAAGGAAATAGGTTTAAAAGATTTTGAAAGTCCAGGAGGGGGATGTCTTTTAACAGATGCAAATTTTGCTAAAAAGATGGTTGATTTTATAAAGCATGATAAGTTTGAGGTAAAAGATATACCCTTGATGAAATATGGTCGCCATTTTAGACTAAAAGATGGGGCAAAGCTTGTTGTTGGTAGAGATAAAGAGGAAAATGGATACCTCCAAGATATTCAAAACGATAAGTATTATCATATCAAAACAGTAGGTTTACCAGGTCCACATGCCATGCTTAGTAAAAATGCAACAGATGGCGATGTAGAATTAGCCACAAAAATAATACTTACATATTGTAAAACATCATCTCAAAATAGCTATACACTCTCTTTTGATGGGAAAGAAATACAAGGTTGTCCATTTAATTCAAAAAATGAGATAAAGGTTTTTAGTATTTTATAAATTTTTAGATATACTATGCGTACTTACTTAAAACTATAGGGGTATTTTATGGCTGGAATCCATTTTTCATTTGATAACTTTAAGCAACTATTAAATTTAAATATAGGTATATCTGATAGATTAGATGAGAATAGAGCAGAGAGTTTTACTCTGCTTTATTGTGATTTTTCTGGTATAGATGAGGAGGTTGTTAAAAGTTCTTTAGAAGATATTTTAAGAACATCAGATTCTATAGTTAATCACGAGGCAAATTACTTTTTTGTATTACCATATACAGATAAATATGGTGCAGATATAGTTAAAAAGATGTTTGATGAATTTTTTGCAAAGTATTTAAACTCTTTTGTGCTTAGCTACCCAGCTGATGGTGAAACACCAGAAGAGATTTTAGGAATGTTGCAAGACAGTGTAAGTCTTTTTTATAAAAATGATCTAAATTGTTTAGATAAACTTGCGAGTATTATTTAGAAAAATTGTAATTTTTAGAATTTTTATAAAAAGAGATAGCTTCAGCTATCTTCTGTTTGGTATATATTTTTTTATCACACACCCATCTACATTTTATTTTTGGATTATTGACAGCTTTTTTGTTTTCAACACTTCCTTTTGTCTCGTATGCAGACAGATCAAAACTCCTCGGCTCTTTCGACTCAAATGGCGATTTTGCAAATAAAATACAATAAAATATTAAAAATAAAATCTTTTTCATTCTCACAACATCGGCTTAATAGAGATAAATTTTAGATATTATGGAATAATATATGCTTTACTTATAAAAAATCCCTTTTTTCATGGGATATAAGTAGGAGAATAAGATGATTTTAGTCGATACAAAAGCAGAAGTAACTTCATCTTCCGTTTCAGGTTTAAAAGATTCTCAGGATGAACCTTCAGTAGATTTTTCCAAGTTTTTAAAACAGGTTGGACAAAAAGATGGTAAAGTTATACAAAATGGTGCTTTGGTTTTGTCTTTGGATGGTGAAGAAAAAGTTGTAAAAACTAAAAAATCTGTTGAAAAAAACGATACACTTCTTTCTCTGTTGAAAAATGATGATTTAGATTTAAAAGATACAAAAGAAGTTTTGGATATAAATCCAAAATTAGTAAATACTCTTTCTTCAAATGAATTAAAGGGTTTAGTGTCAAATGCAAAAAATTATTTAAAAACTAAGATTACACAGAGTGATGATTATAAACAATTACAGATAAAAGAACTTCCTAAAACATTAAAAGGTTTGGTTTCTTTAGCTGAGAAGATTGGTATTGATGTTAGTAAAATAACTTTGCAAGATGTTCAGTCAAAAGTAGAAATTAAAAAAGCTATTAAAAAAGTAGAACTTAAAATATCATCAGAGGTTACTAAAAAGAACTCAATAGAAAAAGTACAAAATACAAGTTTAAAAGAGATTGATGTTGAAAAAGAGCTTCCAAGAGAAGAAAAAGTTCCAAAACGATTTGAAAAGATAAAAAACACACCTATATTTCAGACTAAATCTTTAGTAAATGAAGAACAACATACAACGCAACAACTTGTTGAGATAAAGCAGTTTAAAGAGGACAAAAAAACTCCAAAAGATAAAGCAAATGAAACATTGAAGCTTCTTTTAAATGGTGAAAAACCATCCTCTGAAACTAAAAATTTAACTGCTGATTTTTCTGTTGAAACAGCAAAAGTTATAGCACCAAAAGCTACAACTGAGAGTTCAAAAGAGTTAGAGTCCTTGCTTCATGATAAAACAACATCATCTAAAGATAACATTATTAATCCTAAAACAGAGCATAATATCACAGCTCACAAAGCGGATAGTTTTGAAGTGAAATTAAACGAAGCAAAACAGATGGTAAAACATCTATCTCATGATGTTAAAACGGCCATAGAAGATTATAAATCACCATTTACAAGAGTAAAAATTCAATTAAACCCACAGAGATTTGGTGAGATAGATTTGACAGTTGTGCAAAGGGGGAAAAACTTGCATGTTAACCTTTCTTCAAACAATGCAGCTATTAACACTTTATCTCTGAATGCAAACGAATTAAAGACTCAATTACAAAATAGTGGAATAAATAATGCTTCATTGAATTTTAGTAATAACTCTCAAAGTGGTGAACAGGCTCAACACCAACAACAAAATAATGCTCATAAAGAGTATGGCTATTTTGATACAGAAGATGAAAATGAAGAGATTTTAAACTCTTTGGAAATTGTAGTTCCTAACTACGCATAAAGGATATATTATGGCTATTAATTCAGTAGGTTTAGATCAGGCAGTTTATGGTGATTATGTAACAAAGGCAGATTCTGTTGATAATAAAACAAATTTAAATAAAGATGATTTTATGACTCTTCTTTTGGTTCAGTTGCAGTATCAAGATCCAACAAAACCAACAGATACCGAACAAATTTTAACTCAAACATCACAACTTGCATCATTGGAAGCAACAGATAAAACTAATAAAGCTTTAGAAGAGTTAGCGACATCACTTTCAGCTTCTAATGACTTCTCAACTATTTCTGCCATAGGAAAAACAGCAGACCTAGGTAGTAACGCAATATCTATTGATGAGGGAAGCAGTTCAACTTTTGAGATGTATTTTCCTTCTGATATTTCATCTGGAAATGTTGAAATTAAAGATGTTGATGGAAATGTAATTAAAACTCTTGATGTTGGGACAAATCCAGCAGGAGTTTACAAATTTACATGGGATGGAACAAATAGTTCAGGTGATAAAGTAGATGGTGGGATATATTATGCAAGTGCATCATATACAGATTCTAACAATGAAGCACAAACTACAAGACTTGGAACATATCCCATAGAATCTGTAAGGTTTGATGGTGGAAAAACTTTGTTAAAACTTGGTTCAAGTTATATTCCTTTAGAGAATGTAAAAGAAGTTTATTAGGAGTCTTATTATGATTCAAGCTTTTTATAGTGGTATTTCTGGAGTAAAAACACACTCTACAGGTATTGATGTTGTAAGTGATAATTTAGCTAATACCAATACTGTTGGTTATCGCGGATACGATGTAGAGTTTAAATCCCTATTTGAAAATATGCAAAATAGCTCAACAAATTCAGTTATTGATAGCACAGTTGGTGTTGGTTCTCAAGTTCAGGCAACTGCTATGATACAAGGGAATGGTTCTTTGGCATTAAGTGAAAGAAGTACTGATTTAGCCATAGATGGTGATGGTTGGTTTGGAATCCAAAGAGAGGGGAAACCTGTTTATACTCGTGATGGTGCTTTTACTTTTGATGCCAATGATAATTTAGTAAGTGTCGATGGTTATCATGTTTTAGGGACTATGGGTGGAAATATAAATGGAAAAACACTTACTTCTACACTAAATGAAGTTGCTCTTGGAGATGTAGATAAGCAAGAGAAACTTCGCTTTCCTAAATATTTAAACTACCCTCCCGAACCAACAACTAAAGCCAGTTTTTCTGCAAATCTTGGTGTTGATCCTGAGGTAAGAACTATAAGTGCTGCTGTTATTGACCCAAAAGGAATAAAAAATGAATTGAAATTGGAATTTACAAAAGATCCTGTTCAAAATCCTCCTGGCAGTCAGTGGAATGTTAGGGCAACAACACAGACACTCTATGGAGAAACTATTTATGATACAAAAAATGGTAGAGTAGAATTTGATTCTTCGGGGGGATTAATTTCAAATACTCTTTCAAGTATAGACAATAACGGAGCTAGTGTGGCTATGGATTTAGGTTCAGATTTTAGTGGAATTATTGCTATAAGTGTTCCTGTTGTTTCTGGCTCTACTAATTCTGATGGTACTATAGGTGGAGAACTTATGGGATATGATATAAATAAAAATGGTGAAGTTGTAGCTACTTTTACAAATGGTAAGCAAAGTAGTGTTGGTAAAATTGCTGTATATCATTTTCAAAATAACCAAGGGTTAGAAAGATTAAGTGGTACAAGATTTCAAGAAAGTTCAAATAGTGGTAAAGCACTCTTTTTTCAAGATAAATCTGGTAAAAATATTATTGGTACAAATATATCTAACTTTGTACTTGAGGGTTCAAACTATAAAATGGAAGTGGGACTAACACAACTAATAATTTTGCAAAGAGGTTTTGATGCAAATTCAAAGTCGATAACTACGGCTGACGAGATGATGCAAAAAGCTCTTAGTATGGATGCTTGATAAAAAAGTGGAACATTAAATGCTTTATTTTTTTACTAACTATGTCTTTTTAAGATATATTTTAAAGGATTTAAAATGTTGAAATCACTTTTCTCCGGTGTATCCGGACTACAATCGCACCAAGTGGCGATGGATGTAGAATCAAATAATATTGCAAATGTAAATACGGTCGGTTTTAAATATTCAAGAGCAAATTTTTCAGATCTATTAGCTCAAACAAAAGCTATTGCAACTGCTCCACAAGGGCAATTAGGTGGTAAAAATCCAGTCCAAGTTGGTTTAGGTTCAAGTGCTTCATCTATGACAAAAATATTTTCTCAAGGTTCAGTTCAAAATAGTGATAAAAATACTGATGTTGCTATTCAGGGGGATGGTTTTTTTATAATTTCTCCCGATGGTGGTAATACTTATAAATATACCCGTGCAGGAGATTTTAAATTTGATGCAGGTGGGAACTTTGTTGATAATAATGGATTTATTGCTCAGGGATGGCTTAGAGATCAGGCAACTGGTAAGGTTGACTCAACTGCACCGATACAAGATATAAATATCCCACCAGGACTTACAACTCCTGCACAACCAACTCAAGAGGTTGTTTTAAAAGCAAATTTAAATTCTGGACCAATAGTTGAGAGTTTTTCACCTGCTTATAGAGTTAAAACGGGTGCGCCTCCAGCAGTTCCGACACCAGCGGCAATTGATGCAAATGGTAATCCTGTAGAGTCAGGTGATGTTGGTGTTATGTTTAATGAATCTGGAGAAGCATTTTCTCTTCAAAAAGATCAAGGTATCTGGGTTTCTTTTGTTAATTCAAAAGTAGATGGTGACACCAAGGTTGCTGATGGTGATATTGATTTAGATATTACTTTAACACTTGATGATGGCACTGAAAAACAGATTACAACTTCTGGTGGGGATGCAGGAAATTCAGAAGCAGATAATGCTAATAGATTTGTGTCAGCTATAAATGCACAAACATCAACAACCGGTGTTTCAGCTTCTGTTAGAGTGGAAAATGGGTCTGATTATTATATA
Source organism: Sulfurimonas sp. (assembly GCA_027064045.1). GTDB lineage: Bacteria > Campylobacterota > Campylobacteria > Campylobacterales > Sulfurimonadaceae > Sulfurimonas. The sequence continues at coordinate 28,725 of JAMOQK010000026.1, read as the reverse complement.
GATTTAGTCAATACAAATGCCAATCCATCAGCTTCACATAATATTTATTTTAAAGATAATGATTCTGGTGACAGTAGTGGTATAAATGATGAAAATGTAAAAACTGCTTATAGATACCAATATGATCCATCTGGTTCAGCAACAGCAGCAGGAGCTGATAAAAAATTTAAAACAATGTCTGATCTTCGTTATGCTATGGAATTAGAAGCTAATAATATTGATGGAGATGGAGATGGAACTTTAGAGGGATGTAATGTAGAGGTAACTGTAAATGATCAGGGTAAATTTCAACTCATAAACCCTGGTGGTGCTGATGATTCATATGATATGGATTTGAAAATTACTGGGATAAATCCAGATAGTACAGTTGCTGGGGATATAGTTGAAAATACTAGACTTACAACAAATATGATAGCTATGAATGCTGTACTTCCTGTTGGAACAACTGGTAAAGCATTTTCTCAAGCATTTAATGCTGCTACTCACTCAAGTTCTATAGATGTTTTTGATTCACTTGGTTCTAAACATACACTTAGAATGGAGTTTAGAAAAACTGCACTTGATAAAAATACAGGCAGCACTTGGAATATGGTTGTATCTGTTCCAAATCCAGCAACTATTGATACAGTAGCTCCTACTAATGAAAAAACAGGCTCTGTAAGATTTAATAATGATGGTTCTTTAGCTACTTACAGTCCACCAAATGTTTCTTTTAGTGGAAATAATGGTTCAGCACCAGATCAACAGATAAATCTTAGATTTGGTACATCAAATGCTTTTGACGGGATGACAAGTTTTGATAGCAGAAGTGCTACTTCAGGGATAAGTCAGGATGGTTTTACTGGTGGTGATTTAGTTGGTATCAGGATTGATCAATCTGGAACTTTAGTTGGTTCATTTTCCAATGGTAGAAGTTTTGGTTTAGCTCAAATTGCTATGGCAAAATTTACAAATAATGAGGGACTTTCAACTGAAGGTGGAAATGTGTTTATACAGACTGCAAACTCAGGAGATCCTATCATAGGTACTGCTGCTACTGCTGGGCGTGGATTTATCCAATCGTCTGCACTTGAAGCTAGTAATGTTGACCTTTCAAGAGCATTGACTCAGCTTATCATTATCCAAAGAGGTTTTCAGGCAAATGGTAAAACAATTACTACTTCAGATCAGCTTCTTGAAACTCTTATCGGATTAAAACGATAAGTTTACCTCTCTTTTGATATAATTCCTTCAATATAAAAGAAGGAATTATACCCATGCAATTTTCTGCTCCCCTAAAATCAAATTCTAAAAAAATTATGTTGCTAGGTTCTGGTGAACTTGGTAAAGAAGTAGCTATTGAAGCACAAAGACTAGGTCTTGAAGTGATAGCAGTTGACAGATACCAAAATGCACCTGCACACCATGTTGCACATAGAAGTTATGTTGTAAATATGCAGGATAAAGATGCTATTTTAGAGATTATCTATCGTGAAAAACCACACTATATTTTACCAGAGATAGAAGCTATAAGCATAGATGCTTTATTTGAAGCAGAAGCTAAAGGATATAATGTTATTCCAAATGCAGACGCTGTAAATAAAACTATGAATAGAAAAAACATAAGAACATTTGCTGCAGAGGTTTTAGGACTAAAAACTGGTGCTTATGAGTTTGTAAGCACTGAAGATGGACTGAGAAAAGCAGCTCAAAAACTAGGGTTTCCATGTGTTATAAAACCTGTTATGAGTTCGAGTGGGCATGGTCAAAGTATAGCAAAAACGATAGAAGATATTCCTGCGTCATGGGTTCAAGCAAAAGAAGCTAGAGGTGATGCTAGTGAGTTGATAGTTGAAGCTTTTGTAGATTTTGATTATGAGATAACTCTTCTTACTGCTAGAAATGCTAAAGAAACAGTTTTTTGTGAGCCGATAGGGCATGAGCAAAAAGATGGAGATTATGTTTTTTCATGGCAACCAATGGCAATGAGCGAAATTGCTAAACAAAAAGCTCAGGATATGGCAAAAACTATCACTGATGGTTTAGGTGGTCAGGGACTTTTTGGTGTTGAGTTGTTTGTAAAAGGGGATGAAGTTTATTTTAGTGAGGTTTCCCCTCGCCCACATGATACTGGGATGGTAACACTAATAACTCAGTCTCAAAGTGAATTTGCATTGCATTTAAGAGCTGTTTTGGGACTTCCTTTAGGGTTTACTTTTTATGGAGATGGTGCAAGTGCTGCTTTTAAATCAGATGTACACAACTATGCACCAGTTGTAGATGTAGATGAAAGTTTGTTTAGTGATAACTCTTTTGTGAGAGTGTTTTCAAAACCAGAATCCCATAAAGGTCGCCGTTTGGCAGTAGCACTTGTTTTTGATGAAGTAGATGAAGCACTATCAAAAGCTCGTGAACTTATAGAAAAAGTTAAAGATGCTTAGATGAGAGTTGTTATTTTAGATGCTTTGACTTTTGGAGATACAAGTTTAAGTGGATTTAATCAGTTTGGAGATGTGAAGATTTACCAAACAACTTCAAAAGAACAAACAAAACAACGCATAACTAACGCTGATGTTATAGTAACTAACAAAGTTGTTATAACAGATGAGTTTATGGCATGTGCGAAAGATTTAAAGCTTATCTGTGTGGCTGCAACAGGGGTGAACAATGTTGATCTTGAAGCTGCAAAAAGAAGAGATATAGAGGTTAAAAATGTATCTGGATATTCAACATCTTCCGTAATTCAACATACATTCTCGATGTTATTTTATCTTTTGGGACACTCAAAATATTATGATGAAAGTGTAAAAGATGGTACATACTCAAAAAGTCAAATCTTTACAGATGTTTCAAAACCATTTTTTGAAATAAAAGGTAAAAAGTGGGGCATTATTGGTTTGGGTGAGATAGGTCAAGGTGTGGCAAATATAGCTCAGGCTTTTGGAGCAGATGTTTTTTACTACTCAACAAGTGGGAAAAATCGAAACTATGACTATCAAAGAACAACTTTAGATAACCTTCTTAAAAGTTGTGATATTATCTCTATTCATGCACCTTTAAATGAAAAAACAAACAACCTTTTGGGGTATGAACAGTTGTTAACATGTAAAGATGGAGCAGTGGTTTTGAACCTAGGTCGTGGGGGTATAGTCAATGAGGAAGCAGTTGCCAAGTTAGTAGATGAGAAAAATATAAGTTTTGGTTTGGATGTATTTACCAAGGAGCCATTGGATGAAAAATCGCCACTTTTGAGTGTAAAAAACAAACAGAGACTTTATCTTACTCCACACATAGCATGGACAAGTGTTGAGGCTAGAGAAAAACTCATAGATGGTGTTATATCAAATATTAAATCAGTTTTTAGTTAGATTTATATGGCAGAGGTCGCACTTTTTTTCTCTGCTTTTTTAGCAGCAACCATATTGCCTTTTTCTTCAGAAGTGGCTTTTTTAGTTGCTTTACAAAATGGGATGAGTAGTTTTAATGCTATGGTTTTTGCATCAAGTGGAAATATTTTAGCGATAGTTGTGAATTATTATTTAGGGTATTGGTTATATGAAAAAACAAAAACCAAGTTAAAATCTTCAAAAATAGGAAGACACTCTTTGGCATGTGGACACAAGTATGGTTATGGTGCTTTGTTTTTTTCTTGGTTGCCAATCATAGGTGATCCACTAACACTTGTAGCAGGTGTTGTTAGGTTAAAGTTTGTTTGGTTTGTTTTAATAGCTGGTGGTTTGAGAGTTGCGAGGTATTATGCTTTGTTATCGTTTTAACAGGAGCCACGACTTTAGTCGTACCTCTGAAGAAATTTAAAAAAAGAGGAAAAATGAAAAGTGATGTTTTAATTATAGGAGCAGGTGGGGCTGGTTTAGTATCTGCTCTTCATGCCCACTATAACGGTGCAAAAGTTAAAATAATAACAAAAGAGTATCCCACAAGATCCCAAACCTGTATGGCTCAGGGTGGGATAAATGCTGTGCTTCCACATGCCAAAGATGATACTATTGAAGAGCATATAAAAAACACATTAAAATCAGCTCACGGACTTGCAGATGAAGAGATGGTGGAGTTTTTATGTCAACAAGCCCCAGAGGCAATAGAGTGGTTAGATAGCATAGGCGTGGTATTTAGTAGAACCAAAGATGGTGAAATTGCCCAAAGAAGATTGGGTGGTGCTAGTGGTAGTAGAGCCTGTTACGCTCAAGATTATACAGGATTGAAAATCTTACACACTTTATATGATCAAGTATTGGCATGTGGGATAGAGATTTTAAATGAGAGATTTTTGTTGGAGATAATAACTGCTGAAGATGGTGTTAGTGGTGTTAGCGTTTTAAACATCAGAAATAAAAAGGTTGAAATTTATGAGAGTTCAGCTGTTATTTTAGCAACTGGTGGATACTCAAAAATCTACGATAAACAAACTACAAACTCAAAAAGTACAACAGGTGACGGGATAGCAGTAGCTATGAGATGTGGTGTAAAATGTATAGATATGGAGTTTGTGCAGTTTCATCCAACAGCACTTAAAAATTCAGCCATACTTATAAGTGAGAGTGCAAGAGGTGAGGGTGGTTACCTTTTAAACTCAAAGGGCGAGAGATTTACAAATGAGTTAGCACCAAGAGATGAAGTAGCAAGAGCGATAGATGAACAGATAAAAAAAGGTGAAGATATATTTTTAGATATTCGCCATTTGGGAGAGAGTTTTATAGATGAAGAACTTCCACAAGAGAGAAAACTATCACTTCTTTATGAAAATATAGATCCAGTAAATGAACTCATTCCAATTAAACCAGTGGCTCATTATACTATGGGTGGAATAGAAGTTGATAAAAATTCACAAACAAATATAGCTGGACTTTTTGCAGTTGGTGAGTGTGCAAACCATAAAGTACATGGCGCTAACCGTTTAGGTGGTAATTCGTTGCTTGAACTTATTGTTTTTGGTAAACAAACAGGTATTAATGCTAGTGAATACTCAAAGAAAAACAGTAATAAACTTGATGTTTCCAAAGAAAAAACGAAACAAAATGAGTTTTTACGAAAAATAGAAGATTTTGGAAATGAGATAGATTTTTATAAACAAAAAGCTTTTATTGGTGAGTTATTTTATAATAAAGTTGGGATTATAAGAACTAAAAAAGAGTTGAAAGAGGCTCAAGAGATGATAAAAGATATAAAAAGTAAAATCCCACAAATGGGTGTAAATGATAAATCAAAAATCTACAATACAAACTTTATAGAGTTTTTAGAATTTATAAATATGATTGATATTTGTGAAGTTGTAATTGAGAGTGCATTAAAAAGGGAAGTGAGCTGTGGCGCTCATTTTAGAGTGGATGAGTAAGATGAAGATAAGTATAAAAAGAGATAATGGTTATCAAGAGTATGAAGTAAAACAGAGTGATACAACTTTGTTGAAAATTCTTGATGAGATAAAAGAAACTATGGATAATACCCTGACCTATAACAGTGGATGTAAAAGTAGTGTTTGTGGAAGTTGTGCTGTTAGGGTAAATGAAAAAGAAGTTTTGGCATGTGGATATAAAGTGCAAGATGGCGATAAGGTAGAGCCGCTTAAAAATTTAGAAGTTATTCGAGATTTGGTTGTAGATATGGATAAAGCTTATGAGTTTAACAAAAAAGCAAAAGCTTGGCAAAATAAACAAAGTAATAACATATCACTAACAAATGAAGATGAAAAGATCAATGAAGTTCAGAGTGATTGCATATTGTGTGGTTCATGTTTTTCAGCTTGTCCCGTTTATGCAGTTAATGGAGATTTTTTAGGACCGTTTGCACTTACAAGAGTTTGGAAGTATGTGAGTGATAAAAGGGGAGATGATGAAAAATCTAAAATAGATAACATTCAAACCAATGGTGTCTGGGATTGTACATTATGCAATGAATGCACTCTTGCCTGTCCACAAGGCATATCTAGTAAAGCAGATATAGAAAAACTCAGAATGAAATCTGCACAATATGGTTATATGGATCCAAATTTTGGTAATTTTGGTGGATTTGATGGTGGGCTTGGTTTTTAAAACTAACATGTTATAATAACAAAAAGTTTTAAAAAAGGATGTTGTTATGGCAAAAGAACACTCATTTGATATAAGTGCAAAGATAGATATGCAAAACTTCAAAAATGCTATAAACTTAGTAGATAGGGAAGTTGCTAACCGTTATGATTTTAAGGGGACTACCTATGAAGTCACTTTCAATGAAAAAGCAAAAACTTTGGTGTTAGTGGCTTCTAGTGATAACAAACTAGATGCTTTAAAAGATATAGTTATAGCGAAATTCCTAAAACAAGGGTTGAGTTCAAAAGTTTTAGATGAGTTAAAAGTTGAAGATGCTAGTGGTGGCACTAGAAAAGCTACTTTTAAAGTGGTAGATTATATAGAGTCAAAAGAAGCTAAAAAAATCACAGCTGATATAAAAAAGATGAAGTTAAAAGTAAATGCTCAGATAGAGGGTGATTCTATCCGTGTAAAAGGTGCTAAGCTTGATGATTTGCAAAAAGTGATGAAAATGGTTAGAGAGGGTGAGTGGGAAGCTCCAATAGTTTTTGAAAATATGAGATAGGGAGTCCACATGCCAAAGATGACCATAAACGAAGCTGCTGAGTATTTTGGTATATCAAAAGAAGCTATACATAATCGTATAAGACGGGGTTCACTGCAAAGTGTTGTGGAAAATGGTGTAAAGTTTGTTAATATTGACAATACCTTATCATCAAAGAATACTGTTAGAAAAGCACCAAAAAAGGTTGTGGCATCTGCTACTGATAAATATTATAAATTTTTAGAAGAACAAAATGACAGGCTTCAAAACAGAGTAGAGGTGTTGGAGTGTGAAACCAGGACGCTAAGAGACCAAAAAGAACGGATGCTTATAGATGAGCGAATAAAGATAGAACAGATATACAAAGATAAAGATGAGCAACTTAAAAACATACTAAATGCCATATCTTCAAAATTTATGCTAAATGCTCCCCTTTTAAAAGAGCAAGAAGAACATCTTGAAGCAGAGATAGAGGTAGATAGTGAAGATGTTGAAGAAAAAGTTAAAGATAAAATCATATCTCTAAAAAAATATTTAAAACAATTAAAATATAGTGATAAAAAAGTTCAAAAAGTAAAAGCTAGATTTAATAAAATAGCCAAAAAAGATGAACGGATTATTATGGTTGGAAAAAAATATTATCTAAATTTATCTAAATACTCTTATGAAGATTTGTTTGGATAGATACTTGATTCTATTGATATTTTCTAAAAATACTAAAGGTTTCAGTAGGATTAAATATCAAAATAGATAAAATTCCATCTCTACAAATATAGTAGAGACTTTAGATATAAATAAAATGGTTCAGTGTCCGAGTGGTCTATGGTGCAACCTTGGAAAGGTTGTGTGGAGTTAAATCCACCGCGGGTTCGACTCCCGCCTGAACCTCCACAGTATCGCCATCCTATATAATTTCTATTTCATTTAACTAATGTGCTAAACTTAACATTGGAGCGAAAGCCTTTGTGCTAACTTGAACTTTATCTCCTGTGTGAAAATTAGAAGCTTCTTTTTCGTCTAACACAACCTCAACTATTTGTTGTCCTATAGCTACTACGGCGATGAAAATAATATCTGCTTGTATAATCTCAAGAAGTTCACCTATTAGAGAAAATTTTTGACTACCTTGTGTTTTTAGTAAAATATTTTTGGGTGTACCATCTTGAGTTATTTTACCATTTTCAAGTATTACTACACGATTTGACAGTTTATAAATTTCACTAGGGTCATGGCTTACCATTATAGTAGTTGTACCAAACTTTTTATGTAGGGCTAAGATGTCATGTTGTAGTTTTAATCGCATATCCACATCTAGTGCAGAAAGTGGTTCATCCATAAGTAAAAGTTTTGGACGAGCCATGAAAGCACGACATAAAGATACTCTTTGTTTTTGTCCCCCACTAAGTTTATTTGGTAATCGTTTTGCCATAGCTGTAAGTTGAGTTAGCTCAAGTAGTTGTTTTGCTAAAGTTTTATCTTTGTTGACATAGAGTAGATTTTCTTCAACACTCATGTTTGGAAATAGTGCATAATCTTGAAAAACAAAACCTATATCTCTTTTTTGTACGGCTAAGGAGTTTTTTTTATCAAGCCAAATTTTGTTAGCAACTTTTATCTCCCCTTTTGCATCTTCTAATCCAGCTAGGACTCTAAGTAGAGTTGTTTTTCCACTGCCACTTTTTCCACTAAGGGTAACAAATTCATGCTCTTTTATAGATAGATTTATATCTAGGTTCATCTCCCCCCTAGCACCTTGAAGTGTTTTATGAATATTGATGTTTATCAAAATTTGTATCACCTTTAATCTTTTGTGCAGATTTAAATAAAATTTTATCTCTATTCACAACTGTTTCTTCTAAAAAAATTCCAAATCATCGTCATCTCCTTCTTCTAGGCTTTCCTCTTCTGTATCAGATGATATAAATTTTTCTATTGTTACACAATTTTCAAGCAATGATGCATCCAAATAGTGAATATCGGGTGCATTTGGTTCTATAAATATATATCTTTTCCAATTGCTTAAATCATCAATTAGACCTTGAATATAAAATCTTAGGGTACTATTTTTTGTATCATCAAGTGTTTCTAATGATAATTCTTGAAATACAAGTGAAAGTGATTGAAGTGAGTAGGCTATATCTTTAAACTCTATGGTTTCATTTAAAACTCGTACATATCCGTCTAAGGCAGTTGATACAGTCAATAGGATCTCTTTGGAAAGAGTATCTTGTGTATAAAGTTTATTTCTGATTTCAGCTTCTAAATCATTTAAATCATCTAGCAAATATTGGTCTATTTCAAACTCTTTTAAAAAATCTTCTGCACTTATCTTATGCTCATCTTTATAATGCATACTGTTTATAATACTTTTGTCTATGATTGTTTTATTTGTGGCTGTTTTTGTAACTTTTTTATTTTTAGAATTAAGTGATTTTAAAGTCAATATAATTTTATTATTCTCTTTCATTTCTACGGTAAATTCATCGATTGATAAAAAATTAGACTCTATGTACTCTTTAAATACATTGTTTGTGGCTCCAAAGAGTGTTATATGTACTTGAATTTGTTTATCTGAAAAATTCATAACTGTATATACTTCCATGTAATCCAAACTAGAGAGTATATGTGTTAGGAATTTACAAGCCATAACAATGTGATTGTCTAAAATATTTATATTGTCTTTGTTTTCACATTTTTTTATGAGATCTATTTCTAATTGTTCCCAAAAGTAATTTACATCTTTATGGGATATAATAACTGTTGCTTTTGTATCATAAATATTTTGAACTTCATCAATAAGATTCTTTTCTATATTTTTCATATTAATTTGTTCTACATGTTTTTGAGTATCTTCATCTTGAAATATCATCAGCAATATAGCTATAATATTCTGTTCAAAACTTTGTGGATGAGTATATGTTTTATACAACATATCTATACTCTCTGATCTTATTATTTTATGTAATATTTTTGAGATTTTTAGAATTTTATCTCTTTTAAATGCCACAAGCAGACTAGAAAGAAGTAAGTGGATATCTGAGATATTGTTTTCATCTATTTTATATTTATAAGATAAAAAAGATAACAGATACTTTATTTGTACCTCTATATCTCTTTTGAGATCATGATACTCAAAAAAACCTTCTGCAAAACGATTATCTAAAGTAGCCATATACAAATTTGCTTTGGCAATTACATAATCAATAATATTTTTTTGATTATGTGATTTGTCTTCAACAACAGCACTAACTTCCAATGAGTAAAGTTTTGTTTTTATAGCTTGAGAGATGTTTTCACCATAGATCACAACAGAAAGATGTTCATTGTTTAATAGCTCATTTTTAAAATAACTATATTTTTTATCTTTAAGTTTTGCAATATCAATTATGTAAAGATACATATCATCTCGCCTGATTTTAGATAATATATCTAAAAACTCGTTATAATCTTTTATCTTTATATAGTTATAAGAATCATCTAAAACTTTCCATAATTGCGCATTGTCCTCAAGATATGCGTATATATTTATGCTTTTTTTCAAAAGAAACCTACCTTTTTGTTTTCTTTAGCGAAAAAAATTATAGCATTACTATCAAAGATGTGGCTTAAACTCCAATTCTTTTGGCGTGTCGTTGATTAAAAAGGTAAACACTAAAAAGTACTGTAAAACTTATACCCAACATAATTGCACTGTAGATATGAGCCATTTTATAGTCCATGATTTCAACCATTTCGTAGATGGCAACAGAAGCAACTTTTGTTTCATTTGGGATTGAACCTCCAACCATTAGAACTACACCAAATTCTCCAACTGTATGTGCAAATGTGATTATGAGAGCTGTTAGAAGTGCAGGTTTTATGTTTGGTAATGCCACATGCCAAAGTGTTTTTAATTTACTTTTTCCTGCAATATAAGAAGCCTCAAGCATGTTTTTGTTTAGTGATTCAAATCCACCTTGAAGAGGTTGAACCATAAAAGGAAAGGAGTAGAAACAACTTGCAATCACAAGACCAGTAAAGTTAAAAACAAGTTTTATTCCAAAAGTTTCTTCAAAAAATGCACCAATAGGTGAGTTGTAGGAGAGGGCATAGAGGATGTAAAAACCAAGTACAGAGGGTGGTAAAACGATAGGTAGAGAAACAACTGCTTCCACAAATGGTTTACATCTGCATGTTGTTCTTGAAAGCCACCAACTAACAGGTATAGCAATGATAAAAAGGATAATGGTTACTACACTAGCTAATTTAAAAGAGAGTAAAAAAGGTTCTAGGTCTAATTGGTTCATATATTTTCTACTTTTACAATGGAGAGTTCACTTGATTTAATCAAAGTTAGCACTTTGTCTCCATTTTGCAAATTCATTTTTTTTGCTGATTCTAATGTTATGATACTTTCTATGATTAAATTATCAGCTATTTCTAGTTTGATACTTGATAACAAGAGACCATTTTTTATATTTTTTACAACACCCTCTAGTTGGTTTGAGAGGCTAATCATCCCTTTTAAATCTTTTGCCAAGGCTATATTTGATGCTTTTATGCCTAATGTTACTTCAGAACCAATGGATAATGAACTGTCTATTCCAAGTGACATCATACACATCTTTTGTTTTTGTACTTCAAAAGTAACTATGGCTAGATTATCAATACTTTGAATATCGTCTAATATTGCAGGTATATAGTTCATTGTGTAATATATCCATATTTTTTAAAAATTATTTTTGCTTCATCACTTAGGATAAAATCGTAAAAAGCTTTATACTCCTTAGAATTATTGCTGTACTTTAATAAGACCATAGCTTGTTCAATAGGTGTATATAGTTTTGTATCGACTTCTATCCAGTTTATTCCTCTTTTATAGTTTTTCATTTTCGAACTGTATAGCGAGGATTTAGCAACAATTCCAATATCTGTTGCTGTGATAGTATAAGAAAGAGTTTGGGAGATAGACTCTGCATAGATTAATTTTTGTTTGATTTTATCTAATATCTTTGCATTTTTTATAGCTTTAAATGCTGCTTTGCCATATGGTGCAGTTTTTGGGTTTGCAATAGCAATTCTTTGTATATTTTTGTTTGTTAAAAGAGTTATACCATTGTTTAAGTTATATTTTTTAATGCTAAAAAAGGCTAAAGCTCCTTGAGCATATATAACAGGTTTTGTTATTGCTATTTTTTCATCATAAAGAGTTTGTGGATATTTTGTATTTGCAGAGATAAAAAGTCCATAAGGTGCGCCATTTTTTATTTGAGTAGTTAGTTTTCCGCTACTACCAAGAGTTGTTTGTACATCTATATTTGGATGAGTTTGTTTAAATTTTGCTTTTAAGTCATCTATGGCATAGCTTACATTTGCTGCAACAGCTATATTTATAGTGGTTGCAAAAACACTGATTGAGAAGAATAACACTAAAAAGGCAGTTTTTTTCATTTTTTTTCTTTGATTAAAAATATAGTTAGAATTATATCCTATAATTATGTAGAGTAATTTAATGATAAGGATATAGATGATGAGAATAGTTTGTCCACACTGTTTAAGTGTTAACAATGTACCTAAAAAAGATTCATATAAAAAAGCAAATTGTGGGAAGTGTAAAAAATCACTTCTTGATACAAAACCTATAGAGTTAAATAGTGCAAATTTTGATGAGGTGGTTGTAAATAGCGATATACCTGTGATTGTAGATTTTTGGGCGCCTTGGTGTGGTCCATGTAAAATGATGGCTCCAAATTTTGAAAAAGGTGCAACAAATTTTCCATTAAAAGCACTTTTTGCAAAGGTAAATACTGAAAATGAGCAGGAATTAGGTGCTAGGTTTGGAATAAGAAGTATCCCAACCATTATAGTCTTTAAAAATTCAAAAGAGGTTCATAGAATATCTGGAGCATTGGATGAAGTTGGGATCAAACAACTTGTGTCACAGTTTCTATAATGTTGTTTGATATGGGTATAATGTTATAAAAAAGAGGTTTCATGGAAGTTACATTAGTTATAAAATCTATCTTGGGGCTTGTTGTAGTCTTGGGGTTGTTATTAGTGTTGCTTCTGTCTTCTAAGAAAAAGAAAAAAAGTGTTGTTTTAAAAAAACAGCTAAAAGATACACCTCAAAGTAGTGATATAAAAACGGATTTACCAACATTATTAAAAATCATAAAAGATAAAAAATCCTCTGCAGAAGAGTTAAAAGTAGCTTTAGATTTGGTTTTAAAACATCATGGGGTGGTGCATAAAAAGTTAGGTTTAAGAGCGCATCCAGATTTTGATATATACATGGATATTCTTTTTACTATTTGCAGACATCCCCATACAAACAAAAATCTGATAGTTAATTTTGATTCAGCACTAGAAAAACTCAACCCTGAGTACAAAAAAGAGATAAACGATTCTATTACTAAAGGTCTGAATTCAAGAGGGATATAACCTATACGATGTTTATTGTTTCTGTAATACGCCCTTGAACGATATAAATATCTTTTTCTTTTAGTTTTTTTAGTGTAGTCATATCCATAACACTTGTAGCGACTAAAGAGATACCAACAGTGTCTGTTATAAGTCTAAGAGCAGAGATAGCTTGATCACTTTGATTTATGAAGTAGTTTGCTTCGGCTTTTATGTATAGAGGTCTTAAATCTTGAAGGTATTGATAATCAACATTTTCACCAATAAATTCAAAGATACCCATCTCAATATTATAATCTTCAAATAGTTTTTTATAAAGTTTAATTTGTTCAGAATTTTGTCTAACAAGCTTATCTGGCATCTCTATAACCAATTTAAATGGAAGTTTTGATGCATGTTTTTTAAAAAGTGTAGTTAGTTTGAGATATGTATTTTGATGATTAAGGTACTCATACGATAGTCTAATGGAACATGTTTTTCCCTTAAGACGCATATCTGGTGATGCAAATATCATATCTATAATATTTTGGTAGATTTTAGAGCTAAGTCCAACTTGATTTGCAGATGCCATGAACTGACCATAAGAGTAAACAGTTCCATCTGTTGTTTGCATCGTTATACTTATAACATCATGGTCTATTTTTTCTTTTTTAACATCAATTGCTGTCCATAATGTAAAACAAAAACCATTAGCATTTAGTGTTTCGTTTATGATTTTTCTCCATGCATCTTTACCCATAACTTCTGTTGCTGTTTGGGCTTTATCAAGATGGATATGTGAGTTGTTGAATTTTGCTTGAGTCAGTGCATTATCACAGAGTGATAACAGTTGTCCAATACTTTGTTTATAGTTGTATTCGTATAGTCCAATTGATATAAAAGTTACATCATTGTTAAGAGTGGCTTTTTCTATAATGTTGTTTGTTGAATCACAAATGCCATAAGCTAATTTTAGTGCATGATGATCTGTGCAGTTTGGAAGTAGTATGGAAAATTCTGTACCATTCATTCTGCATACTATAGAATTCTCATAATTGGTTGCATATGTAGTAAATATTTTTGCAATCTCTATAAAAAGTTTATCAACTTTTTGATGACCTATCTCCTCGTTTGCCTCTATCACACCACTTAGGGAAATCATCATCATAACCCCACCTTTAGAAGTTGCATCAATTTTAAGATATTCTGGCAGTTTATCTATGAGATATTTACGATTTTTTAGTTTTGTGGTTGGGTCTATGTATTCTAATTCTTTTTGTCTTTTAAGTTCTTCATTTCCTTTGTCAAACATCGCTTTTACTTTTGAGACCATATTGTTCATCCCTAAAACAACATCTTTAAACTCTTTTGTTTTTGGAATTTTTTCTTGTATGATAAACTCATTTCGTGTTACTGCTTCAGCTTGAAGTTGAACTTGTTTTAAAGGTTTTAATGCTGTTGCTAGGAGGATATTTAAGAGTATGAGACCAACAATAGCTAAAATACTAAAAGAGATAAGAAGGTTGATTAAAACTGTATATAATTGTTTGTAGGCATATGATACATCACTTTGAACATTTAAAATTCCAACTTGGCTCCATCCTGCTGATACATTGGCAGATGCTACAGGTGCTTCTATTTTTATAATGTTTAAAAACCATTGTGGCACATCTATCTGTGTATTTTCACTTTTTCTTTCGTATAATATCTTGTTATCAACATCAACAAGTGAAATATCAGCATAGTTTCCACTATCGAAGTTGGCATTTATCATGGTTGACATCATTGCTAGGTCACCATTTGTACTTCCAAGTGATAGGCTGAGGGAACTAGCTGTATTTTTAGCATCCTCATAGAGTCTATCTTGAGCAGATTGGTTTGCACTAATAAAATTAAGTGATAAAACAGTTGTTAAAATTATAAGTAAAAAAATTGAGAGCATAGCCGCTATCTCTTTAAAAAATGTCATATCTTTTTCCTTTTCATATTAAGTTTTAGTTCATCCCATTTTTTATGAGTTTTTTTATTTTTTAATCTTTTTCCAGTACCTGTTTTGGATGCTTTATAAAGTAATTCACCATTAAAGTTATAAATAGGAATTAAATCTTTTCTTTTTGAAGCAGGAAAGATTCTATGGTTGTTGTTATCTAAGATTAGTGGTTCACTTCTAGGTGTTTTAAAGTAGGTTAATACCATATGAGCTGCTTTAAATTTTGTAGATTTTACATATGTAAAAAAAAGTTTTTTAGATGGTATCCCTAGGTATCTAAGAGCAAAATATTTACTTATCACATAATCTTCACAATCCCCTCTGTCTTTGCCTAAAAACTCCCACGGAGTAGCCCAATAATCTTTTTTGTGATAGATTTTTTTGTCTGATGCATATTTTACACCATTAAAAAATTCATTGACAGCATTTAGTTTTTCCAAGTCAGTTGCATTTTCAACCAAATCAAGCATCTTTTGTTGATAAAAAAACCTTCTTTTTGCAAATATTTTATACTTTTTTGCAATCTTTGTATTTAGTTGTTTATCAACATATGGTTCTTTTGCGAAAAGTGTAGCTCCAATTATTAAAAATAAAAATAGATATACTTTTTTAATACTCATAGAGTTATTATACTAAAAAAAACTATTTTTTTAGGTTAGGTTATTCTCTGGCTTACCAAAGTAGTATCCTTGTGAATAATCAACACCAAGTGAAGACAAAATGTTGTATATATTTTCATTTTCAACATACTCTGCTATGATTTTTATATTTTGTTCTTTTGCAAAGGCTACAATGGTTTTTACAACAGAAAGAGAGTAACTGTTTGTTTCAATGTTTTTGACTAAAGAACCATCGATTTTCAGTATATCTGGTTGATAGTTTAGTAATCTTTCAAAGTTTGAATAACCAGATCCAAAGTCATCTATGGCTATTTTTGCACCATAACTTTTTATTTCTGTTATAAAACTTTTGATTACTTCAAAATCTTTTATCTTTTCATCTTCTAGTAGTTCAAAAACAATTCTATTGGCATCTTTTTTATTTTCTTCTAAAAGTGTATGTAATTTTTCTCTTGTTAGTGGTTTTTCAATATCTAGTGCAGATAGATTTATGGATATATCCATGTTTGTGTTTTTAAGAGCATTAAATGAATTTTCAAGAACTAGATGTGTTATCTGTGCGTAGTATTTACCTTTTTTGGCAATATCTAAAAAGACAAAAGGAGACAATACTTCTCCATCTTCATTAATAAGTCTTACAAGTGACTCATATTTTTCTATCTTTTTTGTTTTGTTATTTATGATTGGTTGAAAATATGAGATGATTTTAAAGTTATCTATCGCTTTTTTTACCATTTTTAGTGTTTTTATGTTTTTTTCTGCAGATAAACGATTTTGTTCTATGAGACTGGTTGCATTTATGAAATCTTGATTTGTTTTTAGAAGTTCTTTTAAACCATATTTTGCATTTTCAAGGGCGTCACTCCCATAGGCAAAGCTAATAAGAATAGATACATCGTAATCAACATCTCCAACATTTATATCTACATCATTAATCTCATGTTGAAATTTTTTAAGTTCTGAAACAATATCTTCTTCATCTAAATCACACTCTTTTTTGTATTTTGTAAAAGCATATTCCCCATCATCTAAAATATATATTTTTTCAAATTTACATTTATCTGGGATAAACTCCAAAACTTTATCTGCAAACTTATTTTCAATTTTTTGAGATAGTATATGTCCATAATATTTTTCTATATCATCAAACCCTTCAATCTTTATGATAAGAACCAAACTTTCTTCTGTGGAGTTTGTTAAATCTTGAAGTTGTTTTTTGGGATTCATAATATCTGTTATATTGTATTGTAAACCAATATATTCTACAATATTTCCATCTTTATCGGTGATGGGTTTTATGGTTGAACGGATATAATAACTGTTTCCATTTTTTGTTTTATTTCTTATATTTCCTTGCCATACCTCTTTTTTGTCTTTTATGGTGTGCCACATATCTTCATATGTGGAAATAGGTGTATCTGGATGTTTTACAATATTATGATTGCTTCCGATTAATTCCTCTTTAGTATAGCCTGAGATTTTACAAAATTCATCATTAGCGTAAGTTATTATGCCATCTGTGTCTGTTTTTGAAACGATAGAGTTTTTATCTGTAATTTGTTGGTATTGGTTTAGTAAATGAAGGTTTTTTGCAACTTCATCTTGTAGTTTTATTTTGTCTAAAATCTTTTTTAAGATTCCTAAAAATTTTTCAGTATTTAGTGGTTTTAGTAGATACCCCTGCACATCCATTTTTATGCTTTGTGTGAAAAAATCAGCTTCATTATAAGCAGATAGAATGAGTATGAAAGCTTCACTATCATAGCCTCTGATTTTTTCTATCATATCAAGACCGCTAAGATGAGGCATGTTTATATCTGTTATAACCATATCAATATGATTTTGTTCATATTTTTCAAGACCATCTTGACCATCGTTTGCTACGATAATATCATTAAAGAATTCTTCAAGCACTAAAAGAGTAGAACTTCTCGCTATTTCATCGTCTTCTACATAAAGTAATTTTAGTTGTGAAGAATATTTTATGATACTTTGTAAATCTTGCATATACACATCCATTGTTTAGATAAAGAGTGGATTATATATTGTTATATATTAATACAAATTGAAAGAGCATGAATTAGAGTTGCCTTTTGTTAAAACCTGATGTTCCATCTTTTGCATTTATTGTGAAATTTTTGGCATATTTTTTAAGGTACGGTGGGATAGCTCTACCTTTTAGTTTCATTATATCTTTTAGCATATGTTGTGCTATAAATTCCTCTTGAAGTTTTTTAACCTCTTTTAGATATGTGAAAATCAGTTCTGCCAACCTTTGAAGTGAGATTTTATATGTAGAATCTGTTTTGTTGTAAACCCACATGCCAAAAGCATAAAAATTTTCAAAAACACTTTCATCTTTCCAAATAAGAGGTGCTGTGTTTTTAAAATTTCCACTGTTGTAGGTCAAATCCCAAAATCTTGCAAATCTTTTCATGATTTGTATATCGTTAAAGCTTAGTTGATTGTTTTTGAGTATATCGTATGGTGGTATATCGCTATAAACCATCCCATGTTTTATGTCATGACGGTTGATATGTGTTCCTGATAGTTTTTTTAGTATCCCTATTTGAATTTCGCAACTACTGAGGCTTACTAATTTATCAAGATTTTTTCCAAAACTTTCTAAACTTTCACCAGGGAGTCCGACTATCAAATCAAGGTGTATATGTGCTTGTGTTTCATTTTCTAAAAATGAGATATTTTGTTGTATCTTTTGAAGATTTAGGTTTCTTGATATGTTGTTTGCTATCTCTGGATTTAGTGTTTGTATCCCTATTTCAAGCTGTAATGCTCCATGCCCAAACCTAGCAATTTTTTCTTTTAGTGAAGCTGGAAAATGGTCTGGTACAACTTCAAAGTGAGCAAAATATGGTGGCTCTTTTTCTAAGAAAAAATCAAGTAGTTTTGAGGCTGTTTTTATATTTAAGTTAAAAGTTCTATCTATGAACTTAAAGTTTCTAGCACCTCTTTGCCATAGTATTTCAAACTCTTTTAAAAGTTCATCTATGTTAAAAGCTCTAACTCTTTCATCCATGGAGGATAGACAAAATTCACACTCAAATGGGCAACCTCTTGAAGCTTCAACATAGATATAACGGTTTTTTATATCTGCATCTGTGTAATATTTGTATGGAAGTTTAAGCTCCTTTAGCGTCGGCATACTCATTTTTATGATTTTTTCTTTTGGTGGAGTTTTATCAAAGATTTTTTTGCACAGTTGATAAAATGCTAAATCTCCTTCACCTTGAATGATAAAATCTGCATCATCAAATTTTACACGAAATGGCTCATGTGTAACTTCTGGACCACCAAGTACAATGGTTGTCTTGGGAGATACTTTTTTTATGATGTGGATTAGTTCTTTTACAAAAGAAACATTCCAGATATACACACCTATACCTATGATTTCAGGCTCATTTATAAGTAGTTTTTCTGCGATAGTTTGGATAGCATCATTTATACTAAATTCTAAAATCTTTGTATCTTTTTGAAACTCTTTAAGGTTTGCATACAGGTATCTAAGAGCAATGGAAGTGTGTGTGTATCTTGAATTTAAAGTTGTAAGTAAAATCTTTGGCATGTGGAAGTTTAACATAATAAAAGGGAAAACTCCCCAAGCTAAAAAAGGAAAAGCTTGAGAAGTTTTAAAAATTTTTAGGAGTTTATACACTCACTTATGAAAGGGGGTAAACATAATTGAGATGTAAAATTATAATTATTATAAGTTAATAATAAGTAAATATTACTACAATTCGCATATGCCAATATTATTATCGATTTTTTATTTTTTTTATTTTTCAATTATAGGTGTCTATATCATATTCATGCCAAAAGTTTTAATGATGGTTGGGTATAGTGCCAGTGAGATTGGAATTATATTTGGAGCTGGTCCATTAGTTAGATTTTTGTTGCCTTTTGCTTTTATAAAAGGATTGAAACTAAATGCTAAGAGTTTTAATATAGCTCTTCTTATCATGCTTTTTAGCAGTATCTCTTTTTATTTTTCCATAGATGATTTTTATAAACTTTTATCTTCAAGTATTGGTTTGGGGATAGGTCTTAGTTTAATCCTTCCATATATTGAGGTTATCTCTTTAGAGTGTGTGGGTAAAGAAAAATATGGCAAGATTAGACTTTTTGGCTCTTTAGGCTTTATTTTAGTGGCACTTGTATTGGTGAAGTTTTTAAGTTCACCTCAGATAGCATTAAATTACCTTTTAGCTTTATCTTTTTTAACCTCTATTGTCGCATTTTTTATAGTTAAAAGAAAACATAAAGATAACACTAAAGTGGAGGATGTTGAAAATGACATTACACTTTTGGCAGATTGGAAGTTATGGCTTGGTTTAACTCTTATGCAGGTAAGTTTTGGGGCGTTTTATAACTTTTTTACCATCTATGAAACAAATTTTGGTGTTAGTTTGGATATGACTGTATATTTGTGGAGTTTTGGCGTTATTGTTGAAGTTTTTATGCTGTTTTTTCAAGGTAGATTTTTACATACAAACTTACTTTTAATCTTACAAATAACAACTTTAGCAAGTGCTATAAGATGGTTTTTACTTTTTATGTTTCCACAAAATTTAACCATTTTGTTTTTTGCACAGTCTCTTCATGCCCTTAGTTTTGCACTTTTTCACTCTGCGGCTATTAGCTATCTTTTTCATTTATATAAACATAAATCTTTGGCTCAACAGTTTTTTTCTGGAATTACTTACGGTTTAGGTGGTTTCATTGGGGCTTTGTATGCTGGATATGTTTATGAGTTATACCCCAAATACCTATTTTTAAGTGCTGCTTTCATCGCACTTATGGCATGTGGGAGTTTATATAGTTTTGCTAGAAAATCTAGGAACTTAATAATCAATGATTAGATTTGCAGTAAAAGTTCTATCTGTATAATCTTTACCTGTTGATGGATTATTTGAGTAGTTTACTTTGTAGTTTATACCAGCAGAAAAAATATCAGATATTTTTGTAGATAGTGCAGTTTTTGAAAATATAAAATAAACATCAGTATCTTTTAGGTTGGCTCTATAGCTAAGTTCTTGATTGAATTTAAGATTGGTTGAAATTTGCCATTGATAGACTAGTTTTGCTCTTGTAGCGGCATACTCATCCGTGTATCCAGATACAGTTCTGAATGTTGTTTTGTCATCTGGATTTGGATACTCGATAATATTTCCTGCACTATCATAGTCTGTATCTTGTATATCATCACTTGAGTACAAAAGACTTGCTTCTATGCTAAGGTTTTGTTTATCTGTTTTTATAGCTTTATACTTTATACCAGGACCTGTGTAAAACTGGTAGTCATAGCCTGAAAATTTATCTTTTTTATACCCTATTAGATAACTAAATGCGAGATTTTCGGCAAATTTGTAATCATATTCTAGTTCAATAAAATATGCATTTTTAATCTCATCACTTTTATCACTTGCATAGTGTCCATCAAAGAGAAGATGAAGCACATTTTTATCCCAACCTTTTTTGATTTTTGATTCAAGGTTGAAAGTTTGTGTTCTTGTGTTGCCCTGAGTTTCAATGTAACCAAACTCTGTATGTGTAACTATTTCATTGTCTTTTTTTATATTTTCTGGAGCAGCCACAGCCAAGGAACTTAAAATAACACTGCTTAATAAAGTTCTTAAAGCATATTTGCTTTGGTAGATTTTCTCCATTTTCTCTCTTTAAAATAATTTTTTTGAAATTATATCAAAACTTAATTATGGACTAAATTTTAACTTAGAATTGTTAGCACTCCACTTAAAAGTTTTATAATATATTACTACAAACTTTGCTACAATTTGACATGGGTAAAAAAAATAAAAAACTTACAAAAATAAATCAAAAGATAAAAAAACTTT
The DNA here is from genome assembly GCA_027064045.1 of Sulfurimonas sp. Classification (GTDB taxonomy): domain Bacteria; phylum Campylobacterota; class Campylobacteria; order Campylobacterales; family Sulfurimonadaceae; genus Sulfurimonas. The sequence goes on along the minus strand of JAMOQK010000026.1, from coordinate 7,315 downwards.
TTGATGGTGATCCTTTTGATGTTGGTGTAGATAGAGTTAGCTCTGAGACGCTTAGTGAACTTTTTGCTACTCTTGGTATATACGATGTCTCACACGATAAAAAGTCTCTTTTAAAGGCTGTGAGAACTTTGTGGAGTGAACCAGATATCTCTCTTCGTAAGGATATATTGACTTTTTTTGAAAATGATGGGAAGGTTTACCCATCAGATAAGGTAAAAGAACCAATTTATGATAGAGATGAAAAGATAAATGCAATACTAGAGAAGCTTGATGTTTCTCATGAAGAGGCAACTCTTTTGATAGATGCTTTTATAAATGTAAGAAGTAAAAAAATTACTCTTGAAAAGATGGAATCAAAACTTCGCCATATCAGATTTGAGATTAAAAAACAAAAGATTGAGAAGTTGCTTGATGGTTTTTTTGATATTGATGATAGTTTTGAGTTTAATGCTTCTTTTGTTTATCAGATTTATGAGTACCATTTTCATAAGATTTTAACTCTAAACACCAAACCGTATAGTTATGAATATATCAAAGAGACACCTCAAGATGAGATTGTGGAAAAAATTTCACAAGACAAAGAGGAGCTTATTGAGCTTAAACAACGCTCCATAAACGATTTTATATCATCTTTAGCAGAGCCTCATAAGTATCTAACCCACAAGCAGATTGTAACAGCTTTGCGTGCTTCTGCACCAAAGAGTAAAGTGGATTTTCCTACACTAAAAGAGGGTGTTTTAAAGGATGTTATAAAAAACTTTATTGATGTTTCATGGATAGAAGTACATGATGAAGAGTTGATTTTAGAGGTTCAAGAACATATAAGTCTCCCTTTTAGTGATGTGATATTACCATACTCATTAGAGATACATATAGAGTTAAATTCTATTTTAAAAGATATTTGGACTTCACAAGAGTTGGATTTTAGTGAGGTGCTAAAAGAAGCTAAGGCTCAACATGAAAAATATTTTTTAGATGATTTAGCACAACTTATAGAACAGTGCCGTGGTTATGCTTCTTTATTACACCTTAGTGATGAAGAGTTATATAAAAAAGTTTATGAATTTTTGTTAGATATGTTGCCAAAAAATCTTATGTTCAGTCCAAAAATCACAAGAAAAGCGATACGAATTTTTATACACAATATTCAAGCACAACTTGTTAAAAAGCAACGACAAGAACTTTTAGCTGGAACGATAAGGGATTTTAAAAACTTGTTTCCATTAGCACGAGGGATGAGAAGAAAACTGACACTTCACATAGGTCCAACAAATAGTGGAAAAACTTATGAAGCTATGCAAAAATTAAAAGATGCAGATACAGGTTACTACCTTGCACCACTTAGACTTTTGGCATTGGAGGGGTATGAAGATTTAAAAGAACAGGGTGTTGATGTATCTCTAATAACAGGTGAGGAACAGCTTTTAAATGAAGATGCTACACATATAAGTTCAACTATTGAGATGCTGAATTTTGAAGTTGATGTTGATGTTTGTGTTATAGATGAGGTACAGATGATTGATGATAGAGACCGTGGTTGGGCTTGGGCAAATGCTATCATCGGTACACCTGCAAAAGAGGTTATTATGACAGGTTCATTAAATGTTAAAGAGGCTATTGTCGCCTTAGCCTCATACCTTGGTGAAGAGCTTGAAATAGTTGAGTTTGAGAGAAAAAATCCACTTACGCTTTTAGAATTTCCAACAGATATAAAAGATGTAAAAGAGGGTAGTGCTATTATCGCTTTTAGCAGAAGGGATGTTTTAAAACTTAAGCAAAAGTTCTCAAAACATTTTAGTGTAAGTGTAGTTTATGGAAATCTTTCTCCTGAAGTTAGACGGGAAGAAGCAAGGCGATTTAGGGAAAAACAAACACAAATCCTAATCGCAACAGATGCCATAGCTATGGGCATGAACTTACCCATAAAAACTATACTCTTTTCAAAAGCTGAGAAGTTTGATGGTATAACACAAAGAAATCTTAGACCTTCAGAAGTTCATCAAATCTCTGGAAGAGCGGGACGGTTTGGTTTGGATGATGAGGGATTTGTTGGGGCTTTAAATAATGATGTTTTGAAAATTGTAAAAAAGAATTTTTATAAAGAAGATAAAGCTATATCATTACCATTTAAAGTTATGGCAAATTTGGAGCATGTAAAGCTTGTTGGGCATATTTTAGAAGAAAATTCACTTAGTGAGATACTTAAGTTTTTTGTTGAAAATATGGAGTTTAATGGTCCATTTTGTGCAACAAATCTTGATGATATGATGGAAGTTGCTGCTATTGTAGATAGTTATGATTTAAATATTACAACCAAATATCACTTGGCATGTGCGCCGTTAACGCTCAAGTCTCCCTATATTTTGAGTGCTTTTGAGAGTTATGTTTTAGCTTTAGAAAAGAAACAGCCTATTTTTTATAATCCACCAAAACTCGTAGGCAGTTTTGCTCAAACAGCAGATGAACTTTTAAGAGCTGAAGATATGGTAAAAGAAATCTCTCTTTATTTATGGCTTTCATATAGGTTTAAAGATTATTTTTTAGATGTTCAAAAAGCAAAACAATATAGAGGGGTATTAAATAAGTTTATAGAAGAGTCTCTTGAGCAAAAATATTTTGTGAGAAGATGTCGTATTTGTGGTGCGCCACTTCCATTAAACTCAAGATATGATATTTGTCAATCATGTTTTAAAAAGTACTATGCCCACAATAAAAGTAGTGCTAGAAGAGATAGGAGAAGATAGATTCTTCTCTAACTCTTAAATTCGTTGATTGTTGTTTGGAGAGATTTAGCTACATTTACTAATCTTTTTAGATCTTCTTCAATATCTTGTGCGCTGGTTCCATTGGCAGTAGAGAGAGTTTCCATATCTGCTATATCATTTATCATCTCTTGGATATGTTTTGACATCTGTATGCTATCTTCTCGTGATTCTTTTGCTACTTCATTTGAGCTTGAGATAGCTTGGGAAGTTATATTGATTTTTTCTTCAACTTCATATGAAATGTTTGTTAAGCTTTCTATGTTTTGAGCATTGCTGTTCATCTTGTCACTAACATCATTTATAGATTGGACAATAGTACTAACACTCATATCTATCTCAACTAAACTCTTTTGAGTTCTTTCGGCTAGTTTTCTAACTTCATCAGCAACAACAGCAAAACCTCGTCCATGTTCCCCTGCACGAGCCGCTTCTATGGCAGCATTTAGAGCAAGTAAGTTGGTTTGTTCTGCTATCTCTTTAATAACACTTAAAACATCTTTTACTTGGTCTGCATTACTTTTTAGACTTGATAGTTCATCTGAAAGTTCATTTTCTGTTTCAACAAAAGAGCTGACTTCGGTACTTAATTGATTAAGTGAGTCTCTGGCAATATCAAGTTCTTTATTTGCTGATTCAACTGTTTCTTGAGTTGTTTGAGCAGTTTCAATAGTTTTTGACAACATCTCTTTGACGCTTTGCCCTTTTTGTGTTGTTTCTGCAACTATCTCTTTTTCTTGTTGTGTTCCTTTGCGAATTACATGGCTAGATAGTTCAATTTCCGAAGCAATAGATGAGTTTTGTTGCCCTAAAGTTTTTACATCATTTATGGTTGATTGAATCATCTCTATAAAATTATTTACTTCATTTGCAGTATCTCCAAACTCATCTTTGTTTTTATGAGTTAATCGTTTTGTTAAATCTTTATCTCCCTTTACGAGTTCTGAAATACGAGTTTTAAGGGTTGTCAGAGGTGTGAATATCTCTTTCATAAAAAATATATAAGCACCAATAGCAAATAAAATCGAACTTATAATAAGAAGTATAAGAAGTGTTGCCTTTGTTGACTCTATACTCTCATCATTTTTATCTAATGAGATAACTAAGTCCATCGCACCAAGAGAATCGCCAACTTTTGCATTGTAGTGACAAGTTAAACATTTCTTTTCAGCTATCATTGGTCTTATCATCCTTATGCTATGATGATTATTTTCATTTTTTTCTATAACTTTTATCTTTTTATCTTTTAAAACATCTTGAAGTAAAGGATCTGTAGTAAATGGTTCATCTGGTGCATAAACTTCTAAAACAAATTTTGATTTTGCAATATCAAGAGATTCTATGCCATCTATGCTTCTTGCTGCTTTAAAAGCATCTTTAACAACAGCAGAATCACCCATCATCATACTTCCTGTCATTGTTTGGAAAATTGATTTACTAAGCATATTTAATGATGTTTTGGTTGTTTTGTTGGATAGTTCATGAAGGGTTGTTGAAAGGTAGTAAGTGATACCAATAAGACCTACAATACTTAAAGAGATAACGGAAATAACTACTTTTGATTTAACTGTTGTAAACATATTTGACTTCCTAATAATTTAATGCACAGCGATTGTAACAAAAAAACTCTTATTTAATCTTAAAATCATCATAAATTACAGATGAGCTATATGGTAGTTTTTTGGAAAATGCTTTTTCTAGGGATATGTTTTCTATGATAGATATGATTGTTTTTATAACTCCTGAGTGAGTAACGATAAGTATATTTTCTTTTTTTTGTGCTTTTAAAAAAGTTGTTAAAAACTCTTCAATACGATTGACATAGATTGTATAATCTTCTCCGTCTAGTGCTTCTATCCATTGTAAAAAGTTTTCATATTTTATCTCACCTTGAGAGATTATTTCATCAAATGTAAGTCCTTCATGTTTGCCCCAAGATTTTTCTCTGAGTTTTGGGGTGTAGATAGTATCTTTGGCATGTGTAAAGTAAGAGAGTGTTTGTCTGGCTCTTTTTAGGTCTGAGCAAAATATGGCATCATATTTTTCATTTTTTAGTTTTTCTGCTAACTCTTTGGCTTGTAGATGTCCTTTGTGTGAGAGTCCTATATCTATATGTCCGTTATAGCAACCTTGGTATTTTTCTTCTACTTCTGCATGACGAACAAGTGTTATTTTCAAGTTAGTCCAATTATAATTACATTTAAAAGAGTTAGTTCTGTTAGTTCTATCACAAATCCGTAAATATCGCCTGTAAAACCACCATAACGCTTGAGAAAAAAGTATTTGCTAAGAAGTAAAACCAATATACTTATAACGACTAAACTCCAAGATACCCACATGCCAATAATGATAGTATAAAGTGTGGTTATAAAAAAAAGATTGTGATTAAACTCTTTTTTTGCAAGTGAACCTATGCCGTTTTTGTTAAGATATGGGTAGAGATAGATGGCAAGAGAGGCATTAAATCTTGAGAGCATAAGGATTACAGGCAGAAGATAAAAAGCGTTAAAAGCAGCCAGTGAAGATGCTTTTAGTATCAAAAACACTCCACCAAATATCATTCCCATTCCACCGTTGTGAGGGTCTTTCATCACTTTAAGTGCTTTTTCTTTTGGCACAAAAAGTCCATCTACCGTATCGCAAAATCCATCAAGATGTAAAGCTCCAGTTATTAAAACCCACATGCTAAAGATAATGATACCAAGGTGCGAAAATGGGATAAAGGGGGCAAGGAGGGAGTGTATCCCCCACAAAATAAAGCCTAGTATAAGACCAACCAAAGGATAAGACATTACGGCATAACCGTTTATCCCTTTAAAAAAATCGTGTGTTTTAAAAAATGGGATGATACTCAGCATGTTAAAAGCGAGGGAAAAACCTTTGAAAAATTTTATCATTTTATCTTGAGACCTATCCCTGCAATAGTATAAAAAACCTCATCGCAATTTTTGGCTACAAATTGGGAGATTTTACCATTTATATCTGCAAACTCTCTTGAGAGGTGATTATCTGGGATGATACCAGCTCCCACATCATTCATTACAAAAACTATATCTTTATCTTGTTTAAGTAGCTTTTTTACCTCTTTTTTTATCTCTTTGTATCCAAAACCGTGAAAAAGCATATTGTTTATCCACATTCCCATACACTCTATTAAAACTATATCTTGGCATGTGGAGATAGTTTTGTTTAGTTTTAAACTTTCCTCTATCGTTATAAAATTATTTTTTCTTTGTTTTTTATGCTTTTTTATCCTTTTTTTCATCCCCTCATCTAAAAGCTGGGTAGTAGCAAGATAGTAAGGTTTTTTTTCAGCATGTTTTTTGGTGTATTTCTCAGCCTCTTTGCTTTTACCACTTTTTATACCACCTAGAAATAGGGTTTTCATATTTTAAATCTTTTCAAAGTCGTAACTTTCTAAGAGAGATAAGGTCTTTGTATAGTTTTGTAGTAGGTTTAGTAACTCCTTTTGAATCTACTCTATAGCCTATGGATAAAATCATATCTAAGTTGTAATATTCTACTTGATATGTTTTACCATCATTGGCAGTTGTTGCAAAAATTGCAACAGCTGAATCTTTATCCAACTCACTACTATTAAATATATTTTTAATATGTCTTGAAATACCAGATTTGTCTCTACTAAAAAGTTTTGCTATTTGGTCTAAATTTGCCCAAACAGTTTCATGTTGCAAATCACCTTTAAATTCAATTTCGCCATTTGGTGCTTGATATATTTCTATATTATTCATTAAACCATCCCATACATAATAAGCTCAACAGCTTCTACTACTTCTTTATTTTTTAAGCCACATGCCACTGCATAAGCTAGAGTTGCTCCAGCACCTACACCCTCTTTTGCTTCACCTTCATCATATTTTTTAAGTACAGGTATCTTGGCATTTTCAAAACTAAATGATGTGTATATGGCATGTGGAGTGTAGCTTAGTTGCTCCAAAATCTTTTTTATATCTGAGTTTTTATCTTTTGCTACCCATTGGGTTGTAGCCAGTGTTAGGTTGTCTGCATTTAGTCTCATCAATACATCTTCTCTTAGTTTGTCAGCTATGAGCAAACAAGCTGCCATCTGAGTTCCACCTGCTAAAACTACATGAAACCTTTTTGTAGCTTCAAGTAAAAAACCTGCACAAAATATGAGCATATTATCACTTACTATGCCAAGTTTTTCAAAGTTGTCCATCTTGTCATTAACCAAAGAGAGTGCTTCCTCTATTGTTTTATTTTTTATGTTGTTTGGAACATTTAAAAAGCTTGATGAGAAACAATCTTTTAAATCATACCCTAAAGCTAAAGCTGAGGTGGTTGCCGTAGTTGTACCACTTGGAGTGCTTTCCCCTAAGATGAGATAACTACCTTTTAGTTCATATTCCTTACCAAATTTCATCCCCTTTTGAAAAATATCTTTGGCATCTATGTCAGCACCTTTGTTTATAGCTTGTGATGGCTTTATATCAAAATTATGTAGAGTAGAGTTTTGTGGTTTTACTTCAAGCCCCAAATCTAAAATCTCAATTGTGCTAAAATTATCGAGG
>JAMOQK010000025.1 GCA_027064045.1 Sulfurimonas sp. | reverse complement strand
GTTTAAATGGATGTGATGAATTGGCCTTGATGAAACTTGATGTTTTAGACGGTTTTGATGAGGTTAAAGTTTGTGTTGCTTATGAAGTTGATGGAAAAGAGATAGATTATTTACCATCAAATCTTGGAGATGTAAAACCAATTTATAAATCATTTAAAGGTTGGGATAACTCTGTTGGTGTGAGAAAATTTGAAGATTTACCACAATCAGCCCAAGAGTATGTTAAAATAATCGAAGATATTTCAAAAACAAAAGTTGGTATCATCTCAACATCACCAGAAAGAGAAGATACCATAATACTTTAAGAGGATAGTATGAAAACCCGTTTCAGCTCTTTGGTTACTTTAAAAAAAAGTGCGATGGATAAGAGTGAGAGGGTTCTTCAAAATGCAAATGTTGATTTAAAAAGCGCCATAAAAGCATTGGAGGTCTCTTATGCATCTTTATCTGATATAGAGACTCCAGAGAGAGGAAGTGTTTCCTCGTTGTTAGCTTCAAGAACACTTTTAAACTCACAAAGAGGATCGATACAGCATAATCACGAGTGGGTTGATTTTGCTAAAAATCAGGTAAGATTAGCAAAAGAGCAATTAAGATTAGATGTTCTTGAGTATGAAAAATTTGAATATTTAGAAGTTCAAGAGATAAAAAAGATGCTAAAAGAACAAAAAATCAAAGAAGCCAAAGAGTTAGATGAGATAGCTTTGATGACATACGGACAAAAGGGTTGAGAATGAAAATTGTATTGTTATCTATTTTTTTAGTTTTGTCTTTAAATGCCTTAGAAACAAGTGATAGGCTTTTTGAATGTACGGAGATATTTAAAGAGAGAAAAAGTGAACTTTTAGTGGAACTTGAACGAATAGATGAGCAAAAACAAGCTTTAAGTGCATTAAAAACAGCGACAGAAAATCTTTTAAAGAAAAAAGAGGTAAGTTTAAATCAGAAAGAGGAAGTTGTAGATGCTAAACTTGCTGAAATTACCAAAAAAGAGGAAGCTTTAAAAAAAATGCTTCAGGAAAATAAAAAGATTTTAAAAGAACTTAAAAGTTTGAAGATGAGTAAAATTGCTCAAACTTTTGCAAAAATGAAAGCAAATGCATCAGCAAAGATACTTTCAGATATGGATGTTACGCAGGCAGCAGCTATTTTAAGGTCTTTAAAACCAAAGACTGTTGGTCAAATATTAACAAAAATGGAAACAAAAAAAGCTTCACAATTAACTCTGATGTTAGCCAAATAATCTTTTGTAATAAAAATATCAAGAATAGATGATACAATATCATTAATCTTGTTTTAGGTGTAGCTATGAAAAAATTATTTTTTATTATACTTTTTATGCTGATGTCTATTGTTGTAGCTTTTTTCTTTGAGTATAGAAAAAACAGTATGATTGATCAGTTTCTTCATATGAAAACAAAGCATAGTACAATTTCTTGCAATTTGCTATATCACAATTTGGACACTTTGTCTAAGCTTATTTTTGATACACAAATAAACACAAAAAGAGTTGTAGATATTTTGAAAGATGTAAAAGATGCGAATTTAGAACAAAAAAAGATTTTAAGAAAAAAATTATATTTAATTTTAAAAGATAAATATAAACTTTTAAAGCATTACAATATAAAACAACTACATTTTTACTTACCAAATGATGAAAGCTTTTTGAGATTTAACAAAGTGGATAAATTTGGTTATAGCTTTGTTTATCCTCTTTTTGACGAACAGCATCAATCTATAGGAAGTGTTGAACTCTCTTTTAGTATGGTATTGGTTATTAAAGAGATGATTGAGTATTTTCATTTGTCGTCTAATTTTATTATTAAAAAATCTGTAATAAATAAAAAAGTATTTAAAAGTGAATTATCTAAATATACACCATCTATTTTTAATGATTATTATTTTGAAAAAGATATTTTTGATTATGTTAAAAAACATTTGGGAGTGAAAAAACCTAAGATTTTATCGGAATCTACAAAAAGTTATTTTTATAAACATATTGATAAAGGGAAACCATTTTCAGTATATGATACAAAGATAATTAGCATTGTCACTTTTATACCTGTTAAAAATCCAGTTGATGATAAAGTTGTTGGTGCTGTTGTAGTAGTGAGCAGTGGGGATTATATTATAATGCGTAAAAGAAATTATTATCGTTATTCTGCTTTGGTTATTATATCTTTGGGTCTTCTTCTTTATCTAATTTATAGAAAATCAAAGTTTAGAGAAGAGTTACAACATGACCATAATAAACTTCAAACGATTATTGAAGAGGCAGATAGTGGAATAGCGGTGATGGATATAGAGGGTAATTTTCTTGAAGTAAATCATGTGTATTTTGATTTATTTGGATATACAAAAGAGGAGTTGCTCCACTTAAATTGTTTGGAACTAGCAAAAGACAAATATGCTTCAAAAGATATTTTAGAAAAAGCCAAAAAGGATGGGAAAATTTCCAAGTATCCCAAAAAATGTATAAAAAAAGATTCTTCAGAAATATATGTGACACTTTCACTTAGTTTACTCCCATCAAAGCAGGAGTTTGTTGTTGTTATAAACTCAATGGAAGATACGATAAGACTCGAAGAGTTAAATAAAAACCTTTGGGACAAGGTTAGAGAAGAGGTGTCAAAAAACCGAGAAAAAGAGAAAACTATGCTACATCAATCTCGCTTGGCGCAGATGGGTGAGATGATTAGTATGATAGCTCATCAATGGAGACAACCACTATCTGCCATAACTGCAACCTGTGCTGATCTTGAAGCAAAGATAATATTGAATCGTTACGAAAAAGATTTGTTTAAAGATAAACTGCATAATATATCTGAGTATTCCCAACATTTATCTAAAACTATTGATGATTTTAGGGATTTTTATAAATCCAATAAGCAAAAGCAAACAGTTTTACCTGAAGATATTTTCAATAGTGCATTAAATATAGTTGGAGCTTCCATAAAAAATAAAAATATAGAGATAAAAAAAGAGTTTATTTACAATGAAACTATAGTAAGTTATCCAAATGAGTTAAAACAAGTCGCATTAAACTTGATAAAAAATGCAGAGGATGTTTTACTTGAGAGAAAAATAAAAAATCCTGTTATAATATTAAAAATATTTAATTGTAAAAGATATGTTCATTTTACGGTCGGCGATAATGCGGGTGGTGTACCGGAAGATATTATGGAAAAAATATTTGATCCGTATTTTACAACTAAAGAAAAACTTGATGGTACAGGTTTGGGGCTATATATGTCTAAAATAATTATTAGAGAACATTGTAAGGGTTTGATAGAAGTTACAAACTCTAATGTAGGGGCTGTTTTTAGTATAAAAATACCACTTGATTTTAAGGATAAAAACACATGAAAGAAGAAAGACTTAATTTATTATTAAATATTAGTAAAGAGATAAAAGTTCTCTATGTTGAAGATAATGAAACAGCTAGGGTTTCAACACTAGGGATGTTAGAAAATTTTTTTAATCATATAGAGGTGGCAGTTGATGGACTTGATGGGTTAAAAAAATTTAAAGAGGGTAGTTATGATTTAGTCATTAGTGATATAAATATGCCAAATATGAATGGTATCGAGATGATTGGTGAGATAAGAAAAATTGATGAAAATATATCTATCCTAATCCTTTCTGCATACAATGAACCCAGTTATTTTGTTGAGACTATTCGTTTGGGGATAGATGGTTATTTACTAAAACCAATGGAATTTGAACAATTTGTTGATGTTATACGAAAATCAGTGGAAAAAATTGAGTTAAGACGACAAAATAATGATTATAAGAAAAATTTAGAAACAAAAATAAAAGAGAAAACAGCAGAATTGGAATATTTGTATTTTCATGACACTCTTACAGGATTAGAAAATAGAGATGCAATGTTGCAAAAATTTAAGGAACATGGAGCAAACGGTTTAATGCTCATTGATATTAACAAGTTTTCAGCAATCAACAGTATATATGGAGAGAAAATCGGAGATGATATTCTTGTAAATGTATCAAAAATTTTAAATAATATTGCAGATAATGAGTGTTCTTTATATAGGATTTCTGGTGATCAATTTGCATTTCTGAATACTAAACATTTTGATTTAGATTTTTGTGTTCAAAAAGCTAAAATGGTTATAGACAGTATAGCTTCAAGTGCTGTTGATGCAAATGTGGATGACTTTTCTATGAAAGTTAATCTTTCTGTTACTGTAGCTATTGTTCATGATATGGAAGATGGGTTTTTAGAACATGCTGATATGACACTTAATTATGCTAAAAAAATACATAAATCTATGTTAATTTACTCAAATAAGTTTGGTTTAAGAAAAAAATGTCTTGATGATTTGCAATCAGTTCAAATGGTAAAAAAAGCTCTTCAAGAGGATAGGGTAGTTCCTTTCTTTCAAAAGATTGTAAAAAAAGACACAACATCTTATGAGTGTTTGGTTCGTGTGATTGAAGGCGATAAGGTTATACAACCTTTTTTCTTTATAGAAGCTATCAAAAAAACACCATATTATCATGAATTGACAAAAACGATGATTAGAAAGTCTATAGATGCTTTTAAAGATAAGGAGGAATCGTTTTCTGTAAATCTTTCTTATGAAGATATATCAAATGTAGCGATAGTAAAGTTTATAAAAGAGCAGTTAAAAGATAATGACATATCAAATCAATTAATATTTGAGATACTTGAAACTGAAAATATAGAAAATTTTAATATTGTAAGAAAATTTATATTTGATATGAAAAATTTAGGTGTTAGAATTGCCATAGATGATTTTGGAACTGGATATGCAAATTTTTCACACCTTATTGAACTAAAACCAGATTTTATAAAGATAGATGGATCACTTATTAAAAATATAGATACAGATACCAACGCATTTATCCTTGTTAAGGCAATAACAACTTTCTCAAAAGAGATGAATATAAAAGTTATAGCTGAATTTATCCATAATGAGAGTGTGTATAAAAAACTTCAAGAAGTTGAAATATATGGTTATCAAGGTTATTATTTTAGTGAACCTTTAGCGAAGATAAAGTAGAGGTGTGTTGTAAAGAATTTTTCCTGATTCTAATAGAATCTTTACCTTAGTTATAGTAGAATAAGAAAATTTATTAAAGACAGGTTCAAAACAGATGAAAATATCACTTAAAACTATCCCCCATATATCTAACAAAATAGCAATCGACTTAAATAAAAGTGGTGCAGTTACGATGACAAGAGGGCTTGAGCCTGTGGCACATGAAGCAGAAAAAATTCTTATAGACAATGTAGAAAGAGAGATGGCTTTAGAAGAGAAGGCTGATGAGATTTGTGAAGCTAATGAAGAAGAGATAGAGTTTATGTTAGCCGATGAGAGGCAACTTTTCTTTATGATTAAAAAGAAATTAGCACCTGATTTTGGTGTTATTCTTAACTATGAGGAGAGATACTCAGATATTTCTCATAAGATTTTAGATGAGCTTTATGAGGAGGATTTAATCCACTTTGAAGTTACGGAAAATCGTATAAAAAATATCATATATAACTCAATTACATCATTTATAGCTGATTCTTCGGAGATTCAAGATGCAGTTATGGATAAAATTCGTTCTTATAAAAGACATTTCATCCCTGGAACTGATGAATTTGAGATTTTGTATGAAAAACTTTATCGTGAAGAGATGACAAAAAGGGGTATGGAGTAATGGCAACATCATTAAAAAAAGCTTGGATATATCTTGAAAATGGAACATTTTTAGAGGCTAAAAGTTTTGGTGCTGATGATACAAGTGTTGGTGAGATAGTTTTTAACACCTCTATGAGTGGTTATCAAGAGATTATGAGTGATCCTAGTTATGCTGGTCAATTTGTAACTTTTACTATGCCTGAGATTGGAAATGTTGGTGTTAATGATGATGATATGGAAAGTAAAAACGCACATGCCAAAGGGATGATAGTTAGAAAATATCAATCAAGATATTCTAATTTCAGAGCTGAGAGTTCATTGGAAGATTTTTTGATTAAATATAATGTTATGGGTATCTGTGATATTGATACAAGATATTTAACTAAGATGCTTAGAAGTGAAGGAGCTATGATGATGGTTGCTTCTTCTAAAATTAGTGATAAAAATGAACTTAAAAAAATTCTTGAAGATTCCCCACGCATTGAAGATCTAAATTATATAGAACAAGTTAGCACAAAAGAGAATTACAACCATCTTTTTGCAACATATAATGAAGATGAATTTAGTTATAAAGATGCGCCAACTCCTGAGGCGAAAATCGTAGTTGTTGATTTTGGTGTAAAAAGAAATATCTTGAATGAATTGGTAAATGCTAAGATAGGTGTTGAGGTTATTCCAAATGATTTTAATGCTACTGACTTGATAGAGAGATATAATTCAAAAGAGATTGATGGGGTATTCCTATCAAACGGACCAGGCGATCCACTTGTTCTTAAAAAAGAGCAGGAACAAATCAAAAAACTAATAGGTGCTAAAATCCCTATGTTTGGTATATGTTTGGGTCATCAACTACTTTCTATTTCACATGGATATGATACTTTTAAACTAAAATTTGGTCATCACGGTGGAAATCATCCTGTAAAAAATATAGATACAGGCTTGGTTGAAATTACAGCTCAAAATCACAACTATAATGTCCCAGATAATATTGTTGAGATTGCAGAAGTTACACATACAAACCTTTTTGATAATACTATTGAAGGTCTAAAGTACAATGACTCTCCGATATTTTCTGTTCAACATCATCCAGAAGCTAGTCCTGGACCAAAAGAGAGCCAATATATATTTAGTGAGTTTTTATCTTTAATTAAAAGATAATAAAAGCGTCTTTTGGCGTAAAAAAGATTATAAAAATCCTCAGATAACTTTTAAAAGTAAATACGAAGACAACAAATAGTCAAATTTGTCATAAAATGGTCATTATTTAAGATAACTTAAATTTTTATGCTGTTATCATAGCAGTGTTAATTAGTCTATATTATTTATTTTAAATTAATAGACATAATTGCTTTGAATTTTTAAGGAGGCTATATATGGAGAATCGTCCATTAGAGTACGACTATACAGTTGCTAAGTGGTTTATGTTCGCAGCGATTGCACTAGGGATTGTTGGTATGACAATCGGTGTATTTATTGCGTTTGAACTTGCTTTCCCAAGTCTTAACTTGGTATTTGGTCAAGGTTTGGCAGAATACACAAACTTTAGTCGTCTTCGTCCTTTGCATACTGATGCAGTTGCATTTGGATTTACAGTAAGTGGTATTTTTGCTACTTGGTATTATGTTGGTCAGCGTGTATTAAAAGTATCGATGGCTGAGTCAAAATTTTTGATGTTTATAGGTAAACTTCAATTTGTATTATATATATTGACAGTAGTAGCTATTGTTGTTTCACTCTTTATGGGTTATACAACTTCAAAAGAGTATGCTGAATTTGAGTGGCCTGTTGACATCGCTATCGTTGTTATATGGGTTTTATGGGGTGTTAGTATCTTTGGTCTTATTGGGATTAGAAGAGAAAAGTCACTTTATATCTCTGTTTGGTATTATATTGCTACTTTCTTAGGTGTGGCTATGCTTTACCTGTTTAATAATATGGAAATACCTACATATTTTGCTTCTGGTGGGCATGGTGATTGGTTCCACTCAGTTTCTGCTTATGCTGGTACAAATGATGCAACAGTACAATGGTGGTATGGACACAATGCAGTTGCATTTGTATTTACTGTTCCTATTATTGCTATGATTTACTACTTTTTACCAAAAGAATCTGGTCAAGCAATTTACTCTTATAAATTGTCTTTACTTTCTTTTTGGGGTTTAATGTTTGTATATCTTTGGTGTGGTGGTCACCACTTGTTGTTCTCAACTGTTCCTGACTGGATTCAGACTATGGGTTCTGTTTTCTCAATAGTATTAATCTTACCATCGTGGGGTTCAGCGATCAATATGCTTCTAACGCTTAAAGGTGAGTGGCAACAAGTTGCTTCATCTCCATTGATTAAGTTTTTATTATTAGCTTCAACTTTCTATATGTTCTCAACACTAGAAGGTCCTGTTCAAGCAGTTAAATCAGTTAATGCTATCGCACACTTTACAGACTGGATTCCAGGTCATGTTCATGATGGTACTCTTGGTTGGGTTGGATTTATGATTATTGCGTCAGCTTTACATATGACACCTCGTATATTTAAAAGAGAGATTTATTCAAAAGGTCTTATGACTGCACAATTCTGGATTCAAACATTAGGTATTGTTTTTTACTTTACAAGTATGTGGATCGCAGGTATCACTCAAGGTATGATGTGGAGATCACACGATGAATACGGTAACTTGGCTTATTCTTTTATGGATACTGTTAATGTGCTTCATCCGTACTATACACTTCGTGGTATAGGTGGTTTCTTGTTCTTAACTGGTTTATTTATGTGGGCTTACAACATTATTAAATCTGCTTCTGCTAGACCTGTTGAAGAGTCTGAGCTACAATCTGCTTCGCCTATGGGCGCTTAAGAAAGGGAGGATTATATTATGTTTCATTGGTTAGAAAAAAATCCGTTTCTTTTTGCGGTAGGTGTGTTTTTAACAGTTGCTTTTGCTGGTGTGGTATCGATTTTACCAAGTTTTGCACAAACATCTCGTCCTGTAATCGGTACAACTCCATACTCTACACTAGAGTTAGCGGGTCGTCAAGTTTATATTAAAAATAGTTGTAATGCTTGTCATTCACAACTTGTTCGTCCATTTAAAGCAGAAACAGATAGATATGGTCACTACTCTTTAAGTGGTGAGTATGCTTATGATCGTCCGTTTCTTTGGGGTTCAAAAAGAACCGGTCCAGATTTAATGCGTGTTGGTAACTATAGAACAACAGAGTGGCATGAAAATCACATGATGAATCCTGCGGCTATTGTTCCAAATAGTATTATGCCGGGATATGCTTGGATGTTTAAAAACATAGCTGATATTGATACTGCTTATGCAGAGCAACTTACTGTAGCTGGTGTTTTTGGTGTTCCATATAATAAACCTGTACCTATGGCTGATGGTTCAACTAAAACTATCAAAATGGGAAAAACTGTTGAAGATGCTCGTGCATTAGCATTAGCTGAAGCTAAATTAGTGGCAGCAGATATGAAAAATCAGGATGTTAAAGATATGGTTAAGAATGGTAAAATTCCTGAAATTGTAGCTCTTATAGCATATTTAAACAGTTTAAAATAGTAGGGGTTTATAGTGGATATTGCTAATATGCAGGGTTATGCTTATGTTGGTGCGATGGGGGTTCTTATCGTGGTTCTTTACGCATATATCACTCATCTGTACACTAAAAAGAAGAATGCAGATGGCCTTGATTATGAAAAATATAGCGATATGGCATTAAATGATGATATATCGGATGTTCCGGTTGCTCCGGTGGCTGATAAATCTGATGGTAAAAAGAAATAGGAGAGATATATGAATAAGCTTTATCTAGGAGCTATTGTAGTAACAGCATTGATGTTATTTGCAACATATGTATCATTTGACTTTAAACATGGTTCGAGTGATATTGTGAATCAACTAGCTATATTGGGTGCAGTTATCTTGGTAATCGCTACAATATTTGTTGTTGTAAAATATGTTCGCCAAATGCAGACAGATACTGCTAGTGGTGATTTGATGGAAGATAATTGGGATGGTGTTGGTGAATATGACAATCCTGTTCCAACGGGATGGGCAATTGTTTTCTTAGGAACTATGATTTGGGGTATGTGGTATTATTTGGTAGGTTATCCAGTAAACTCATATTCACAAATCGGTGAGTATAATGAAGATGCGGCAGCTTTAAATAAAAAATTTGAAGAAAAGTATAAAAACCTTAAAGGTGATGAGCTTGTTAATATGGGTGAGTCAGTTTATCTTTCTAACTGTTCAGCATGTCACGGTTTAAGTGCTGATGGTATTGATGGACAGGCAGCTGACCTTAATGTTAGACTTGAAAAGAAAGTTGTTAAGCATGTTATTGAAAATGGTTCAAGTAATAATTTAGTAAGTGAAGGTATGAGTATGCCAGATCGTAATGGTCTTTTCAATGCTAATACTAATGCTTTAATTACTGATGCAGAGATTGATTCTGTTGCTTCTTATGTAGCTAATGGATTTAAAGGTAATGAAGCTGGTGCTAAAGTATTTGCTGGAACTTGTGCAGCATGTCATGGTGCAGATGGTAAAGGTATGGAGTTTGTTGCTCCAAATATCGCTAGTTTTGATTCATCTTTAGTTGTGAATGTTGTCGCTAACGGTAAAAAAGGTGCTATTGGTACAATGCCTAAAATAACTGTACTTAACAAGAAACAAAAAGAAGCTGTTGCTGCTTATGTTCAAAGTATAAGTAAATAAGGGGTTTAGTATGAATGAAAATAGAAGTATATTTTCTCTTGATGGCATAACAGGTATGTTGATTGCAACTGCTTTATTGCTTAGTATTTTAGCTGGTCTTACGATTTGGTCTTTGAATGTTCAAAAAGCAAATGCAACTAACTTTTACAAAATAGTAGATGAGCAATCAATTCAAATGCGTAGTACGGATAGTGCTATTAAGCATATGATTGATGTAAAATAAGGAGGCTTGCAGATATGGAAAAAATATTAGCATGGGGTCTAGTTATCATGGCTGTTTATACAATTTACGCGGTGCTTACACCAAATCACCTATTTATAGGTTAGGGAAGATTCATTGAATTTTTCAAGAGGGCTAGCGGCCCTCATCTTTATTGTACTGTTTCAAAACATTTTGGTTGCAGATGAATATTTATATAAAGATGAAGTTATTCATAATAAAAAATTTACTCAAGATATAAATAAATTGGGTAGTGAGTTATATGCTAAAACAGGGGTTTCTCTTAGATTGGTTTGTATCAAAGAGTCTAAGCCTTTTAAAAATATTCTTGAATATGAAAAAAACTTAATTAAAGAGTTTAAAAAGCCAACTATACTTTTAACATTTTCAGAGTTAGATAAAAAAGTTGATATTTTGGTTAATGATACCTCTTTATATAAATATTTTGACAGGGAACAAGTTTTATCACCTGCTGCCTCCATAGTTCAGGCATTTGCTATTGCAATAACCAGTAGTAGTAGTTTCGACAACTTTATGGCACATTTAAAAAACTATGGTGGTACTATACTTCCTCTCATAGGTTTAAAAACAAAAAAATATGAGATACTTGGTATGTATAGTGCTGCTTTATATAATGGCTATAGCGATATATCTGAACAGGTTGCTAAAAGTAAGGGTGTTAGCTTAGAAAATGCAGCTGGAAATACAAATAAAAATTTGTTGTTAATGATTAAGTTAGTATTTTACGGTACCATTCTTTTTGCAATTATTCAATATACAAGAAGAGTAATGTATAGGAGAACACATAATAATGAATTTAAGTAGTGGTAGAATTTGGCCATATACTATAGCTACTCTAGTAGCAATAGTATTTAGTTTCTGTGTCGGAACAATTTATGTAGTAAGTCAGTCACCTGTCCAAACAAGTGATTTGTATATGACAAATTATCAAGATGCAGATGCTAATGCCAACAAAATCATAAAAAACAGAATAGCATTTAATAAAAAGTATAAAATAGAATTTTTAACAAAAAAACTTGTACCTGAAAATACAGTTATAAAATATAGGATTACTGATTTAGATGCTAAAGCAGTTAAAAATGCAAAGATAAAAGTTATAGTTACAAGACCAAATGAGAATACTCATGATATAGATTTGAAAAATCCAAAATATATAGATGGTGTTTATGTATTTGAAAGTATTAAACTTCCTTTAAAAGGGAGATGGGATATTATGGCAAAAATTAATGTTGGTGATAATGAAAGATTTTATAATTTAAAAGCAGATACTAGAAATACAAAAGTAAAACAATATTAAAACATGAATGAAACTACCATAGTTTTGTCTTCTGCTCGTGCAATTCGTCATGAGCAAAACTCTATAGACTCACAAACACTTTTTTTACCAACATTTATAACTATGAGTGAGTTTATCTCAAAACTTTGTCTTGTTGATGATTTTAAGGCACTTGATGAAGATAGTAGAGTTTTGCTTTTACTTGAAGCTTCAGATTTTAACTCTTTTTCTTCTCTTAAAATAGAGCGAAACTTCTTTACATTTACAAAAAACAGTTCATATATTTTTAAATTTTTTGAAGAACTTAGTGCTGAGATGTACGATATATCTAAGCTTGATACCTCAGATATTTATGGTGAATATGAAGAACATATAGCGATACTTCAAAAACTTTATAAAAGGTATGAAAATTTATGTGTGGAGAGAAAATTACTAGATAAAATCTTTTTACCAAAACTTTATAAGTTTAATGAGTCTTACGCAAAAGAGCATAAAGATATAGAGTTAAAAGTGGATGGTCATTTAACTAATTTTGAGTTTGAATTATTGCAAAAGTGTTGTGAATTTAGTCGTGTTAAAATTGTTTTTAGTAGTTCTAAATTTAACAAAAAGATGCAAAGTAAGTTTATAGAGTTTGGAATAGACTTAGAAAACAATTACACTTATGAGATTCTATTAAATACCAAAGAGATAATATCTTCAACACCAATCAAGAAAAATAAAAACATAAGTTGTACCTCTTTTAGTGAAGATATTTTACAAGTTGCATTTATCAAACAAAAGATTTATGAGGGTGTCAAAAAAGGTTATACTCCTGATAATATAGCAGTTATTTTACCAGATGAACAGATGGCAAATAAATTAAAAAGTTTTGATGAAAAATCTAATTTTAATTTTGCGATGGGAGAGCCATACAGTAAAACTAAAATATATGAAAAACTCAATGCCACATGCCAGATACTAGATCAAAAATCTCAGGAAAATTATGCAAGACTTCAGAGGCTAGGGGATGATGTTTATATTCAATTACTATCAAATTATCATAAAAATAGTGATGAGTTTGATGTAGAGGAATTTTTACAAGCTTACCAACAAGGGTTTGAAGATAAAGAGGCATTGAAGATATTTCAAGAGGAACTGTATAGTTTTAAGAAAATTATGCCATACATGAAAGGGATGAGTGTTAAGTCTCTTTTATCGCTATTTCTTCAACGACTTTCTAAAAGAAGTTTAGATGATGTAAGGGGTGGCAGGGTTACTGTTATGGGTGTGCTTGAAACCCGTTTGGTTGATTTTGATTTAGCTATTATAGTCGATTTTAGTGATAAGAATGTGCCTAAAAAAAGTGATAAAGATATGTTTTTAAATACTAAAATTAGGGAGATAGCATCTTTACCAACTATGAATGACAGGCAAAATTTACAAAAACATTACTACAATATGTTGATTTCTCGCTCCAAAGAAGTGGCTATATCTTTTGTAAAATCAAACGAAAGTGATGCTTCTGTTTTTCTAAAACAGTTAGGTATAAAAGAGGAGATAGCAGATGCAGAACTTAGTTATGCAAATATACTTTTTAGTTCCAAAATCTTAGATAAAAAGGTTGAAGAAGATATAGTTTTACCTTATACTTTTAAAGATATGAAAATATCAAATACAAAATTAAAAACATTTTTAGAATGTAAACGAAAATATTATTATAAATATATTAAACATATTTATGGGCATGAAATACCAAAAGATATGCCAAAAGAGTATGAGATAGGAAATGCAGTTCACTTAGCATTAAGTAAATTATATAGCAAGAAAAATTCTTATGGTAGTGTAGATGAATTAAAACGAGACCTTCACAGAGAGTTAGACTTGGCATGTGGGAATAGCGAACTTGATAAGTATCTAATAGCGATACAAAAAAGAAGATTAGATAAATTTTGTGTAGATGAAGTTAAAAGATTTGATGATGGTTGGCATGTGGATATGTGTGAGCAGAGTTTTGAGTGTGAGTTTGGTGGTGCAAAATTAATCGGTCAAATAGATAGAATAGATAAAAAAGACAATGAACTTTTTGTACTTGATTATAAAACTGGTTCATACAAACTCTATAATAAAAACAACTTTACAGATGCAACAGATTTTCAGTTAGAATTTTACTATCTTTTAGCTTCAAAACTTGGAAATGTTATGGCATGTGGGTTTTATGATTTAAAAGAGATAAAGATAGTTAACGAAGTGTTTATGGAAGAAAAATTAAGTGTCCTCAAATCAAATATAAAAGATTTGTTAAATTTAGAGGAAGTAAACTTTACTAAGTGTGAAGATATTAAAAATTGTGTATATTGTGATTATGCGACAATTTGTAAAAGAGAGTTATGAAAATGTTAAAAAAATTTATATTTGCAGTGGTTTTGATTTTAGTTTTGATACAGTTTATACCACTTGATAAAACAAATCCAAAAGTTGATGAAAAGATAGCTCTTCATGCTGATAAAAAAGTTATGAAGATACTAAAAAGAAGTTGTTATGATTGTCATTCAAATGAGACTAAATGGTCGATATATTCAGATATAGCACCTTTGTCTTTTGAAGTTTTAAATCATGTTAATGTAGGTAGAAAAGCTATAAATTTTTCAGAGTATAAAAAGATAGATAAAGAGATAAAAATTAAACGCTTAAAAAGAGCTATCCAAACTGTAAACAATGGGATGATGCCACTCTCAAGTTATACTATGTTTCATGATGAAGCTGTTTTAACTAAAGAGGACAAAAAGATTTTAGTTGATTGGTGTGAATCACAACTAAAATCTCTTGGTAGTGTTATATCAACAAAGTAACATTATCCTAAAACTTAATATCCCTCAGAAACTACAAAAACCAATCAAAGAAATTTTTTGCTATGGTACTTTAAACAAAATAAGGATGGTTTTAAATTTTTCTTTTATGCGAATGAACATGAGCCTATGCACATTCATATAATGAAAGGCGAGGGATTTGCTAAAGTTGAATTGAAAAATTTAAAAGTAGTGTAAAACTACCTAAAATCTAAAGATTTAAAAATGGCACTTGAAATTATCAAAGAAAATCAAGATAACTTTACAAGGATTTGGAATGAATGGTTTAATTAAAGGTAAAGAAGTTCACTTTGATGATGAATATTTACATGTAAAACTTGAGGATGGAAGAGTAATTTCAACACCG
>JAMOQK010000024.1 GCA_027064045.1 Sulfurimonas sp. | reverse complement strand
TATAAAATTAAAGATGAGATTTGCTTTGGCTATTGCTTATGGTGCTAGTGTAGGTGGGATTATGACACCTATAGGGACACCACCAAACCTTATACTTTTAGGGATTATGAGTGATAAAGGGATGGAGGCTATACCATTTTTTCAATGGATATGGATGGTTGCTCCACTTGCATTTTTAATGTTTATAATGGTTTCTTGGCTCTTGAGCTTAGGTGTGGCAAATACACCAATATGTAGAGAGCTTAATGATTTGACATTAGAGAGTACCCAAAAAAAGATTTTATATCTTATGGGTGGACTGATTTTACTTTTATTTTTAAATGCACCGATCAAACCTTTTTGGTCTGGTTTAGGACTAAGTGATGCTGGGATACTTCTAGGAGTTGGACTGCTTTTGTTTGTTCCACCATTAAATATTTTAAATTGGAAGAGAGATGCACCTAAAGTTCCATACCAAATTATGTTTTTGTTTGGTGCTGGATTTTCTATAGCAAAAGCTTTTAGTGCTACTGGTCTAGCAGATGCAATAGCATCACATCTTCTAAATATTACCCACATGCCACCAGTGCTTTTACTTTTAAGTGTAGCTATGCTTATAACTTTTACAACTGAAATAACATCAAATACAGCACTTATATCTATAATGCTTCCAGTAATTTATTCAGTATCACAACAAGCTGGTATCAATACGACTCTTTTTATGATGGTAGCAACTTTATGTGCGAGTTATGCTTTTATGCTTCCCATTGCAACACCACCAAATGCTATAGCTATGAGTAGTGGTGCTGTTGATGTAAAAAGTATGATACGATATGGTATAGTTTTAAACTTTGTAGGTATATTTTTTATAGTTGTGATAGCTGAGTTTTTTTGGAAAGGGATACTTCTTTAAACTATTTACGATCACATCTGCTAACTTTTTTATGTTTAATCATCCAGTAAAAATCTTTTAAAATTAAAGCCAGACAATAAACCCAAAGTCCACTTAGTATGTAGTTATTATTAAGTCCGTGATTGTAAAGATATATAAAACCTAAAAAATAAGGCCACTTCAAAAAATAAAAAAATAGTATTCCAACGCCATAAAGTTCTTTTAATGTTTTTTTCATAGTCGTATTTTACTTTTTTAAGATAAAATTCTGCATAAAATTTTAACTAGGATAGAAAATGATAGTTCATATAGTGTTTTTTAAGTTTGATGAAGAGAATAAAAGTTTAAATATAGAAAAAGTAAAAGAGTTGCTAGAGGGTTTAGTTAGTAAAATAGAGCCATTAAAATCTATGGAGGTTGGTGTGAACTTTACAGATTCTCCAAGAGCTTTTGATATGTCACTTTACTCTACTTTTGACACAAAAGAGGGACTTAAAACATATGCAACACATGATGAACATCTAAAAGTTTTAGAGTTTATAAAAACTGTTGTGAGCGAAACAAAAGTTGTTGATTATGAGGTGGCTTCTTAATGTTAACATTGATGATAGGGATATACTCTATGTATGTTTTAGTAAATATATATGTAAGCGTTATGCAAATAGGCTATATAAATATTGCTAAAAAGCAAAAAGCTGTACTTTTAAGCGATACAAAGTTTCTTATAGCTGGAAATTATGCTGTGGCAAAAGAAAAACTCTCTATTGTAAATTCATTTGTTGATTATCTTGTTTTTATAGCTTGGCTTGGGTTTGGTATAAAGTATTTAAATGCTCATCTACTTTTTGACAACGAGGCTATGAGAAATGTGGCAATAGTTATGAGTTTTTTAGTTATTAATTCCATAATCTCTTTACCTTTTTCGTATTATGAGAAGTTTGTTTTAGATGGAGATTTTGGTTTTAATAAATCGACACTTTCTCAGTGGATAAAAGATACTGTTATCTCTTTTGTTATGACTATTGTTTTAGGCTCACTTGTGGTTTGGGGCATTTATCTTATTATTACAAGTTTTACACTTTGGTGGCTTTGGAGTTTTGTGTTTATCTTTGGTGTTGTAATCCTTATAAACATGCTTTACCCAGCTTTCCGTGCTATGTTTTTTGATAAACTTACACCACTTCAAGATGAAGAGTTAGATGAAGCGATAAAAGAGCTTATGGATAAAACTGGATTTGTAAGTAGTGGTGTTTTTGTGAGTGATGCTAGTAAAAGAGATGCAAGATTAAATGCTTATTTTGGTGGATTTGGTAAAGCTAAAAGGGTTGTTCTTTTTGATACACTCATAGAAAAACTTAGTACAAAAGAGCTTTTGGCAGTGTTAGGTCATGAGCTTGGACATTTTGCACATGGCGATATATATAAAAATATAGCTTTGGTTGGTGGGATGCTTTTTGCAATGTTTGTTATATTTGGAAATTTGCCAGAGAGTTTGTATCTTGAACTTGGAATTTCAAAAGAGCCTTACTTAGTGATGATACTACTTTTACTTTTTATGCCTGTTTTAGGTTTTATTATGATGCCGATTATGGGGATAGTTAGCCGCCATAATGAGTATGAAGCAGATAAAACGGGAAGTGAACTTGGTGGACCTGCAGGAGCGATAGAGTTGGCAAATGCACTTAAAAAACTTGTAACTGAAAATAAAAGTTTTCCACTCTCGCACCCACTTTACATCTTTTTTCACTACACTCATCCACCAGTTTTAGAAAGGCTAAAAGAGTTAGGTGTTGATATAAAAGATATTGATAAAACTGCAATGGAAGGCACATGCCAAGCAGAGGTTTAGTAAAAGATATTTTAAAAGAGATAACAACTTCTCTAAACCCACATATCCAAAGAGCTTCTAGAGAAGCACAACTTCTTTTGATGGCTTATTTGGATGTTGATGAGCTTTGGCTTTTAACTAACCAAAATACAGCTATAAAAGATACAAAAAAACTTTTTGAATGGGTTGAGAGACGAAAACAGAATGAGCCTTTAGAATATATTTTAAACAAAGTCAGTTTTTATTCAGAGGAGTTTTATATTGCAAAAGGGGCTTTGATACCTCGTCCTGAAACAGAGTTGCTTATCGATGAAGTTATAAAAACAGTAGATAATCCACATGCCAAGATAAACTTTGTAGAGGTTGGTGTGGGGAGTGGGATTATCTCAGTTATGTTAGCTTTAAAGTTCCCACATGCCAAGATAACTGCTGTTGATATTTCACAAGATGCACTTGATATTGCAAAGATAAATATTGAAAAATTTAATCTTGAAGACAGGATTGAGTTAAAACTCGGCTCACTTTTAGAGCCAATAGATTGGCATGTGGATTATCTTGTTTCAAACCCTCCATATATTGAAGATGGGATTGAGTTGGAATCAAACTTATCTTATGAACCACAAAATGCACTTTTTGGGGGAGAAGTTGGTGATGAAATCATAAAACAACTTCTTGATGAAGTCTTAAAAAGAGAGATTAAGTTTTTTTCATGTGAGATTGGTTATGACCAAAAGGGTAGAATTTCAACTTATTTAAAAGATAAACAATACAAATATTTAGATTTTTATAAAGACCTTAGTGGTTTTGATAGAGGTTTTACCTTAGGATTATGATGAAAAGAAATATCTACTTAGATTTTAGTTACTTGCTTGTTTTAGCTTCTTCTTTTGGAGCAGTGCTGGTTTTGGGTGCTTTTGTGGCTCCTGTTATATTTCATACTGATAAGATTTTATCTGGTATGTTGATGGATAATTACAATGCTGGTATTATTATGGGTGAGATATTTCGTAGATTTAGTTACTGGGTATATTTTTTAGCTTTTTTTGTTGTGTTTTATGAGGTTTTGATGTATAAAAAAGGGCAAAGAGATGCTTTGATTTTTGCGATGGCAGTTACTGTTATCTTTACATCATTGATGTTTAGTAGTGTTTATGTACCTAAAATTTTATCTATGCAGGCTTTAGGTGCTGAAGCTGCTAGAAGTGATACTTTTTCAAATATCCATATAGCTAGTGAGATTGATTTTAAGATTTTAGCTGTTGCATTAGTTGTGTTGTTTGTTAGAAGATTGATGATGCTCAAAATCTCTTAACACAAAATTAACATTCATTAGCTATCATTATGTAAATTATAAGTGGAGATGAGTATGAAAAGATTTATTGTTGGTTTATTGGTTCTAAGTTCTATGTTGTTTGCAGGTAATATGCAACAAAAACATATGAAAATGTTTCAAAGTGTTCCTATGAAAAAGGCAACTATTTTACAAACAGGGAAATCTAAGATGTATTGTGTGAAGTGTGGAATGACACTTCCTATGTTTTATAAAACAAATCATGTTGCAACAGTAGATGGAAAAGTTGAACAATTTTGTTCGTTACATTGTTTAGTAGAAGAGAGTTTAACTCATAAATTAAAAGATATAAAAGTTGTAGATGTTAAATCTTTGAAATTTATAGATGCTAAAAGTGCAACTTATGTAGTTGGTAGTAGTGTTAAAGGTACTATGACTATGAAAAGTAAGTATGCTTTTGCAAACAAAGAAGATGCTAAAAAATTTGCTAAGAAATTTGGTGGTAAAGTTATGAGTTTTGATAGGGCTTATGCTATTGCTTCAAAAGCATTTGCAAAAGAGAAAAAAATGATCTCTAAAAAACAAGCAATGATGGCTAAAAAAGGGATGATGATGTACAATAAAATGTGTAAAAAAACAGACCTTAAATTCAATTCAACTGCTGATGCTAAAGCATATTTGAAATCTAGTGGTATTTGTGGAAATATAAAAGGTAAAAAACTTCAAGCAATAGGGATTTACTTAGGTAAAAGACAGTAAGATACTTTCTGTAATGTCTTAAAGGTACGGTTAAAACCGTACCTTCAGATGGATAAATATATTTAAAGATATTATCTTGCAATCTCAACTAAATTAAGAGGTAAAAATATGATAGTAAAAAAACTTATCCTTATAGTCTTTGTATCCTTTTTGGCATGTGGAGTTCTGAATGCTAAAAATTTTATGAAAAAAGCTACTGTTACTCCTGTTTTAGTACAAAAAGGTACACAAAAAAACTGGTGTCCTGTTTGTGGTATGAGTTTAAAAATGTTTTATAAAACATCTTACACTGCTAAATTGGCAAATGGTACTCCAAGACAATATTGTTCTATGAGATGCCTTGTTGTGGATATGAAAGAGTATGGTTTAGATACTAAAACTATACAAGTGGTAGATGCACAAACACAAAAGCTCATTGATGCTCAGAGTGCTTTTTTTGTTGTTGGTTCAAAAGTTAAAGGTACTATGTCTAAAGTTAGTAAGTTGGCTTTTAAATCAAAAGATGATGCTGAGAAATTTGTTAAAAAATATAAAGGTAAAATTGTTGATTTTAAAACTGCTTTAAAGATGGCAAAAAATTCACTTAAATCAGATATAGCTATGATAGCTAAAAAGAAAAAGAAAAAAATTTATCCTATGGGTAAAAAAATCTTTGCAAAAATGTGTAAAAAAGATATAGATTTAACAAACTACATAGAGATAAATGAGCTAAAAGCAGATATAAAAGATAAAAAACTTTGTAAACATCTCAAAGAGAAACAACTTCAAGCTCTTTCATTATACCTTTGGGAAGTAAAAAGATTTGGTAAAGTGGATAAAGCTAAGGAAACAGTGAAGGTAACAAAGGATGAAAAATGTCCAGTATGTGGGATGTTTGCATATAAATATCCAAGATGGGCTGCACAGATTTTTTACAAGCATAATTCACATGAACATCATTATACATTTGATGGTGTTAAAGATATGATGAAATTTTATTTTAATCCTATGGAGTGGGGTAATTATAAAGATTTTAATAAAAAAAATATAACCAAGATGCTTGTTACGGATTATTATTCTCAAAAGGCAATAGATGCTAGGAAAGCTTATTTTGTTATAGGCAGTGATGTTTATGGACCTATGGGGAATGAGCTTATCCCTTTTGAAAATGAGAGTGATGCAAAAAACTTTTATATGGATCACAGAGGTACAAAAGTAATTAAATTTAGTAATATAAATGCCAAAGAAGTTTATAAATTAGATGAATAAAAAGACTATATATCTTTCATATATCTTTGCATTTTTATTTGTTTTGATTGGTATGGAGAGTTTATACTTTATCAATCACAACAGTATGTCCAAAGAGATGAGAGATAAAAAAAATATTTTTGTAAGTTTAGTAGGCTTACCAGATCTTGCGATCTCAACTGAAGCTACTTATGTGAGGCATAGAACTATGGCTACTGTTTTTAGTATCTATAAAGATGATGGAACTCTTAGGGAGTATTTTCCATCAACTTATGCTATTTCACATTCACATATAACAAATCCACATGCCAAGATAAAACATGAAAAATAAAATAAATTTATACCTGATTGAATATGCAATAAATGCAATCCTTAGACAAAAAGCAAAAAGTTTTTTTATAGTTTTTGTTTTTACACTTTTAACTTTTTTACTCACATCTGTATTTTTTATCACATCTTCTTTGAAGTATGAATTAGATGCTACGGTAGATAGTTTGCCTCAGATTATTGTCCAAAAGATAAAAGCTGGGCGACATTATGATATAGATGAAGATGTTGTAGATACCTTACTTGGTATAGAGGGTGTTGAAGATGCTGTAGCCCGTGTTTGGGGTTATTACTACTTTGCAAATGCAGGTGTGAACTTTAGTGTTGTTGGTTTGAATGAGTATGAAAAACAGTATAAAAACAGTTTTGAGAAAATTGTCAAAAAAATTGAACTTGAAAAAGATGATAAAAGTTTTATGGTTGTTGGTCGTGGAGTTCAAAAAGTTATGAATAAAAGTTATTATAAAGAGTATTTTAACTTTATAAAACCAGATGGAACTCTAAAAAAAGTAAATCTTGGTGGTGTTTTTGATGCAGATACAGAATTAGAATCAAATGATGTGATTGTGATGTCCAAAGACAGTGCTAGAGAGATTTTTGATATGGATGAAGACAAGGCTACTGATGTGGTGCTAAAAGTGGCAAATCCAAAAGAAGTTAGAACGATAGTATCTAAAATAAAATCAATCTACCCAGACACTCGCATAATAACATCAGATGATTTAAAAGTTAGTTATCAAAATATTTTTGATTATAAAAGTGGGATTTTTTTAGCTCTTTTTATAGTTTCGCTTTTTACTTTTTTTATAATTATATATGATAAATCAAGTGGGCTTAGTAGTGAAGAAAAAAGGGAGATAGGGATTTTAAAAGCTATTGGCTGGAGAGTTGATGATGTTTTAAAAGAAAAATTTTATGAGAGTTTTATCATCTCGTTTTTTGCTTATACTCTTGGTGTAGGACTTGCTTTTGTTTTTGTGTATATGTTTCAAGCACCACTTTTACAAAATATTTTTGTTGGGTATTCACAACTAAAAACAGATTTTGAATTACCATTTGTATTTGATTTTCAAACTCTGTTTCTGGTTTTTTTCCTAAGTGTACCTATATATATTGGAGCGACTATTATCCCATCTTGGAAAGTTGCAACATTAGAAGCAGATGAAGTGATAAGATAATGATAGAGTTAAAAAATATTACAAAAATATATGAGATAAATAAGAGTGATAAAGTTATTGCACTTGATGACATAAATCTAAGGATAAAAGAGGGTGAGCTTGTTGTTTTAAAAGGTGCAAGTGGTAGTGGGAAAAGTACTATTTTATCACTTATAGCAGCTCTTAGTAAGCCAACAAGTGGTGAAGTTATAGTAGATACCAAAAAAATCTCTAAACTACCAGATAATTTTGCTTCGGTTTATAGACGGGATAATATAGGATTTATATTTCAAAAATACAATCTAATTCCAACTCTTAGTGTAAAAGAAAATATTATTCTCCCTTTAGTTCCTTTAAATCCAGATGCCAGTGATATTCAAAATAAATTGGATATTGTTACAAATAGGTTTAATATTTCCCACAAAGAAAATGCCATAGTTCGTAACTTGTCAGGTGGTGAACAACAGCGAGTAGCCATCGCAAGAGCTAATATAAATGACCCTAAAATCATTATAGCAGATGAGCCTACTGCAAATCTTGATGAAAAGCTTTCTTTGCATTTTATAGAGATACTTAGAGAGTTAAAAGTGTTAAATAAAACTATAGTTGTAGCTACACATGACCCTTTGTTCTTTGGTCTTGATTTTGTAGATAGAGAGATAGAAGTTCATAATGGGAAAATTGTTGTATGATACTCACTCCTGAAGTTTTAGCTATACTTATCTTAGATGTTATATTTGCCTTTTTTGGTGTTATAGCATTTATATTAAGTATAAAAATATTTTTTGGCTGGAATCTTGAATCTGTTAGTCAAGGTCAGTATAAATTAGAGAAGCAAAGTTTTTTAACTGCAACAATTATAAAATATATCTTTGTTATAAAAGTGCCTTTGTTTTTATTTTTTATTTTTACTCTTGATAAAATTTCCCATGTGCTTACTGGTGCTATGTGTGCAGCTGGTGTTGTTGATGCAACCCCTTATGGAACATATCTTTTTATATTAAAGATTATAAACCTATATCTTTTTGCATATTGGCTAGTTTTACATAATGAAGATATAAAACATGAAAATCAACCATATACAAAATTGAAGTTTGGTATTTTTATCATTGCATTCTTTTTCTTTATTGCTGAATTAGTAGTTGAGTGGGTTATGTTCGCATCTATCAATGTTGATAAAATGGTAAGTTGTTGTGGAACACTTTATTCAAGTTCTGCTGATTCTGCTATATCTTCTATTTTTAGCATAGACACACCAATACTTTTATCTCTATTTTATGGAAATTTCTTTTTTATTGTAGTTTTTTATTTTTTAAAAAGGAAGTATCTTTTTGCTATAAGTAATCTTCTTTTTATTGTTATATCTATAATATCTTTGATAGTGTTTTTTGGAACATACATATATGAATTACCAACTCATCATTGCCCTTTTTGTTTTTTACAGAGTGATTATTATTATGTTGGGTATCTTATATATACACTTCTTTTTATTGGAACATTTTATGGGATTGTAACAGGTTTTGTAAAAGAATCAGAAAAAAACATAACTAAAAACTATAAAATATCTATGATGTTTAACTTTTTTTATGTTATATTGCTGAGTCTATATCCCATCGTTTTTTATATAAAAAATGGTGTTTGGTTATGATATTTTGGAACTATGATTTTAGTCGTGCAGGGTGTGATTATGACATATTATATAAGGAAATATTTTGAAATATTTTAAGTTTTTAGTTATTGTTTTTTTAGTTTTTACATTTTCGGCATGTGAGAAAAAATCTTCAACGGCTGTTCAAGAGGTACATTGGGATAGAGATATGTGTGCTAGATGTGTAATGGTTGTAAGTGATAGGCATAACACAACACAGGTTATAAACCCAGACACAGGTCAAAAATATATGTTTGATGATATTGGCTGTATGGTTCTATGGTTTGAAGATGAAAATGTTAAGTGGAAAGATAAAGCAGTTATTTGGATAACTGATGCTACAACAGGGAAGTGGATAGATGCTAGAAAGGCTTTTTACGATACAGAAAATGTAACCCCAATGGCATATGGTTTTTGCGCACATGAGTCAAAAGATACCATTAAAAAAGGTCAAGAGATTGTAGATTTTAATGAGGTGGTAAAAAGGGTTATAAAGATTGGAGAATAGGCTTTTTATCTTCTAATATCAGGTTTGGTTCTATAAATGGTGCAAGGTTTGACATGAAGTTTAAAAGTGTCATTATGGGACTTGCATAAAAAAACTTTACTTTGTGATTATATTGCCACAATTGATCAGCATACTGATAAATTTCATATGTTGTATCGCCAATATTATCGTGATTTCTATCAAATCCTGCATATCTGTCCCAATAATTATACTCCACAAGGTTGTTTGTCGGTGAGTTTTCAGTATCTTTAACTACATCATCAATATTACCGATAAATTTATTATGTGTTATAGTATTGTCTTTTACTGTTGCATGAAAATGGATAGCTTCACCATTATGTGAGATTTCATTATAGTTTATATATCTTTTCATCCCTTTTGCTTTTTCTTTACCGTCTATATATATACCCTTAGCATTAAAACAAACTTTGTTTTTTTCAAATTTAAAGTTTGAAACACCATTAATAACCACACCAATCCCAGCAGCACCTTTTGAACTTTGGATAAGGTTATTTGTTATGGTAGTGTTTTTTGCACCCATAATGAGTATGGAAACAGAGTTGTATTTGTAAGTATTGTCTATAAAAGTGTTATTATTACTTAGGCTTATATGTGTAGCAAATCTGTTGTATATAAATTTATTGTTTTTAAAAGTGTTATTATGGGAGTAGTTTAGTGTTATATCTTTTGATTTTTCTATGATATTGTTTTTTATGAGATTATTGTTAGCATAGTACAGCTTTAGCGCATTTCCTCTTAATTCTATATCTGCTTCTTTTGATGTTATGTAGTTATTGACAATCAAAGAGTTGTTAACCATCGCCATATCTATACCGTATAGATTGTCTAGTAGTTTACATCCATTTATTTCACATTTTTTTACACTATTCATAGAGATTGCAGAATCTATGGTGTATTTTTTATTACCACTACCAGTTATAGTGAGATTTTTAAGTGTTACAAATGAACTTGTTATGGTTATAACATTTTTTTTGCCATCACCCTCTATGATAACTTCACCATTTTTGGCAACAATGGTTAATGGTTTATCTATAACTATGTTACCTTTGTAAGTTCCAGATGAGAGTTTTAAAATAGAGTTTGCAGGAGCATTGTTGATAGCATCTTGAAGGGGTGATGAGATAGCAGATGAGATAAAAATTAAAATTAATATAATAAATCTCATCTCTTGTTTCTTTAGTGGTTTTTTAGTAAAATCTATGAATCTCTTCCATAATATTAGCAAATTCCATATCATCACCTTTTTCTTTTAAAAAGTTTATAAGATATTTTTCACTTGCTTCCATACCACTCTCTTTTTCAATTTTAGCTAACTCTTTATACAGATTGGCAATTATTTCTATAACATGTTTAGATATACTTTTTCTTGAAGCATGATAACCTATGATTTTACCAGTATCAGTATCTTTTCTTATTTCAAACTCTGTGAAAATCCAATAGTATCTACCATCTTTTGCTAAGTTTTTTACAACAGCATTTATATTTTTACCAGCTTTAATAGTTTCCCATAAAAGTTTAAAAACGACACGAGGCATATCTGGATGTCTTACTATATTGTGTGGTTGCCCAATAAGCTCCTCTTGAGTATATCCAGCAACTTCCATAAAGTAATCATTTGCAAAGGTAATCCTACCTTTTTCATCTGTTTCACTAACTATGTATCGTTTTGGATCTAAGATTATCTCTTCGTCTATTGGTGTTGGTTTTGTCATTTGTTATATCCTTCCATTTAAAAGTCTGATGAGTCCATCACTAACTTCTTTAAAATTAAGTATTCTTCGTCCATGATGTTTTTTTGAAAACTTTTCTGCTTCAGCATAAGAATCAAAAGGAACCAAATCATCACCTGCAGGTGAAATCTCGTTTGAACCATAGATATAAAAAGCACCTTTTGCATTTACAGGTTTTAGTGTTTTAAAATCTGTGATGATGATTTTTTTAAAATCAGCTTCACTTTTTACACCCAAGTCATACCATTTTCCAGGTCTAAAGTAAAATTCAAACATAGATTTTGGAGATGAGAAAAAGATTTTTTTCCCACTACTTAACTCTATCTTACAAACCCATTGAGGGTTTTTATATACTTTTAAATGTCTTACTAAACCAGTAGTATTTCTGTCAAAGTTTATCTCATAAGAAAATGCCAAATTTAAAACTAATAATAACCCAACGATGATTTTAAACATATAATACTCCTATACCAAATCTTTTTTTGTAAATATTTTATACCCTAAAAATGCAAATACTAAACCAATAAAGAGTGGATAAAGTATAGACATTAAAACAAAAACACCTTGACTCATAGAATCAAGTATATAAAAAGCAACAGGACCCATAACAGTTAGTTCAGGATCAAAAAGTGAGATTGCCGCTACACGAAAAATTTCCATAGGGTTTATCATAGCTATAAAGATGATTAATTCTTCATTTAATCTTTGTTGCATCATAAGTGAGATAAGTGCTATATCTATAAAAGCAAGTAAAAATATCCAGATAAAAAATGCAATACCAAGTGCAACTTCGCTTGATTTTACAAAAGATGATATGAAAAAAGCTATCCCTAAAAATGCACTACTCATAGCAAATAAAAGACCTGTATATAAAAAGAAAATGCTCCAAGGTATAGCGGCACCTTTAAATGCTCCATAAACAACTGCTATAATCATTGCAAATACAACAGGAAGATATACAGTTATAAAACGACCTATGATTTTCCCCCAATAGTATTGGTTAAGTGATATTGGAAAGGATAGCATATATTCTAAAACATGGCTGTCCCTATCTCCAGAGATTGAACGAACAGTGGTTATGAGTATAAATATAGGTAAAATTACTATGGTAATTTGTATATACATAAGCAGGAGTCTGCTAAGACCACTAAAGCCCATAACTTGAGATTCTGTAACTCCAGCTATAAAAAATAGTGCTATAAGCCCACCAAATACAAGTGAATAGATTACAAACCATTTAGCTCTAATCGATTCTTTTAAGTCCAAATATGCTATTAAATATAAGTTTTTCATTAGTATCCTAGTATCTGTTTTCTAATTTTTGGATTTGCCATGTTTTCACCTCTTAACATTCTTAAAATTACTTCATTGAAGTTTATAGAGTTTTTTACCTCTTTTTCATATGCACCAAATCCATAGTGCATAGGAGTTTTTTCATCTATACGGTAGTGTAATTTAAAAGCATCTACATATTTTTTTGTATCATTTGTAAAAGCTTTTGCTACAACATCTTCGAGATGGATATTATTATCTTTAGACCATAAAACCATACAACC
This sequence comes from Sulfurimonas sp., assembly GCA_027064045.1. Classification (GTDB taxonomy): domain Bacteria; phylum Campylobacterota; class Campylobacteria; order Campylobacterales; family Sulfurimonadaceae; genus Sulfurimonas. The sequence continues at coordinate 2,186 of JAMOQK010000024.1, read as the reverse complement.
TATATCATCAAAATATATATACTTTCCATCTTTTACTATAAAAGCAGTATTGACATTTGAGTTTGGTAATTCCATATGGCACTGGGGACACACTTTTATTTTTTCTTTTTCTTTTGAAGCTGAATTACAACCAGTTATTGTAACCAAGATTGATATAATAAAAGTAATAAAAAAAGTTTTAAACATTTTCATCTGAAACAATTTTTCCTAAATCCATGTAGATTTGTCTGTTTACAAGGTCTTTTACCTCTTCAAGACGGTGTGTAACAAAGAGGAGGACTTTCTCTTCTTCATTTTGTTTTAAAAGTCTGTAAAAATCATCTCTAGCTTTTGGATCAAGATTTGCTGTTGGTTCATCATATATAATGATGTCACTTTTTTTAGCTAAAGAGATAGCTATTAGCATTTTTTGTTTCATTCCACCACTAAGTTTAAAAAATGATTTGTTTAGGTTTGCTTTTATGTCAAGTTTCATCTCATTTGCATAATGCATAATCAATTCTTTATCCATTTTTGCACCAATACTTATGTATTGCATCAATTCATCTAGGCTCAGTTTAATTGGTGGTGGAAGTTGGGGAACAAAACTTATATGTTTTAGTACATCAACTCTTTGTTTAATAGGGTCTTTTCCGTCTATTGAAACTTTACCAGCATTTGGATGGTAGTAACCCAGTATGGAGCGAATAAGTGTTGTTTTACCAGCACCATTTGCTCCCATTAATGCAATATACTCATTTTTTTTAAACTCACAATTTATATTATCAAGTGATACATGTGAACCAAATTTTTTAGTTAAGTTTGAGACTTTTATCATAAATTACACCAAACCTTTTAATCTAAAATCAAATTTTAGTGCATCGGCATGACAAACATCTATACATCTACCACATAGTGTACAATCAGCACCAGTAATATACTCCTTAGTGATGTTTTCTTCCTCTCTTTGTTTGTCATATTTTGCTTTTGTAATCTCTAAAACTTGATTTTCAAAACAAACATCGCTACAAACCATGCAGTGGTCACAATTATCATTCCATTCTATTCTAAGAGCAGATACTTTTCCTATCATGCTATAAGTTGCACCGATAGGGCAGATATAAGTACACCAAGCACGACGAGCAAAGAAAACTTCAAAAGCAAATACAATTAAAACCCAGATAAGAGATAAACTCCAACCATAAGCAATGGTACGACTTAAAATTCCAACAACACTAAATGTTTCAAAAACTAAAAAACCACTTGTAAATGCTAATGTTAAAAATATAGCCCAAAAGATATATTTGATACGATGATCAAATTTTCTATCTTTGATGATTTTTTTAGATACTAAAGTATTATGCCATTTCTCACCAACTTCACTTAAAATTCCATATGGACATACCCATGAACAATAACTTCTCCCACCAACAAGTAGATAGAAGATAGTAATTGTGCTAACTCCAATAATAATATTTATGTGCAGATGATGTTCTGCTAAAAACATTTCCAATGTTGTAAATGGATCAATAAGGTGAAAACCTAAAAATCTAGAACCATTAAGTGTTCCCTCTAAAGTTTGTATATCTATGGCAAACGACAGGAAGAAAAGTAGATGCACACAGATAACAACTATCCATCTTTTTGCACGGATACTTAACTTCTTTTTTCCATCTTTTGTTGTTGTGAAAAATGTTGATAAAAACGATGTTCTTTTTATGGTTTCTCTACTATTATACTTATCCATAATTATGCCCTACTTTTTAGAGTCTTCGAGCGCCTTTTTTCGTGCTGGAAACTCTCCTATTTCATTTGCTAGTCTTTTTAAGTCATCTTGGGATAGGTGAAGTAAAAGACCCCTCATAACAACATTTTCTTTTCTTCCAGCTTTAAAATCATCAAGCTTTTTATAAAGAGTGTCAGCACTTTGTCCAAAAAGTTTTGCTCCCATAAGTTTTTTACCATATTGCATACCACTACCATCTACACCATGACATGAAGAGCATTTGCTTTTATATTCATCACTTACTTTAAAGCTACCAATATTTCCAGCTTTGTCTCTAAGTGCTGTAAGTGCTTCGCTTTCTTTCTCCCTATCACTCTTGCCTTTTGGTTCATTGTTTGTTTTTGCGGCTGTTCTGCTACCTATATCTTGTGTGATTTTACCAGCTTCTCCACCATTGTAAGCACCTCCTTGAGATGCTACC
>JAMOQK010000023.1 GCA_027064045.1 Sulfurimonas sp. | reverse complement strand
TTTCTTACTTGTTTATCAATCTCAAACACATCATCTACACATGTAGGTAAGTCTGTAAATCTCTCATAAGCATTAATGATAGTCTTAGATATATCCATAAAACCTATCTCTTTTTTTATAAATTTTTCTATTGCTACTTCATTAGCTGCATTTATTACAACACCACGCATAGGATTTTTAAGTAAATCTTCTTTGATTTCCCAAATAGGATAACGATTTTTATCTATTTCTTTAAATTCTAGGCTTCCAACCTTTAAAAGGTCTACATGAGGAAGTATCTTTTCTTGCATATTTGTATCGAGTGCATAAGCTATTGGAAGTTGCATAGATGCATTTGCAAAATGTGCAGTTGTTGAGCCATCTTTGAAGTTTATAAGTGCGTGAATAAGTGATTTTGTTTCTATGATTGCATCAAACTCTACTACCCCATTTTTGCCCTCACCAAAAAGCCATCTTGCTTCTAAAAGTTCAAACATTTTGTTTACCATTGTAGCACTATCAATAGTTATCTTTTGACCCATTGACCAGTTTGGATGTTTTTGAGTATCTGCTAAAGTAGCATTTTGAAGTTTATCTAAATCCCAATCACGAAATGCACCACCACTTGCTGTGATAATCATCTTAGATACTTCTCTATCTTGCATCAAATACCAAAGTCCAAAATGTTCAGAATCTATGGGCTGAATTTTACTTATATCTATAAAAGCACCACATGCAACTAGAGATTCTTTATTTGCTAGGGCTACTTTTTTTCCACACTCTATGGCCGTAAGAGTTGGACGAAGACCCAAAAAACCTACAAGCGCATTTACAACCAAGTCACTTGAAGAGTCTTTTATAACATCTAAGATAGCTTCACTTCCGTAGTAAACTTTAGAGTGATTTACTTTTACCACATCTTCTTTATCGGCAATAATAACTACTTTAGGATTAAACTCTTTTATCTGTTTATTTAAAAGTTCTATGTTTTTACCACAAACCAATACCTCTACATGTAGAGAGAATTTTTTAGCTATTTCTAGGGTATTTACACCTATTGAACCAGTACAACCAAGTATTATCAACTAGACTAATCCTCTCAAAAGTACAAGCATAACTATTGCACCAAAAAGATAACCATCTATACGGTCAAGAACTCCACCATGTCCTGGTAGTATATCTCCACTATCTTTTACACCCGCTGCACGCTTTAAACTACTTTCATATAAATCTCCGAAAATAGATGAAGTTGCAACTCCAAAAGAGATTAAAAATGCTGCACCTAAATCAACTATGCCAAGTCCAACAAACATTCCAGATACAGTTGCAACAACTATGCCACCAACTACACCCTCCATAGTTTTGTTAGGGCTTGTTTCACAAAAAGGAGTTTTTCCTATGCTTTTACCAACTGCATAAGCTCCAACATCAGTCATTGCAACAACTATCAGAAGCCATAAAAGACTCATAACACCGTATTCTTGATACATTGTAAAGATGAAAAGAAGACCCGCTGTCGGATAGATAAAAGGAAAGAAGTTTTTCCAAGCGATATCTTTGTTAAAAGCAACAGCAGAAGCATAAGCTACGCCAGCTAAAACAAACAAATCATCACCATAAGGATAAAACATTGCAACTAACCAAAGAAGAGCTGCAAGGACTAAAAGTTTGTCATTCTCGATTTGAAAAAGTACAAGGGCTTCTTTAAAAGCCAAGATGTACACAAGCCCTAAAAATGCCCACATTAAAAAAAAGTTGTCTAAAAATCCAATGATTAAAACCCCAACAACCAGTGCTATACCTGTAACAACTCTATCTTTTGCTCCAGCGAATACGTTCATATTTAAAAATCCTATAAAATAATATTATTTGTAATTATAGCTAAAATGACTTACTAGACTGTTATGTCTAGCTTATGTATTGGAAATTCTTCCTCTTGATTCTCATCAACCTCTTCTTTATGCTCACTTCTCGCGTTTTGTTGTTCCGCTTCATTTTTTTCATGTTCACGATCTGAATCTACTTCGTGGTTTTCTTCAGTTGGACGAACTTCTAAAACTTTTTCATCTTTCTCTTGAATATTTTGCTGAGCTATCATATTTTGGAAATCAACACGATTATTGTGAGAGTTTGCAACAGAAGCTACAGAAGCTGTTTGCTGATTAACAAATATTGCATTTCCAACTGGTCCAAGTGCCATAACAACCCCCTCTCTTTAACTGTAAATCGACAAAATCCTAATTAAACTTAACTTTATGCTACCTAGGTGGCAGAACAAAATAAAAATATTATTTATAATTACATCGTAAATTAAAAATTTAGATATCAAATGATATCAAAAAAGGAGTTTATTATGTTAGTTACAAGATACAATCCAAATAATCAAATGAGAGAGTTTAGAAGAAGTTTTGATCTTTTAAACTCAATGTTTAGCAATTTTCAAGATGAAAAAGCATCATCTCTTTCTGATGACTTTTCACCAACTATCAATACTAGAGAGGGTGAGTTTGCTTACCATATCGAAGTTGATTTACCAGGTGTAAAAAAAGATGACATCAACATTCAAATAGAAGATGGAGTTTTGGTAGTCTCTGGTGAGCGTAAAGTAAAAAAAGAGATAAAAGAGGAAAACTATTACAAAATTGAGAGTAATTTTGGATCATTTTCTCGTTCATTCTCACTTCCTGAAGAGGTAGATGTTGAAAGTATTCACGCTGAAAGTGAAGATGGAGTACTTGAAGTTGTTGTTCCTAAACTAGAAAGTGCAAAAGTAGATAAAGTTAAAAAAATAGAAATCAACTAAGGGGGGATGTTATGGATATCGTAAAAAGTACAAAAAAAATTGGTAATGATATTGAAAAAGGTGTTGAAGTAGTTGCAAATAAAGTTGCAGATACTTTTGACAACTTAGCTGCACATCTTCCTTTTTC
>JAMOQK010000022.1 GCA_027064045.1 Sulfurimonas sp. | reverse complement strand
TTTAAAAGTCCAAAGGACTTATGAGTTTTGCTTTGTTCATCTCTGAAACTACATGTCTGGCACTAAATGCCGATACCACCGTCGCTAAAGCGAAAGTGTGGTGTAACCACTTAAGTGTTTCTACAGATTTATGCCCTAAAAGCTCTTGTATACTTCTTAAATCTATTCCTGCTTGTAATAAATGAGTAGCATAACTGTGCCTAAATATATGCGAAGTAACACGCTTGTTTAAGTTTGCTTTTTGGGCTGCTGTTTTTATATTTCTGCCTAGTGTTTTTTCTAAAATATGATGTCTTCTTTTAATTCCTGTTCTTGGATCTGTCGAAATTTTTGTCATGGGAAAAAGATATTGCCATTTGAATTCATCTTTAATCTTTAATGGCAAGGGTATCGTTCTATCCTTGAGAGATTTACTGTTCCAAATATATATTTTGTCAAACCCAAAATCTATGTCTTTTACTTGCAAATTTAAAAGCTCACTCATCCGAAGTCCACATCCGTACATTAAAGTCACCATTAGTTTATATGTGCCATTTAAATTCTGTAAAACTTTTTGTACTTCATCTTTGGTTAAAACAACGGGTATATGCTTTCGTTCTTGTGCCCTTAAAGCCTGAATATTCCACTCACTTATATCAACACCCAAAATTTCACGATATAAAAACAATATAGCCGCAAAAGCTTGGTTTTGCGTAGTGGGACTTACTTTTTTGTTGGTTGCAAGAAAGGTCAAATATTCTTCGATCTCATTTTTACCCATCTCAACAGGATGTTTTTTGTTATGAAAGAGTATATAGTGCTTTATCCAATGCACATAAGTTTTTTCCGTAGATAAACTATAATGTTTAAAACATATCTTGTCACGAACAATATCAAGCAATTTTTTCTTTCCAGACATAACAACCTCCAAAACTTTAAGGGACAAAGTGTCTTTTTAATACTTTTTTATCCAATTAACAGACATTTTGTCTTTTTTAAATGATATAAAGAGCAATAAATACACTTTATTTTTAAACATAATAATCAAAATATACAAAAAATAGTAAAAATATGGCAAATTGTTATATTTTTAAAATTAAAAGGACATTGGCAGTGTGAATTTAATTTTGTTTTTAAGAGTTATTTGTGCTAGAATGTCCGTTGAATAAATAGTGATAAGAACTAATACTAAATAAGCCCTATTCTAGGGGCTTATAAGCCTTTTACTTTTGAAGTATGCCCAAGTTTGTGCCCTAATGTGTCAGAGTACAAACTATGAAGCCATTAAAAAAGCACCTCGTTTTTTATCTTTGTTTTCTACATATCTTGCATACATAGTGAGTGTCATAGCTGATGTAGTATGACCTAGCATCTTACTAACCCATAATATATCTTCGCCATTACTTATCATCATACTTGCAAAGGTATGTCTCATCTGATATGGGTTTCTATATTCTATATTTACTTTTTCAAATGCTGGTCTCCAGTAGGTCTTTGCAATACAAGCAAAATCAGTAAAAGGTTTTCTATGCCAACTATTAAACAAGTACTCACTCTCATCTATTTTATATTTTAGATGATTTTGTAAATAAGGGAGTAGTACATCAAGTATGTCAACATCCCTAATACTTGATTTAGTTTTAGGGAGTGACTCTGTGTTTTGTCGTTTGGCTCTTCTTACCTTTATGATTTTGTTTTCAAAGTCTATATCACTCCATTTAAGGACTAATATTTCTCCCGTTCTCATGCCAGTAAAAAAACCTATTGCAAATACAGCTCGCATTCTCTCTTGTATTTGTTCCAAGATAGTAAATAGCTCCTCTTGATTAAAAGGAAGTATCTCATTAACTGCAACATTTTTTGGCTTTTTAACAAGCTTTAGAGGGTTTCTAGTGATGATTTCATCTGCAAGTGCATCATTAAACATCACATTAAAGACAGCTCTTATCATAAAGAGTGATTTTGTGGAGAGAGTACGAAGAAGTTTTGCTTGCCAAGTGGCAATTTCAGATGGTTTAATCTCATCTATTTTTCTATTACCAAACTTTGGTTTGATATGTCTTTCATAAATATATTTATGATTTTTTTGACTTAAACTTCTTCTGTAAACTTCATGCATCTCAAAACTTATCTGCATAAACTCATCCACAGTCGGTACTTTTTTAACATTGTTATTTTGAAGGAACTCATCCTGATTTAATTGGTGTATTATTTCAGGAATTAGTTTGTTTTCTGCAAGTTTACGATTTGCTTTTGTATCATCAAGTTTTAAAGAGCGTCTATATCTTTTAGATTGATGATAAAATGTTATCCACAACTTGCCTTTGCGATTGATTAATTTCATTTGTTTTCTCCTTAGAGATAACCCATTCATCAATTGCAACTCTATCAAAAAGTATTTTACCACTCTTTTTATAAAAATGTATGCCTTCAATGAAAGTTGTATCTTTTAATTTGTAAATTCTATCTTTTGAGTAGCTTAAATACTGAGCTATCTCTTTGACACTCATCCAGCGTTTTTCATTGGAATTTATAAGTGAATGTTTTAATAACTGCATATCATTCACAAGCTGTTTAATAAGATTAAGATTTTCAAACTCAATATTCATAACAGACCTCCTAAAAAGGAAACTCAACAAGTCCACGAAGAGTTAATTCATCATGGAGTGCATTGTATGTATGAAGCAGTTCTTCATATTCTTTATTATCCACTGGTACGCCTTGCATATCTTCAGAGAGTCTCTTCTCAAATGATAATAAGCCTTCATCCGAGTAACTTTTAAAATCTTCACTGATAGTTGATTCTTCTTTGATAAAGTTCTTATGAATTGCCTCTATATCTTTACGAAGTTGAAATGCCTCTTTAGCATCAAGTAGCAGTTCATAGAAGTAAAGAAGTGTTGGAGCGTTACCATGAACCAGTAGTCGCATGATTTGACGTTTAATAGGCTTACGAGCATCTTCAAGAGAATATCTATAAGAGATTTTCTCAATCTTCTCTAATGGAGTCTCTATCTGCATATGACGGAGTATCCGGACACCTCTGCCGTTTCAGTTCGGACAGTTTAAGAAGAGATATTTTCTGTAACAACATTTTAGCATAAGTGTCCGAATGATTTTTAGTAATCATCACTTTTAATG
>JAMOQK010000021.1 GCA_027064045.1 Sulfurimonas sp. | reverse complement strand
GTTTATTTTCAAGGTCGTGAGAGTGTAAATAGTTTTTATGAAAATACCCCAGATATAGTTATGGAAGTTATGCAAAAGTTTGAAGAACTTACAGGTAGAGCCTATAGACCTTTTGAGTATGTTGGCGATAAAAATGCTAAACATATCATCATTCTTATGGCTTCAGGTGCAGAGACCGTTCATGAAAGTGTGGAGTATTTAGCTAGTATTGGCGAGAGTGTTGGTGTTATAAAAGTAAGATTGTATCGCCCTTTTTCTGTAAAATACCTGCTTGAAACCATTCCAAAAAGTGTAAAATCTATAGCAGTTTTAGATAGAACAAAAGAGCCAGGGAGTTTGGGTGAACCACTCTATCTTGATGTTATTGCTGCATTAAATGAGATGGATGATGATGGTAAACTCAGTTTTGATATGCCTCATATTATAGGTGGAAGATATGGTCTTTCTTCAAAAGAATTTACACCTGCTATGGTAAAAGCAATCTTTGATGAGATGAAAAAAGAGAAATTTAAAAGACACTTTACCATAGGTATAAATGATGATGTTACTCACACTTCACTTGAATACGATAAAAACTTTGCACTCCCACATGCCAACATGGTTGAAGCGATATTTTTTGGGCTTGGTTCAGATGGAACAGTAGGAGCAAATAAAAACAGTATAAAAATCATAGGGGAACATACAGATAATTTTGCTCAAGGGTATTTTGTATATGATTCTAAAAAGTCAGGTTCTATGACCATTTCCCATCTTCGTTTTGGAGATAAACTTATTCGCTCAACATATCTTATACAAAAAGCTGATTTTGTGGCATGTCATCAGAGTGTATTTATGGAAAAATTTGACATACTCTCACATGCCAAAGAGGGTGCAACATTTTTACTAAATTCACCATTTGATAAAGAACACAGTTGGAACCACCTACCAAGACCTATCCAGCAAGAGATTATAGAAAAAAATATAAGATTTTTTGTAGTTGATGCTTATAAAGTGGCAAAAGAGTCAAAGATGGGCAGACGGATAAATACTATTATGCAAACTTGCTTTTTTTATATCTCGGGAATCTTGCCACAAGATAGAGCGATAGAGGAGATAAAAGATTCTATACAAAAAACTTATGGTAAAAAAAGTGATGAGTTAGTTAGATTAAACTTCAAAGCTGTTGATAACTCTTTGGCACATCTTCAAGAGGTTGAAGTTCCAGCAGAGGTAACAAGTACAAGGGAGCTAAATCCATCAATAAAAGGCTCATTCAGTGAGTTTGTGGCAAATGTAACCTCTCATCTCATAGAGGGTAAAGGTGATGAACTTCCTGTTAGTGCTATCCCTGCTGATGGAACATGGGAGAGTGGAACAACCAAATATGAAAAAAGAAATATAGCACTTGAAGTTCCATTTTGGGATAGTTCTGTCTGTATCCAATGTAATAAATGTGTAAGTGTTTGTCCACATGCCGTAATCCGTTCAAAAGTGGTTGATAATAAACTCTTAGAAGATAAACCAGAGGGAGTTCATCCTATAAAAGCAAAAGGTAAAAACTTTGTAGATGACAGTTTTATCATCTCAGTGGCAGTTGAAGATTGTACTGGTTGTGCTTTGTGTGTTGAAGAATGTCCAGCAGTTAATAGACAAAACCCTGAATTAAAAGCTATCAATATGACACCAAAAGAGCAAGTTTTACAAGAGGGTATAAAAAACTGGGATTATTTTTTATCTTTGCCAGAGTTTGACAGAACTAAACTTAATCATTCAAAACTAAAAGAAGCACAACTTTTAGAACCTCTTTTTGAATTTAGTGGGGCTTGTCCAGGATGTGGAGAAACACCTTATATAAAACTAGCAACTCAACTCTTTGGAGATAGGATGATAGTTGCAAATGCTACTGGATGTTCCTCTATATATGGTGGAAATCTTCCGACAACTCCATGGACTAAAAATAAAGATGGCAAAGGTCCAGCTTGGTCAAATTCACTTTTTGAAGATAATGCAGAGTTTGGGCTTGGGTTTAGACTTAGTATTGATAAGAAAAATGAAGAGGCAAAGGAGTTATTGCAAAAACTCTCAGCAGATTTAAAATCCAATTTAGTGGATGAAATTTTAAATGCTACACAAAAAACTGAAGAGGAGATTTTTGAGCAGAGAAAAAGAGTTGATGTTATAAAAGAGGAACTTAAAAAGATAGATACTCAAGATGCAAAAACTCTTTTAGATTTAGCTGATTATTTAGTGAAAAAATCTGTTTGGATTATTGGTGGAGATGGTTGGGCTTACGATATTGGTTATGGTGGTGTTGATCATGTGATGGCAAGTGGTAAAAATGTAAATATTTTAGTGCTTGATACTCAAGTTTACTCAAATACAGGTGGGCAACAAAGTAAGGCTACACCAACAGGAGCAGTTGCAAAATTTGCTGCAGGTGGAAAACCACAACTTCCAAAAGATTTGGCAATGATGGCAGTTGCTTATGGTGATGTTTATGTTGCAAGAGTTGCTATGGGTGCAGATGATTCTCAAACTCTAAAAGCTTTTGTAGAAGCAGAACAATATGATGGAGTTTCTATCATCATAGCTTATTCACACTGTATTGCTCATGGATATGACCTTAGATATGGGATGAAACAACAGAAAAAAGCTGTTAAGTGTGGGTTATGGCCACTTATGAGATACAATCCTGAACTTGAAAAAGAGGGTAAAAATCCTATGAAACTAGACTATAAAGAGCCAACTCTTGATGTTAAAGAGTATATGTATAATGAGACTAGATTTAAAATGGTTGAGAAAATGGACTCTGCAAATGCTCAAGTGTTTTTAGATACAGCATCTTACCATGCTAAAGAGATGTATAAAAGGTATGAGAATTTGACAAAAATTGATTATAAAGATTAGATAGTTTTAAATCTTATTTGAAAAAGTGTATGGTTATTTTGAACTATGACATCTATTGTAGTTTCATTAATCTCTTCAATCATACGCTTGGACATGTATAAACCTATACCAGTCCCTTTCCCCTGTTCTTTGGTTGTGAAGTATGGATTAAATACTTTTGTTATTATATCCTCAGGTATTCCACCCGCATTATCTTCAACAGTGAGTGTGGTGGATTGCTCATCTTGTGTAGTGAAGATTTTTATAGTTTTATTTTCTATAGTTTGATTTTCAAAAGCATCTCTTGCATTTGTAATTAGGTTTAATAAAACATGTTCTATATTTTTAGAGTTATGAAAAACTTTTATTTCACTATCTATATCTATTTCTAAAGTGATATTTTTATCTATAAGTTGAGGTTCTATTATCCTAATCACATTAGAAGTAGTTTCAAGAAGTGAAAATTCTGAATTTTTTTCAGGTTTATTAAATGCCATAAAATCATTGATTGTTTTAGACATTATTTGTGTTTGATCTTGAATAAATTGGCTTGTTTTAGATATATCATCTTTTTGAAGCATGTTTAAATGGTCTTTTAGAGATAAATTAATAGCTGATGTACTTATTGCATTTAATGGTTGTCTCCACTGATGTGCTATCATATTTAACATATCACCCATTTGAGCTAATTTTGATTGTTCAAGTAGGATAGAATCTTTTTTTCTAATAGTTTTTAGCTGAGTTTTTACTTTAGTATCAAGATTTTTATTAGCTTGAAGTAGTTCTTTAGTTTTTTCTTTTACCTTTGTTTCTAGGATTTTGTGTAGTCTTTTATCTTTATATATTAATAATAACACAATAGCAATTAAAAAATTTACCACTACTAATAAAATATAAAAGTGTGTAGTCTCCCCAATAATATAGTTTGCACCATTGCGTATTGTTAAAGCAGCAACTACTTTTTTTGTTACTGGATTTTGTATAGGTATAAATGTTATAGTTTTTTTAATATCTGGTGAATAAAATGTCATAGGTATGTTTTTGTTTATATATTTTACTATTTTATCTCTAAATCTTTTGTTTGGTCTATTCTTTCTCTGGTTTTGTTTATCTTGTGCTTTTAGTACCTTTATAGTGCTGTTTTCAAAATAAAATCCTTTAAATGGACTTTTTATAAATTCATGTTTTTTGGTATCCCATGATTTTTTTAGTACATTCTTGGATATAATGAAATTACTTAAAGTTTTATATTGATGCATCAGTTTAGAGGTAAAACTATCAGCTCCAAAGAAGACCTCTACGCTTCCTAGATGGGTATGTTTTTCATCAAAAATTGGATATACAAATCTATATCCATTATGCAACCGACCCACTTCAAAACCATCTATTGGTTTTTTTTGGGTATTTACATAGGTTACCATTTTTCTTATACCAACTAAACTGTCTCCAAATTTTTCAGGTTTACACATCCTTAAAAAGCTTTGACTATTTGGAAGATGAAAATGTAACATATTTATATCATTATTATATTCTAAACCCTTATGAGTAGATATTAAGTATTGATATAGTTTTTTTCTAAGAGAGTTCTTCTTATCATTATTTGCAGTTGAGATTTTTTTATAAATATCAATAATTTCTTTATCTTTTAGTATTTTATAAATTATCATATTAGCTAACTCTTTGTGTTGAGCATATATTATATTGTATGCGTGAAGAAAATGTTTTGTTCGTTCGTTTAAAAAATCATCTATCGCTTTGTTTTTTTCATACTCTATTAACACAAAAGAGAGAATACTTAACAATACGAAGATTATACTAAATTTTATTTTTATCATATGTAATCATATCTATTTTTTTCTTAAGTTAAGTATGTGGAGTTTAAATTTAAATCTGAAGTAAAAAATATTGAGTGAGTTTATGAAAATTTAAAGCTTCGTTGGGTATAATTGCGAACTTTTTTAGTAGAATTATAAGGAATATAGATGTACGCAATTATCAAAAATGGTGGTAAGCAGTATAAAGTTCAAGAGGGTGACATTCTTTTATTAGACAAAATGTCTCTTGAACCAAAAGCTACCATCGAAATTACAGAAGTTCTAGCAGTAAATGCTGGTGAACTTAAAATGGGAGCTCCATTTGTAGATGGTGCTAAAGTAACTGCTGAGGTTATTAACGAGGGTCGTGATAAAAAAGTTATCACTTTCAAAAAGCGTCGTCGTAAAGACTCTAAAGTTAAAAGAGGTTTCAGAAGAGACTTCACTCGTGTTCGTATCACGAAAATAGCTGCATAAGCTTAATAAACTAAAGTAGGAGAATAAGATGGCACATAAGAAAGGTCAGGGTAGTACACAGAATAATCGTGATTCAGCTGGTAGAAGACTTGGTGTAAAGAAATATGGTGGAGAAGCTGTAGTAGCTGGTAACATCATCATTCGTCAAAGAGGAACTAAAGTTCATCCAGGTAAAAATGTTGGTATGGGGAAAGACCATACTATATTTGCACTAGTTGATGGTGTTGTTGCTTTTGAAAGAAAAGACAAAAAGCGTCAACAAGTATCTATAGTACCTGCTGCATAATTCTACAAATATTTGGGTTTTTGCCCAGATATTTTTCTATCACACAGAGTTTTAAACTCTTTCACAATTTAATAAAAATTTTTCAAAGTAAGGAATGGCAATGTTCACAGATAGTGTCGAATTAACAGTCAGCTCGGGTAAAGGTGGACAAGGTTGTGTAGCATTTCGTAGAGAAAAGTTTGTACTAAACGGTGGTCCTAATGGTGGTGATGGTGGAAAAGGTGGTGACATCTGGTTTAAGTGTGATAACAACACTCACACACTCTCACATTTTCAAAGAAAGATGCACATAAAAGCTGACAACGGAAAACCTGGTGAGGGTTCAAACTGCACAGGGAAAAGTGGAGCTAAGAAAGTTATTATAGTTCCACCTGGTACACAGATTGTAGATGTTGATAGTGGGGAAGTTCTTTTTGATATGCTTAAAGATGGACAAGTTGAGAAGTTTTTGCAAGGTGGAAAGGGTGGACTTGGAAATACCCACTTTAAAAGTCCTACAAACCAAAGACCAACTTATGCTCAACCTGGTGAAAAGGGTGAGACTAGAGCTATAAAACTCGATTTAAAACTTATCGCAGATGTTGGTTTGGTAGGTTTTCCAAATGTTGGTAAATCAACTCTTATCTCAACAGTTTCAAATGCTCGTCCAGAGATAGCAAACTATGAGTTTACAACACTTACTCCAAAATTAGGTCAAGTAAACATTGGTGATTTTGAATCATTTGTTATGGCTGATATACCTGGTATTATTGGTGGAGCGCATGAGGGTAAAGGTCTTGGGATAAAATTTTTAAGACATATCGAGAGAACAAAAACTCTTTTATATATGATAGATTTAGCTTCATATAGAGACCTTAAAGAGCAGATAGAAGTCCTAAAAAATGAGATAGCTTCATTTTCAGATAAATTAGCAGACAGTAAATATGCTATTGCATTAACAAGAGTAGATATTGTACCAAAAGAAGATATACAAAAATTGGTTGGAGAATTTTTAGAACTTTTAGGTTTAGAGCCTAGTAGTACAAATGAGTTTAATTTTGATGCAGATATGCCATTTTTTGTGCAAGAGAGTGCAGATGAGACTTTAGGTTATGATAAAACAAAACCTTATTTAGTTGCACCAATATCTTCTGTAGTTTCAAAAAATATAGAGCCATTAAAATATGCTTTATTCAATTTGGTACAAAGTGATAGAAAATGAAAAGAATAGTTGTTAAAGTAGGTAGTGCTGTTTTAACACAAGATGGCACAATCGCCTTAGAGAGGATGCAGAGTTTAGTTGAATTTTTAGCTAAAGTAAAAAAAAAATATGAAGTTATCTTAGTATCATCAGGTGCTGTATCAGCTGGTTATACAAAACTTCAACTAGATAGAGCAAAGCTTGAAAACAAACAAGCGTTAGCTTCTATCGGTCAACCCGTTTTAATGAATAAATACTCAAAAAAATTTTTATCTCATAATATCCTTTGTTCTCAGGTTTTAGTAACAGCTGTAAACCTCGATAAACCTGATGATACAAAGAGAATTAAAAATACTATAGATATTTTATTGCAAAATGGTGTTATCCCAATAGTGAATGAAAACGATGCAACATCAACAGAGGAGTTGGAAGTTGGGGACAATGACCAACTATCAGCTTACATAGCGAAAAATACAGATTCAGATATGTTGGTAATATTGTCAGATATAGATGGGTACTATGATGATGACCCAAGAAAAAACCCACATGCCAAAGTATTAAAAGTTGTAACCTCCATAGATGAAGATGAACTCAAAAAAGATGTAACACCAAATAATATCTTTGCAACGGGTGGGATAGTTACAAAATTAAAAGCAGCATCATACCTTATGGCATGTGGGATAGATATGTTTTTAGCAAGTGGATTTAATCTTGATGATGCCAAAAGTTTTATGATAGATGGTATTCACAATGGTGGGACACATTTTAGGAGTGTAGAATGAAGATAATTTTTATGGGAACTCCAGATTATGCTGAGAAAATTTTACAAACTTTCATAGATGATGAAGATATAGATGTAGTAGCAGTTTATACACAGCCAGATAAACCAGTGGGGCGTAAAAAAATTATGACTCCACCTGTTGTGAAGAGTTTGGCATGTGCAAATAGCATAGATGTTTATCAGCCAAATAAACTTCGTGAAACAGAGGTAGTTAAAGAACTTTTAAAAATTGAGTGTGATTTTATAGTGGTGGCTGCTTATGGACAGATACTTCCAAAAGAGGTGCTAAGTCATGCACCATGTATAAATCTTCATGCTTCCATATTACCAAATTACAGAGGTGCATCTCCAATTCAGCAGACACTTTTAAATGGCGATACTCAGACAGGTGTAACTGCTATGCTTATGGATGAGGGGCTTGATACTGGCGATATTATCAAGATAGAAAAAATAGATGTAGATGAAGATATGATGGTTGAGGAGTTGTTTGATAAACTTACAACTTTGGCATGTGGACTTAGTGTTGATGTGTTAAAAAACTTTGAAAATTATACTTTGAAAAAACAAGACGAGAGTAAAGCTACCCATTGCAAAAAAATTACAAAAGCTGATGGTGAGATAGGTTTTGATGATGCACTGACACTGTATAACAGGTATAGAGCATTTACCCCTTGGCCGGGGATATATCTGAAAAGTGGACTTAAACTTAAAAAAATAAAGCTTGTAGATAGTGATGGTTTTAATGAAGTTGGAAAAATCTTAAAAATTTGTGCTGATAGTATAATAGTAGGGTGTAAAGTTGGTACAATTCAGGTTTTTCGTGTTCAAGCACCATCAAAAAAAGAGGTAGATGTTATCTCATATATAAATGGGAAGAGACTTAGTATTGAAGATTACATATCTTGATAGTATAGATTCAACTCAAACATATCTAAAAAATGCTCTAAAAAATCATGACCTTGTACCCCCACATGCCGTGGTTGCGAAGAAGCAAATAGCTGGTTTAGGCAGTAGAGAAAATAGATGGATAGGGATAGATGGAAATCTGTTTTTATCATTTGCGATTTGTTTAGATGAGCTGCCAAAAGATTTGAAACTTGAATCTGCTTCTATATATTTTGCATATCTTTTAAAAGAGAGTTTAAGTGAATTAAATTCTAAAGTTTGGTTGAAATGGCCAAATGATTTTTATTTAGATGATTTGAAGATTGGTGGGATGATAACAAATATACTCGGAGATACCCTTGTTTGTGGTGTTGGATTAAATCTAGTCAAATCTCCAAAAGGTTTTGCAAGTTTAGATATAAAAATTTCTAAAGATGAGTTGTTAAAACAATATTTTAAAAAGATTGAGAAAAAATCATTATGGAAGCAAGTTTTTAGCAAATATGAGTTAGAATTTCATAGAAATCGACAGTTTTTTACACATGAAAATAATTTTAAAATTTTATTAGATGATGTTACTCTTGAGAGTGATGGTTCTATTTTAAGCGATGGCGAGAGGATATATAGTAGAAGATGAGTGAAGTGATAGTAATAGCAAATCAAAAAGGTGGAGTTGGTAAAACAACCACTGCTGTAAATCTGGCTGCTTCACTGGCTGTTGCAGAAAAAAAAGTGCTTTTGATAGACTCAGATCCTCAGGCAAATGCCACAACATCTTTGGGATTTCATAGAAATGATTATGAATTTAATATTTATCATGTTCTCATCGGTACAAAAAAATTAAAAGATATTATCTTAAAATCGGATTTACCTACACTTCATTTAGTTCCATCAAATATAGGGCTTGTTGGGATAGAAAAAGAATACTATGATGCTGATAATGCAAAGGGTCGTGAGTTAGTGCTTAAAAAAGCTATAGCAAATGTAAAAAAAGATTATGATTATGTGATTATTGATTCTCCACCAGCCCTTGGACCAATGACTATAAATGCACTTTCAGCTTCAAACTCTGTAATTATTCCTATTCAGTGTGAGTTTTTTGCATTGGAGGGGTTGGCACAACTTTTAAATACTGTTAAACTTGTAAGAAAATCTATAAATCCAAAACTTACTATAAAAGGTTTTTTACCAACTATGTTTTCATCTCAAAACAATCTTTCAAAACAGGTTTTTGCAGATTTAAGACAACATTTTAAAGGTAAACTGTTTAAAGATGAAAAAGAAAAATATATAGTTGTACCAAGAAATGTGAAACTTGCAGAGTCACCGTCTTTTGGTAAACCTGTGATTTTATATGATGTAAAATCAAATGGTTCAAAAGCATATCAAAATTTAGCACAGGCGATAATAAGATAATGAAATCACGAGCATTAGGTAGAGGTTTAGGCGCATTGTTAGGTGAGATAGATGAAGCATATGATAATGAAGTATCTCAAAAAGATTCTATTGTAGAAATACCACTTAAAGATATAAGGGCAAATCCTTATCAACCTAGAAAATCTTTTAATGAAGATTCTTTGGCTGAGTTGGCAGAGTCTATTAAAAAAGATGGTTTAATTCAACCTATAGTGGTTACAGAAGATATTGATGGTTATATTTTAATAGCTGGTGAGAGAAGGTTTCGTGCTTCTAAAATTGCAAAGCTAAAAACTATTCGCTCTATTGTACTAAATAGTGATGAGCAAAAGATGAGACAATTTGCTCTTATTGAAAATATTCAAAGAGAGGAATTAAACTCTATAGAGTTGGCACATGCTTATAGCGAGTTGATTAAACTGCATGAGATAACACATGAAGAGTTGTCTCATCTTATTAGTAAAAGTAGAACACATATAACTAACTCTATAAGACTTTTGCAACTTTCACCTAAAACACAAAAAGCATTGATTGAGAAAAAAATCACAGCAGGTCATGCAAGGGTTTTAATAGGTCTTGATGAAAAGCAACAACAATTAATGGTAAATTCAATTATTGGTCAAAAACTCAGTGTTAGAGATGTTGAGTCGATGATTAAAAATTTAAAAACTTCAAAAATTACTTCAGATAAAAAACCATCTGCTGTTTCATATGATTTTTCTAATTTAAGAGAGAAATTTAATACACTTGGTTTTAAAATGAAAACTTCTAAGAATAAAGTAACAGTTGAATTTGATGATGAAAAGCAAATTCAAGATTTTTTAGAGTATTTTTCTTCTTAAAATTACACATTAATAGCATTATTTATATAAAAAATAAAATTTTCTTAATTTTTTTTCTACTTTAACTATCGTTTCAATTTTATCATTGTATAATCACGCAACTTTTAGGAGGTGCTATGTTAGATATAAATCCGATACTACTTATAGCTACATTAATCGTATTTCTTACGCTTATCGTTGTTCTTAATAGTTGGCTTTATAATCCATTGTTTAGTTTTATGAATAAAAGAGATGAGGACATCAAAAGAGACCTAAGTAAAATAGGTTCAAATGATGATGAAATCAATGAACTACATTCAAAAGCTGAATCAATTATTATGAATGCTAAACTTGAAGCTACAGCCCTGAGAGAGAAGGTTATTGCAGATGCTAAAGAGTTAGCAGATAGTAAGTTAGAGGCAAAGCGTGCTGAATTAGCCAGTGAATATTTGGAGTTTGAGCAATCTCTTGCTAACTCTAAAGAGCAGTTAACAAGTGACTTGATGTCTCAGGTTCCACTGTTTAAAGAAGCTGTAAAAGCTAAATTTAGTCAGATATAAGGATAAGATGTGAGTAGAATTTTAGTATTTATGCTAATGATATCAACTTATGCATTAGCATCTGGTGATGCAGAACATGCAAGTTCAGATATAATTCAAAGAACTGTGAACTTTGCACTTTTTGTTGGACTTATCTGGTATTTGATTGCAGAACCTACAAAAAATTATTTTGCAGGTAGATCGCAATCAATTGCTGATGAATTACAAAAAGTTCAAGATAAGTTAAATGAGTCTATTACTCTTAAAAAAGATGCATTGGCAAAAATCTCTGAAGCTGAAAAGTTTGCAGAGGAATTAGCAAGTGCTTCAAAAAAAGAGAATAAAATCATTAATGATAACATGATGGCACAATGTGAGGTTGAGTTAGAAACTTTAGCAAAACAACAAGTTTCTTTGAAAGATTTTGAACAAAGAAGAATGGTTCGTGTTGTTGTGGAAGAGATTCTTGATGAAGTGTTAGCCCAAAGTGGTGATGACTTCAATAAAGAAGCTATGGCAAATGTTATCTTGAAGAAGGTGGCATAATGGAAGAATTAATCGCAAAGAGATATATTAAAGCTATTAAAGATAGTTCAGGTATAGAATCTATGGAGAGTATGACTTCTATTTTTGCTACTTTAGCTGAGTCTTTTAAAAATGAGAAGTTTATTAATATAGTTGAGAATCCAAATATTCTTGCAAAAGATAAGTTAGATATTTTATTAGATGCAGTTAAATCTGCAAACTCCAATGAAGTAAATAACTTTATTAAACTGATAGTGGAAAACGGTCGTATCAATATCATCCCTGCAATAGCAGAGGAGATGAGAAAAGATGTGGCAAATACTACTAAAACTTATGAAGGTGTTGTTTATAGCGATAGTGATATAGATGCTAAAGTAATACAAGATTTAGGTGATGGTTTAAGTAAGAGATTTGATTCAAAAATAACATTAGAGTTTATGAAAAATGATTTTGATGGTATTAAAGTTGATGTGGAAGATTTAGGGATAGAGATTAATTTTTCTAAAACTAGAATAGACAATCAAATTATAGAACATATAGTAAAAGCAATTTAACTTTCAACGAGGGGAGAATATATAGTGGTAGCAAAAATTCAAGCTGATGAAATCAGCTCAATAATTAAAGAGCGTATCGATAACTTTGAATTAAGTGTTGATATTAATGAAACAGGTAAAATCGTTTCTTATGCTGATGGTGTTGCACAAGTTTACGGACTTAGCAATGTTATGGCTGGTGAGATGGTAGAGTTTGAAGAGGGTACTAAAGGTTTGGTTATGAACCTTGAAGAGAGTGCTGTGGGTATTGTTATCCTTGGTGCTGGTATCGAACTTAGAGAGGGGATGAGTGTAAAAAGACTTGGAAAACTTCTTAAAGTTCCTGTTGGTGATGCACTTCTTGGTCGTGTTGTAAATGCACTTGGTGAGCCAATAGATGGTAAAGGTCCGATTGAAACAAATGAAACTCGTTTCCTTGAGGAAAAAGCACCTGGTATTATGAATAGAAAATCAGTTCATGAACCATTAGCAACTGGTATTAAAGCGATTGATGCACTTGTACCAATCGGTAGAGGTCAAAGAGAGCTTATTATTGGTGATAGACAAACTGGTAAAACTACAGTTGCAATTGATGCAATCATTAACCAAAAAGGTAATGGTGTTTCTTGTATCTATGTAGCAATCGGTCAAAAAGAATCAACTGTTGCTCAAATTGTTCGTCGTTTAGAAGAACATGGTGCAATGGAATATACAATTATCGTATCTGCTACAGCTGCTGAAGCTGCTGCACTTCAATTTTTAGCTCCATATACTGGTGTTACTATGGGTGAATATTTCCGTGATAATGCTAGACATGGTCTAATCGTATATGATGATTTAACTAAACATGCGGTTGCATATCGTGAAATGTCACTTATCCTTCGTCGTCCTCCAGGTCGTGAAGCTTATCCTGGTGATGTTTTCTATATCCACTCTCGTTTACTTGAAAGAGCTGCGAAAGTTTGTGATGAAGATGGAGCTGGTTCACTTACTGCACTTCCTATTATTGAAACGCAAGAGGGTGATGTTGCAGCATATATTCCAACGAATGTTATCTCTATTACAGATGGTCAGATTTTCCTAGAAACTGAACTCTTTAACTCAGGTGTTCGTCCAGCAATTAATGTTGGTCTTTCAGTTTCTCGTGTTGGTGGTGCTGCTCAAATCAAAGCTACTAAGCAAGTTGCTGGTACACTTAGACTTGATCTTGCTCAATATCGTGAACTTCAAGCATTTGCTCAGTTTGCATCTGATTTGGATGAAACATCTCGTAATCAATTAGAGCGTGGTCAAAGAATGGTAGAAGTTCTAAAACAAGGGCCATTTTCACCACTTTCAGCTGAGAAACAAGTTGCTATTATCTTTGCAGGTAATGAAGGTTTCTTAGATGATTTTGATTCATCAAATGTTGTTCGTTTTGAAGCTGAGATGTATCCATTCTTAGAAGCATCATATCCTCAGATTTTTGAGAATATCAGAAGCACTTCTAAAGTTGATGATGATACTAAAGCACTGTTAACTAAAGCTCTTGAAGAATTCAAAGCTAGCTTTGTAGCAGCGTAAGGGAAATTGTTATGGCAAACTTGAAAGATATTCAAAGACAGATAGGCAGTGTTTCTAACACTCAAAAGACGACTCGTGCAATGAAGCTTGTAAGTACTGCGAAACTTCGTCGTGCTGAAGAACTTGCAAAACGCTCTCGTCTTTATGCTGTGAAAATGAATCAGGTTATTGCCGAAATAGCTGGACGCATTAAATGTAATAAAGTTGGAGGAATTGACAATCGTTGTTTTATAGACATTGAAAATCCGAAAATGGTTGACATAGTTTTTGTTACTGCAGATAAAGGTTTATGTGGTGGTTTTAATATTCAAACAATTAAAGCTGTTAACAAACTTTTAAAAGAGTATAAAGAAAAAAATGTAAAAGTGCGTCTTCGTGGAATCGGTAAAAAAGGTATTGAATTTTTTAAATATAATGAAGTTGAACTTTTTGACTTTGTTTCTGATTTAAGTTCAAAACCAGATAAAGTTAGATCTGATGATTTTATTCAAACTTCTATAGAAGATTATAAAGATGGTAAAATCGATGGTCTTCATGTTGTATATAATGGATACAAAAACATGATAACTCAAGAGTTGCATGTAAATAAAGTACTTCCAGTAGATACAGAACAATTTGATTGTAATGAAGAGCAGAAATCTATCTTAGAAGTTGAAGCTCAAGATGAAGAGCATATGTTAGATTCACTTGTAAGTAAATATGTTGGATATAACATGTATTATGCTTTAATTGATTCAGTTGCTGCTGAACATAGTGCTAGAATGCAGGCTATGGATACAGCAACTAACAATGCTAGTGATATGGTGAAAAGTTTAAATGTCAAGTTTAATAAAGCTAGACAAGCAGCTATTACTACAGAACTGATAGAAATTATCAGTGGTGTGGAGTCGATGAAATAATGGAGAAAAATATGATTGGTAAAATTAGCCAGGTTATGGGCCCGGTTGTTGATGTTGATTTTGATGGTTACCTTCCAAAGATTAACGAAGCGATTGAAGTTAAAGTTGATTTAGAAGGTAAAGAGCATCGTTTGGTGCTTGAAGTTGCAGCTCACTTAGGTGATGGTCGTGTTAGAACGATTGCAATGGATATGAGTGAAGGTTTAGTTCGTGGTATGGATGCAAATGCTACTGGCGATTCTATACAGGTTCCAGTTGGAGAAAAAGTACTTGGCCGTATTTTTAATGTAATTGGTGAGACTATTGATGGTGGTGAACAAATCACTGATTCAGATAAATGGTCTATTCACCGTGCGCCTCCACCACTAGTTGATCAATCAACTGCGACAGAGATGTTTGAGACAGGTATCAAAGTAGTTGATTTACTTGCTCCTTATTCTAAGGGTGGTAAAGTTGGTTTATTTGGTGGTGCTGGTGTTGGTAAAACAGTTATTATCATGGAACTTATTCATAATGTTGCTCATGGTCATGATGGTTTATCAGTATTTGCTGGTGTTGGTGAAAGAACTCGTGAAGGAAATGACCTTTATCATGAGATGAAAGATTCAAATGTACTTGATAAAGTTGCACTGTGCTACGGTCAAATGTCAGAGCCTCCAGGAGCAAGAAATCGTATTGCTCTTACAGGTATCACTATGGCTGAGTATTTTAGAGATGAAAAAGGTCTTGATGTATTGATGTTTATCGATAATATTTTCCGTTTCGCTCAATCAGGTTCAGAGATGTCAGCACTTCTTGGTCGTATCCCTTCAGCTGTTGGTTATCAACCAACTCTAGCTCGTGAAATGGGTGCATTACAAGATAGAATTACATCTACATCAAAAGGTTCTATTACTTCTGTTCAAGCAGTATATGTACCTGCGGATGACTTGACTGACCCTGCTCCAGCTTCTGTTTTTGCTCACTTGGATGCAACAACAGTTCTTAATCGTAAAATTGCTGAAAAAGGTATCTACCCTGCAGTTGATCCACTAGATTCAACTTCAAGATTACTTGATCCACAAATTGTTGGTGAAGAGCATTATAGTGTTGCTCGTGGTGTTCAGCAAACACTTCAAAAGTATAAAGACTTACAAGATATTATTGCTATTCTTGGTATGGATGAACTTTCTGAAGATGATAAAAATGTTGTTGAAAGAGCTAGAAAAATTGAGAAATTTCTTTCTCAACCATTCTTCGTTGCAGAGGTATTTACAGGTTCACCTGGTAAATATGTTTCTCAAGCTGACACTATCAAAGGTTTCAAAATGATTCTTGATGGTGAATGTGATCACATGCCAGAAGGTTCATTCTATATGGTTGGTGGTATAGATGAGGCGATTGCAAAATTCGAAAAAACGAAGTAATTATAAGGACAAGAAATGGATAAGTTAAAACTTGAAATCCTAACTCCTAACGGCGAAATCTTTAATGGTGAAGTTGTTAGTGTAGTTCTCCCTGGTGAAGAGGGAGAATTCGGTGTTCTTGCTCATCATGCTTCATTATCAACTTTGTTGGAAGCTGGTGTAATTGATATCGAAAAAGAAGACAAAACAGTCGAGTCGATTTTAATTAACTGGGGCGTAGTTCAGGTTGATGAAGAAAAAGTTATTGTTTTGGTAGAAGGTGCTGTTGCTATTCGTGGTGATAACGAAAGTGCAATTGCTACTGCTCTTGAAGATGCTAAGAAACTTCTTAGTGATATTGCTGATTCAAATCCAGCAATAGCATCAGTTTCTGCAAAAATAGAGTCTGCCGCTCAAAAATTATTTTAAAATATGACTAATAATTTAATAGATTTTTATCTAAAAAGTCATCCAGTTACAATAGGTGTATTGGCTCTTTTGTCAATATACTTTATTGTGTTGAATTGGGTGTTCTTTTATCGTTACTTCTCTGTAAGTAATTGGCTTTCTACTGAAAACAGTTCATTAGAAACTTTGCTTATGGGTTCTCCCTCAGTTAATCAAGACTCTTTTTTAAATAATTTCATTAAAACAAGTTCAAATATTTCTAAAGAAGTTTTAGACTTAGGTATGTTGGCTGCTACAAGAGAAGCTACAAAAGGTTTATCTTTACTCTCGGTTTTTGCTTCAACTACACCATTTATCGGTCTTTTTGGTACAGTTGTTTCCATCCTTGATACATTTACTCATATTGGTCAAAGTAGTGGGAGTATGTCTGTTATCTCTAGTGGTGTAGCTGATGCACTAATCGCAACAGCAGCTGGAATTTTTGTAGCAGTATTTGCTTATACTTATCATCAAATATTAAAAAGAAAATCATTCGAGTTAATCAGTTCTATGCAGATGCAAAGTGACGCAATTTTAGCTAGAAATTAAAGGTCTGTTATGTATGATTGGGATGATAAACCTGAGTTAAATATTACCCCTTTGGTGGATGTTATGCTTGTGCTACTTGCAATACTTATGGTAATCGCTCCAAATATAGTTTATGAGGAAAACATAAAACTTCCTCAGGGTTCAATCTCTAAACAACTTTCAAAAATCCCACCAGTTCATATCACCATTGATAAAGATTTGAAACTAATGGTTAATAAAGAGATTTTTGATATAAACTCTTTTGGAGATAATTTTTATTTGTATTCAAGAAAATTAGATCTTAAAGCCACTGTGCTTATAAGTGCAGATAAATCGCTAGATTATGGTGTTGTGATGTCTGTTTTAGCAGCTGTAAAGCAGTCTGGATTTTCTGAGGTCTCATTAGCTACAAATGGTTAGAAATAATACCTTTTTTCTTATAAGTGGTTTTATATCTATATCACTCTTTACTTTTTTTGCATATTTTTTTGTACATATGTTATTTGGATTAAAAAAAGATGATGTTTTTGCACTTAAAAAAGATAATTATATCTCTATATCGCTAAATAACTCTTTTGTACAAGCTAAAAAAAGTATAAAAAAATCTAAGATAACCAAGAAACCTAAGATAGTAAAAAAAACTATAAGTGACTCAACTGCAATATCTAATGATATAGCTACCCCTGAGACAGATGTTGGAAATCTATTTAGCGATGTTTGGACAAAAAAAATTAACAAAAAAATAATTAAAAAAAGAAAAATTGATAATAAAAGATTTCAAGAGATACAAAAAAAAGTAAAAACTTTAAACAATAAAGATGTAAAAGATATTTCAGAGATAGTGAAAAATATAGATAAAATATCAACTGACAGTGATAAATTATCTCCATCAACATCAAATGAAGTTAATGAATATTTAGCTAAAATTCAGGCTTTAGTATATGATTATTTTAATCCACCACCAAATTCACAAGGTAATAGTGTAAAAGCAGTTATAGAGCTTAGTGCTATTGGAAAAGTGATAGATTTTAGGATTTTGAATTATTCAACAAATAGTGCATTAAATCGTGAATGCGATGAACTTAAATCCAGATTGGAAAAAGTGCTTTTCCCTGTAAACCCACAGCATGAATCTGGAAACTATATAATTATATTAACCTCAAAGGAGTAGTTTTGAAAATATTTTTTTTAAGTATTATATTGATAACTTCTATATTTGCAAGTGATGCAACTATAGAAGTTATTAAAAAAGTGGATTCCCTTCCATCTTTAGCAGTGGAGGATGCATCAATAAGTTATGATGATACATTTAAAGTAAAGTTTTTTAAAACTATTGTAGCAGATTTAAATGTACTTTCATTGTTCAATGTTGATAGGCATCGTAGAACAACAAACTTTAATAAAAATGAAGTTGTTGTTGAAAACAAAGATATGAACTATGTTTTACGATATAAGCTTTTTGAGGATGACAATGGTGCTTTAAATGTTCAAACAAAGCTTATAAGTAATGATAAAGATGTTTTACTTAAAAATTATAAGATTAAAAGTAAAAATGTATATATGTTTATCTCACATGCCATAGCTTATGATATAAATGAATTTATGGGTGCCCCATCCGTTGAGTGGATGAAGAGAAAAGTTATTTTTTCAAGGATAGTAAAGCCTCGAAAAAGTGAGATTATTATAGCTGATTATACACTGTCTTATCAACATGTAATAATAAAAGGTGGTTTTAATATCTTTCCAAAATGGGCAAATAAAAACCAAACTAAATTTTATTATACTTCTTTGAATAGGAAGAAACCAACTCTGAGATATGTTGATATTCGAACAGGTGTTATTAAAAGTCTTCTTTCTTCTGATGGTATGTTGGTATGTTCTGATGTGAGTGATGACTCTTCTAAACTATTGTTAACAATGGCACCAAAAGGGCAGCCAGATATTTATCTATATAATGTAAAATCAAGAAGATATAAACGGATTACAAAATTTAGTGGCATAGATGTAAATGCTCAATTTATGAATGATAATACTATTGTTTTTGTTTCAAACAGATTGGGTTATCCAAATATCTTTTCAAAAAATATTGGTACGAATGATGTTGAACAGATGGTTTATTATGGTAAAAGTAATGCCGCTTGTAGTGCGAGAGGTGAATATGTCGTTTATAAGGCAAGAGAAACTTCTAGTGCTTTTTCAAGTAATACATTTAACTTACACTTAATCTCAACAAAAACAGACTTTATCAGAAGACTTACAGCAACTGGGATAAATGAATTTCCTAGATTTTCAAGAGATGGTGATGCTATACTGTTTATAAAAAATTATCAAGCTCAAAGTTCTTTAGGTATTATAAGATTAAATCATAATAAAAACTATTTGTTTCCGTTAAAATATGGAAGAATTCAATCTATGGATTGGTAATATTGTTGTTTTTTTGATACAATAACGAATCTTTAAAATCGAGGCATTGAAATTATGAAAAGTATTATACTATCTAGTGCGACAATAGCATTATTAGTTTTTAGTGGGTGTAGCTCTAAAGAGCCAATTGTAGATGAACCGACTGCACAAAATTCGAGCAGTAAAGTTCAAGAGGTAAAAGCAGTAGAAACTGAAACTGTATCTACAGAAGATTCATCAGTTCTTGGTGAGAATGCTACATCAAAATCAGATACAAATGAAATGAATATGGCAGAACTTGAAAAAGAACTTTCAACTGTTTATTTTGATTTTGATAAATTTAATATTCGTCCTGATATGCAAGATAAAATATCAAACGATGCAACTGTCGCAAATGGTGTAGCTAATGCATTTACTGTAAAGCTTGAAGGTAACTGTGATGAGTGGGGAAGTGATGAATATAACTTTGCACTTGGTCTAAAAAGAGCATCATCTGTTAAAAAAGCATTGGTTTCTGAAGGTGTTGATGCTAATCGTATCACTATGGTTAGTTATGGTGAAAGTAATCCAGTATGTAGTGATAAAACTAAAGAGTGTTGGTCACGAAATCGTCGTGTAGACTTTAAACTTCTTCCATAATTCATATGAAACGCAGTTTTTTAGTTACTTCTTTTTTTGTAGCTTTTCTGCCTTTTAGTCTTTTGAGCGCCGAACCGTCTGCGTTCGGTGCTGGTGATTTAAGCAACCCAAAACCGTATGGTTTAACTACAGGTGAAGAGGTTGTTCTACAAAATAAAAAAAATCTTCGAAAAGTTGTACTTACTACTAATGACCAAGCGAGTAAAGTTGATTCGCTTAGAGAGAGAATTGATGGATTGCAAACAATTATAGAGGGTTTGAGTAGAAAATCACAAGAAAACAAGTTTAGATTAAAACAATTAGAGGACAAGAATACAAAGCAATTACTTGATTCTAATGAATATGAAAAGAGATTAAGTGAGGTAACTCAAACTAACTCTGAAAATATTAAAAACTTAACTTCAACTTTATCTGAGTTGTCATTACTTTTGGATAATATCAATAAAACTTATGTAACTAAAGATGATTTTAACAGTTTGGTTAATGAATTTAATAAGTTTAAAAGTTTAGTGGTAAAAGAGTTGAAAAAAACTTCTGCTGTTACAAAATCTACTTTTGGCTCAAAATCAAATGCTCAAATAGCTAAAGATTCATATGCTTATTATAAGAAAAAATATTACACAAAAGCGATAAAAGGTTATAATTATTTAATTGATAAAAATTATAAACCTGCTTATTCCCATTATATGATTGGTGAGATGAAATATAGAAGGAAGAATTATGCAGAGGCTATTGCTTATTTTAAGAAAAGTGCATCTCTTTATTCAAAAGCTTCATATATGCCATATTTAATGTTACATGCTGCTAGGTCTATGCAGTTAACTGGTGATAATAAAAATGCAAAATCTTTTTATAAAGCCATAATTGCTAAATATGCAGGTTCGTCACAAGCAAAGAGTGCTAAGAAATATCTTAGTTTAATGAAGTAGTTTACTAAGTATTTAGTTATATTACAGATTTTTATGATAAAATCCAAAAAAAATAAAAAAGGGTCAAATAATGGCAATAGAAGCAAATCAAATAGTATCGATAGAATATGAAGTTCGTGATGGGGAGAGTGTTGTTGACAGTAATGTTGGTGGAGAGCCTTTAGTATTTATGTTTGGTAAAGGTCAAATCATCCCAGGACTTGAAAATGGTCTTTCAAACATGACAATCGGTGAGAAAGCTGAGATTACAGTTGAACCTAAAGATGCTTATGGTGAATTAAATCCAGATGCTATGCAAGAAGTGCCAAAAGATCAATTTGCTGGTATTGATTTAGAAAAAGGTATGACTCTTTATGGTCAAGGTGAAGATGGTGGTACTGTTCAAGTTGTCGTTAAAGAGATTGGTGAAGAGAGTGTAATTATTGATTTTAATCACCCTTTAGCTGGTAAAACTTTAATGTTTAAGGTTACTATAAACAATATTAGAGATGCTTCTGCTGAAGAAGTTATGACTGGTATCCCTGCTGAAAATCAACAAGATGATGATTGTTGTGCTACTGGTGGTGGCTCTAGTTGTGGATGCAACTAATTTTATAACTGCTAGTGATGCTTCCAAAGAGGTATTTGAAATAGCAACACTTTTAAAAGATGCATCTTTCTTGGATGCATCTGATGATAAAATCTTAATAATTCTTGAGAATTAGAAGGAGATTATCATTGTAAATCCAGATAATTTTAAACTAAATTTAAGTTAAAATTCTTCCTCATTAAGATGCCAGATTACTTGTTGAAAGATATAGAATTGATGGGAATTATATAGAGTTATGTTAAGAAAAAAAGTGCTTAATAATAAAAATTATTTATAAAAGGAAAAAAATGTCAAAAAGAATAGCGATGATATTTGCTGGGCAGGGTTCTCAAGCTGTAGGTATGGGTAAAGATTTTTATGAAAATTCTGAAGTGGCAAGGGAGATGTTTGCTAAAGCTGGTGAGAGAATAGGTGTAGATTTTAAAGAGTTGATTTTTGAAGAAAATGATAAATTAGGTCAAACAGCTTTTACTCAACCTGCTATTTTACTTGTTCAGATGGTAGCATATAAACTTTTTAAAGATGCTTGTCCTGATGTTAAAGCTGAGCTTTTCTTGGGTCATTCACTTGGTGAATTTTCTGCTCTTTGTGCTAGTGGTGCGATTGATTATGTAGATGCAGTTGAACTTGTTCATAAGAGGGGTGCATTGATGCAAAGTGCATGTGAAGAGATAGAAGCTGGTATGATGGTTTTAGTTGGTCTTGATGATGAAACTGTTGAGAGTGTATGTGCAACTGCTCAAGCAGATGGTAAAAAAGTTTGGCCTGCAAACTATAATCAAGATGGGCAACTTGTTGTGGCTGGTATGAAATCTGATTTGGTTAGTTTAGAACAAACTTTTAAAGATGCTGGAGCAAAAAGAGCGTTACTTCTTGATATGAGTGTTGCTTCTCATTGTGAACTTTTGGCACCTGCACAGGAGCCTTTGGCAGAGTTGATGTCAGATATGGTAAGTGATAATTTTGAAGCACCAATAGTTTCAAATGTTACAACTCAAAAATATTCAACTAAAGATGAAGCTGTGTCACTGTTAAAAGATCAGTTGGTTAAACCTGTAAAATATAAACAATCTATTTTAGCAGTTGCACCAGAACTTGATATGGCGATAGAGTTTGGAAATGGTGTAGTATTAAAAGGCTTAAACAGAAGAATTGCTAAAGAGTTAAAAACTTTAAATATCTCAGATATGGCATCTTTAGAAAAAGTTAAAGAGGAAATCTGTAGCTAGATGAAAATCACTTTAGTTCAGTTTGCTCCAAAACTAAATCGTTCAAATTTAATCACAATATGTGATATAGTTGAGAAGTATAAAGATAAATCAGATCTGATAGTTTTTCCGGAGTTAGCCTTGAGTGGTTATATGCTTCAAGATAAGCTTTTTGAAGATGCTTGGCATGTGGAAGAATTGCAAATGTTATCTGAACTTAGTCGGCATGTGGATATTGTAGTTGGTGGTGCAATTAGGGATGAAAGCTGTTTTAGAAACGCAGCTTTATATTTTAGTGCTGGGAGATTACTTTCAACACATTATAAACTTCATCTTCCAAACTACGGGATGTTTGAAGAGGCACGATATTTTAAAGCTGGTGATGTTTTTGAGAGTTTTAAACTCCCACATGCCAAAATATCTATGGTTGTGTGTGAAGATTTATGGCATGTGGATGTTCATCAGGATTTGATGGCTGAAAATCCAGATATGATTATAGCTTTGGTGGCTTCACCTGCTCGTGGTTTTAGTGATGATGGACTGGAAATAGAGAAAAAATGGTATGAAATCATAAAAACTGTTGCTTGTGAATGTAAGGCAAAACTTATCTTTGTAAATCGTGTAGGGTTTGAAGATGGACTTGGTTTTTGGGGTGGAAGTTGTATCGTTGATGAGGGTGGTAATATTATAGAAAAATTACCACATTATGAAGAGATAATAAAAACAATAGAGATTTAAGGATAGATATGAAAATAGCAATAATGGGTGCAATGCCAGAAGAGGTAGCACCAATTTTAGAAAAACTAGGTGAGTATAAAACTACACAATATGCAAATAATAAATATTATGAAGCAACTTACAAGGGTGTGGATTTAGTTATCGCTTACTCAAAGATTGGTAAGGTTTTTTCAACTCTTACAGCTACTACAATGATAGAGCATTTTGGTTGTGAAAAATTGCTTTTTTCAGGAGTGGCTGGAGCTATTTCACCTAGTTTAAAAGTTGGTGATTTGATTATTGCTACAAAACTGTCTCAGCATGATTTAGATATAACTGCTTTTGGTCATCCCTTTGGATATGTACCAGAAGGTGCTGTGTTTGTTGAGGCAGATAAAGATTTAATCTCTTTAGGTAAAAAAGTTGCTTTAGAAATGAATAAAGTTGTTCAAGAGGGTGTAATCGCTACTGGTGATCAGTTTGTGGCAAATGAGGAGCGTAAAAACTTTATAGGTTCTACATTTAATGCTGATGCTTTGGAGATGGAGGGTGCGAGTGTTGCTGTTGTTTGTGATGCTTTGAGTGTTCCGTTTTTTATACTTCGTGCTATAAGTGATGCTGCTGATATGGATGCAAGTTTCTCTTTTGATGAGTTTTTAGAAACTAGTGCAGTTGAATCTGCCGAGTTTGTTATGAAGATGGTAGATAAGCTTGTCGATTAAAATTTCCAAAAAAATCATGTCAAAGCTTGGCAAAACAAATGCTGAGTTTGAACTCATAGAAGAGGGTGATAAGATTTTAGTTGGTCTTAGTGGTGGTAAAGATTCTTTAACCATGATTCATGCTATGAAGGAGCAACAAAGACGCGCACCTTTTAAGTTTGAGTTTATTGCTGCTACTATTTCTTATGGAATGGGGGAAAATTATGATTCACTTCATAGACATTGTGAGCAATATAATATTCCACATGCCATAGTTGATACAAAAGTATATGAATTGGCAAAAGAAAAAATTAGAAAAAATTCATCTTTTTGTAGTTTTTTCTCAAGAATGAGACGAGGGTATCTTTACAGTGCTGCACAAAAACATGGATGTAATAAGGTAGCACTTGGTCATCATATGGATGATGCTGCTGAGAGTTTTTTCATGAATTTTATATATAATGGTCAGATGAGAAGTTTAGCCCCAAAATATAAGGCTGAAAATGGTTTAGTAGTTATTCGTCCACTTATTCAGATGAGAGAGAGACAACTTCTTGCTTTTGTTGAAGATAATGGGATTGAAGTGATTGGTGATGAATCTTGTCCTGCTATGCGTTTTGATGTTAAGATGCCACATGCCAGAGCTAGTACAAAAGAGATGTTGGCTAAAATGGAAAATGAATTTCCAACTCTTTTTGTGAGTTTAAATGCAGCATTTAAAAATATCTCTGTTGATAGTTTTTTTGATAAAGAAAAGTTTAGTATTTAGAAGCTAAGTGTTGTTCAGATTTTTCTATTTGAACTTTTTTATTATTTAGTGTTTCTTCTTTTAAGTTTGATAGAAAATCCAATATGTTTTCTTGATAACTTTTTGTATCTATATCATAAGTTATATTTATAAGAAGTCTTAGTGAATCTGTATCTATTTTTTTTGCATATCTAGGTACAATTCGCAACTCTTTTTGTATGTGGGTTACTAAGGCGTCTATGTTTAAACCATTATTGTCTTTAATCTTTTGTACAAGTTCTTTTGTTGAAAGCATTAAAAGGTCTGCTCTATCCTTGTCTTTTGGGTATATACTCATAGCTATATTTTTAACAATAATATAACTTTCAACTTTTGCATCTTCATTTGCAGCAATAACAAGTGCAAATATTTTTGCACGAAACTCTAATGAGCTATGATGATGGACAAACAATTCCCTAAATGCACTGAAAAAATGGTGCTTTATTCTAAAACTAAGTTTCATATATACCTTTTTAAAATACTAATATGGTATTATACATTTTTAAATTAAAATTATTAAAAACTTAGGGAGATATTGTGGGTAGAGCATTTGAATACAGGAAGGCATCAAAATTAAAAAGATGGGGAGCAATGTCAAAATTGTTTCCAAAACTTGGCAAGATTATTACAGTAGCTGCAAAAGAGGGTGGTGGTGATCCTGATACAAATGCGAAACTTCGTACAGCTATACTAAATGCAAAAGCTGAAAATATGCCAAAAGACAATATAGAAGCAGCAATCAAGAGAGCAACAGCTAAAGATACAGCAAGTATGTTGGAAGTGAATTTTGAAGGTAAAGCCCCACATGGTGTTTTGATATTTATCGAGTGTATGACAGATAATAATACTAGAACAGTTGCTAATGTTAAAAATATTTTAACAAAACATGGTGGAGAGATGCTTACAAATGGATCTTTAGAATTTATGTTTGATAGAAAAGCACTGATTGAGTTTAATGTAAAAGATGATATAGATATAGAAGAATTAGAACTTGAACTGATAGATGCCGGACTTGAAGAGATAGAAGCAGAAGATGGTATAGTTATTGTAACAGGTGATTATAAAAGTTTTGGAACTTTAACTTCAGCATTAGAAGATATGGGTATAGAAATAACTAAAGCACATTTAGAAAGAATGGCAAATACACCAATAACAATTACAGAACAGGAACAAGTAGATATTGATAAAATTTTGGAAAAACTTGAAGATGATGAAGATGTTCAAAAGGTTTTTACAAACTTAGCATAGATGAAATTTGTTGATAAAATATATAGTCAAACGCATGAGGTGAAGCAATCAAAGTTTATTGCTTATCTGATGCCGTACCAAGATTATGAGTTAAAACTTCAAGCATTAAAAAATAAACATCCAAAAGCAAGACATTTTGTTGTAGCTTACAGATACCTTAATGAGTTCAATCAAATTGTTGAGCATTCTAGTGATGATGGTGAGCCAAAAGGTACTTCTGGCAAACCATCTCTTTTTGTTCTTCAAGGTGCTGATATGATAAACACTGCCGTAATTATAGTTAGATATTTTGGTGGTACAAAACTTGGTACTGGTGGTTTGGTTCGTGCTTATAGTGATGGAGTTAATCTAGTTTTAAATAGTGCTACACTTTTAGAATATACTCAAAATATAGAGAGAACTATAAGTTTTGAATATTCAAATACTAGGGTTATTGATTATGAAGCTTCGGCATGTGGGATTGTTGTAGTTAAAAAGATTTTTGATAGTAAAGTAATTTATAAATTGAAAGCAACTCAGGAAAATATGGATAAATTTTTAGATAAGGTAGATAGAAAAATTTCTATCTATCCTCTTCCCTGAACAGCATCACCCATACTCCACATAGGCAAGAATATACCAAGAGCAAGTAAAATAACCATAGCAGCTATAATAAGTAGCATAATAGGTTCTATGGCTTCACTAAGACCATCTATAATAGCATCAAAACGCATTTTATAATAATCAGCAACTTTACTTACCATTGCATCTAACGCACCACTGTCTTCCCCTGCACGAATCATTTGAATAACCATGTTTTCAAATAGTTCTGTCTCTGCAAGACCTTGGTTTAGAGTCCCACCTTTTTCAACAGTAGCTCTAACAGATAATAATTTTTCTTTTAAAGGTAGGGAATCTATCATAGATATTGAAGTGTCAAGTGCTTCAGCTATTGGGATACCTGCACGAATTAGTTCTGAAAAAACAAGAGTAAATCTACTGAGTGTTGCAAATTTAATCAGTTTTTTGATTAGATATGTTTTTAATAAAAATTTATGCCAACCATATTTTATATGTGTGTAGTTGTTGATGAGATATTTAAAAGTTACAAAAGCGATGAAAATACCAGCTAAAACATAAGGACCATAAGTGTTGAAAATATGTTCTAAAAATAATAATATTTTTGTTGGAAGTGGTAACTCTGTGTGTAATTCTTCAAAGATAGCTTTAAATTGTGGTACAACATAAGAGATTAAAATTGTAAAAGCTATGGCCATAGCAATCATAACATTTCTAGGGTATGCCATAGCCTTTTTAAATTTAACAACATTTGCACGGATCTCTTCTAGCATATTAGCTAGTGAATAAAGTGCTTCATCCAGATTACCAGTTTTTTCACCTAGTTCAACCATAGCAATAGTAAGGTTGCCAAGTTCAAAACGAAAATTTTCCATAGATGAGGAGAGCGAGTGACCTGAGTTTATATCATCTGCTAGTTTTGAAAAAACTGTTTGTAAATTTTCATCATCTGCTGCTAATGCTATCTCGTTTAATGAATCATAAATCGATATACCAGCATTTGTCATAACTGCGAGTTGTCTAATTGCTGAGATTTGAGCATCTGGTTTGATTTTTCTTTTTTTGATGTTTTTTAAAAGATTTGTTTTAAATTTTTTAAATTTAGCATCAAGTGGTTCCTCAGCTTCAACAACTTTTATAATTATTCCAGAAAATTTTAGTTTTGCATAATTATTGGCTTCTTTTCTATTATTAGCATATAAAGGAAATTCTTCTTTTTTACCTTTTGTTAATATTGTTGCTATGTAATATGTCATTTTGCTACCCTTAAAATCTCTTCTATACTTGTTACCCCATCTAAAGCTTTTTGTATTCCATTTCTAAAGATTGGTATAAAACCTTCACTTAGTGCTTGTTCTAATAAGCTGTCTTTAGAAGCACCTTTTGCTATAAGTGAAGATAAAGCTTCAGTTATATTTAATACCTCACATATCATCTCTCT
The DNA here is from genome assembly GCA_027064045.1 of Sulfurimonas sp. Classification (GTDB taxonomy): domain Bacteria; phylum Campylobacterota; class Campylobacteria; order Campylobacterales; family Sulfurimonadaceae; genus Sulfurimonas. The sequence continues at coordinate 28,019 of JAMOQK010000021.1, read as the reverse complement.
GCCCATATATCCAGTTTCATTACACTCTTTACAACCCTTACCAACAAAAAACTTTGCATTTTCAGGGATAAAATCTTTTATCTCTTCTAGTGCAGAAGGTGGTACTTTTTCCTCAGTTTTACAATTTGGACATATCTTTCTGACTAGTCTTTGAGCTTGTATAGCTACAAGTGCGCCACTTATAAGATACTCTTCTATCCCCATGTCAACCATACGGGGGATAGCACTTATGGAATCGTTTGTGTGTAGGGTTGAGATGACTAAGTGACCTGTAAGAGCAGCTTTAATTGCAATTTCAAGTGTTTCTTGGTCACGAATCTCCCCAATCATAATTTTATCAGGGTCTTGTCTTAGGATAGATCTAAGAGCATCTGCAAAACTAAGTCCAACTTTTGGATTTACTTGAACTTGCTGGATCAGGTTCATTCTATATTCAACTGGATCTTCAACTGTAATTACCTTGTCTCTAACATCTCGAAGTTCATTTAACGCACCATAAAGAGTGGTTGTTTTACCACTACCAGTTGGACCAGTAACTAAAATAATCCCATATGGAGATTCTAATCCTTTTAAGAATTTATGATAACTTTCTGTGTCCATTCCTGCATCTTCTAGTTTTACAAGAGCTTTTTGTTTATCAAGTACCCTCATAACTATAGACTCTCCGTAAAGTATAGGAAGTGTCGAGATACGAAAATCATATTCTGCACTCCCTACCATTGTTGAGAAACGACCATCTTGGGGTTTTCTTTTTTCAGCAATATCCAGATTTGATAATAGTTTAAGACGAGAAGCCAAAGGAGGATAGATATCTTTTTCAAAAATGAACATCTCTGCCAGTTTACCATCAACACGACCACGAACAACACAGTTTTTTTCTGTAGGTTCTATATGTATATCACTTGCCCTTCCATGGATACAAGTTTTAAGAATTACATCAATAAGAAGTAAGATTGATGACGCTTCTTGTTGTTCCTCTAGTGAAGCGATAGAGTTCAGCTCATCTCTAATTTTTCCAACTAACCCTTTGACGCTATCTTTTAGCTCAACTTTAAAGAGATATGAAGCTATCTGTTTTTTTGTGGCTACTGCAATGCTTATGGGCTTTCTTGGGAATAATCGTTGCATAACCTCTTGTGCATCAATATTAAGTGGATCACTAAACACCACAGTGATGCTTAAATCATCTTGATATACTGGTAGTGCATTGTGCTTTTTTAGTTGTGCTAATGGGGCTTTTTCTATGAGTTGGTAGTCCATATCAATAGAATCTAAATCTATAAAAGGGATGTTCATCTCAGAAGCTAGTCGTTTTAGTACTACATCCTCTTTTATATAGTCATAATCATCTATAATAGAAAGTTCATAAACACCATCTCTGATTTTTTCAACGATATATCGGACAAGTCTATCCATAGTCATGAAACCAGAAAGAGTTATATCCCTTAAAATAAGGCTTGGATCTACACCATTAGCCAACAGCCTATCGACTTGGCGTTTCATAATAGAACCATTTTCAAGTAAATCAGATGTTATTCTATCCATAACTTATCCTTACCAATACACATGTCTTTTTAAAGCTATTGTATCATAAAACTCTTCAATAACTATTTTACTGAGTTTTGCATCTTTTTGAATATATAATTTATATGTAAGTTTTTTATCATTTTTATCTTCGAAAAGGTAAAAAGCTCGTTTTTCATGTTGACCAAGTTCGGCATAAAGATCAAATACTTTAGAAAGTATGTAATCAGTAGTAGGAAGATTTAACGAAGACAAATCATAATCATCAATTAAAGCATGATAGAGAAGTTTTTTTTGCATTAATATAACTGAAAAGTATGCTGAATTTGCACGAGATTCTTCAGAAAATTTTAGTATTGCCATAGGTATTGCCAATCTGTCTATGTAATCAGATTTTAAACAAGAAAAGGCATACAGTGATACAAAATCTTCATCTTTTCTATATCTGCTAAAATTGTCAAAGCCGATTGAACATACTTTTTCATATTTTTTATTTTGGTAAAGATTAAACATATCTTGTTTTATATCTGCATATAAAGAAAAAGTAATAAGTAGAGCAATTATGATTTTCATTTGAATTTTCCTGTTTTTATCTCATCCAAAAGTATTTTTGCTGTATTGGAATGGGAATGTTTATAATAAGTTTTTAATGTTTTTATTGCCATCTCTTTTTCATTAAGCTTAACAAGTGATTTTGTGAAAATTATCCAACTAGCTTCTATATTACTATTTATCTCATTTGTGATAAGAGCATAGTTGTATGCTTTGTTATACTTGCCTAGCTCATAGTATTTTTTAGCAACAAAAAGGCTTAGAGCAGGGTTGTTGTTTATTTTAAATCGTTTAATAACCTGATCTATATCTTCTTGAGCATTCTTTTTACTTATATCTATCTGAATGGAACTGTTTTTTATTTTTTTAGGTGTAGGTAAAGGCTTAGCAACCTCTTTTTCTTTTATTTTATGAGTATTGTTTTTGTTGATGATTTTATGCTTTTTTTCAATTACTTTGTCTTTATTTTCATAATAGCCAACAGTATTATTTTGCATATCTTGCATAAAATTTAAAGAGGGGGACAAAACCAGTTTTTTTTCTATTTTAGGTGGTTTTACATGCTTTGTTTTTGTTTTTGTTTCTTTTTCAATTTTAGTTTTAGTTTTTTTTTCTTCTGTTTTTTCAACTTTTTTTATATCATTTTTAGTAAATTTAATTTTAGTATCTTTAACATCTTTAAATGATAATGTTAAGAATAAGATTAAAATAACTAATAGGCTAAAAATTATTACAATATATGGGATATATGATTTTATTTTAAATTTAATCCACCTTTTTTCTAATTCAGTTACATTAATCATTTATTAGACCTGTGTGAAGAGCTGCCATCTCAATTAGCTTATTTGAAATATTACTTCTGTTGATTTTTATTGGATTATTTTCATTATACCAAGTATATATCTCAAATAGAGTGTATAAAAGTTTATTTGTATCTCGGTAGTTTCCAGATGTTAGTTTATAAATCAAATTTATGGACTTCATTTGGAACATACTTGCACTATCGAAACAGTTTGCTTTCATAAGTTTTTTTTGTATATACATTTTTAATTCACTTGCTGAAGCATTTTCAAGTTCAATACTCTCCCATATTCTAGTTTGAAAATGTTCTTTTGCAATTAAGTCTTCTTTTTCTGTTTTATGTAGAGTGATTACAAATTTAACTTTTCTTGTATCTGATAAAAGTCTTATATTTTCCATTAGTGTCGCTGAATATAGTTGTGCTTCATCTAGCAAAATTATTGGTATATTATCTGGATTTTCATCAACTATATGCTCATTAATGATTTTCATAAATTGTGTATAGTTTAGTTCACCCCTATACTTTACATCTAATAAATCGTGAGCAAGAGTTTTATAAAATTCGCTTTCATCTAGTATCGGAGTATTGTAAAGGTAAACTTTTTTTGATTGGGATAAATCATGATAAAGTTTTGTTAAAAACATACTTTTACCAGTTCCAGGTTTACCATACAATAAAATCATTTTTAAAGGCTTATTTACAGAATCTTTTAAGGATTGGTAAATTGTAGAAACCCTGTCTAGCTGGACAAAATCTTTAGCGTTTACAGTATCTAAAAATATATCTTTAGAATTATCAAAGATACTAGATCTCATTGTCCTCTTTCACTTTTGTTGTTTTTGCTGTGGTTTGTTTTTTTACTTTAGAATTTATATTTATTCCTACAATATTATCTTTTAATCCTTCATACCCTAACTCTTTTAATGAGATTGTATTTTCATTGTTTCTACTAATAATATGTGGTTCAATAACAATAACCAATTCTTGAACCTGTTTTATTTTTTCTTCATATTTAAAAATATAACTTAAAATCGGAATGTCACCTAAAATAGGGATTCCATTGGATTCTAGTGAGCTTTTTGTATTTATAAGACCACCTAAAATAATTCTATTTCCATCTTTTACTGTAACAACAGATGAAAGTTGACGGCGATTAAGATCTGGTGGCATACTTCTTGTTGAGCTGTCTGTATTTAATGCTGTTCTTGTCTCAGAGAGAGAAGGATTTATCTTTAGTGTTATTGTGTTGTCTGATGATATTTCAGGAGTTATATCAAGTAGTACCCCTGCAAAAACAGATTTAACAACTTCATTTTTGCTTGATGTTCCACTTGTCCCACCAGCTAGCGTTTCTGTACTTGTGATTTTATAAAAATATTCTGTTCCTGCTGTTATTAGAGCTGGTTGATTATTTAGAGTTAGTACTTTAGGATTGGATATAGAAGTAACATCACCTTGAGTCTTTAAAAATTTAATAACTTCATTTAGTGACCCACCAGATTTGATGGTTAGAAGACTAGCTGCATTTTTGGCTTGAGTACCAACCGTATCTATAGCCCCATCACTCCAGTCTACTACATTGCTTTTACTAACATAGTCAACTGATAATTGAGCATTTTCTAAAGCATAAAGTTGTTTCCAATCTATACCTGTACTTCTTCCTTTGTTCATTGTTACGCTAAGAAGTTGTACATCTATTAAAACCTGAAGTTGAACTTTATTTTGAAGTTTTGTTAAGTATTCATCCAATCTTTTTATCTGTTTTTGTGTCGCCGTAACTGTTATCAAACCCGCATTTTTATTGATGATTGGAGATTCTGCTTTGTAAGTATCACCCGGTCTGTTTAGTACTCTTTCTAATTCTGCATCTAACTCTTCCCAAAATTTAACTTCATCAGTACTTTCTATTTTCATTCCTGATTCAGCTGAGGCACCTCCACCACTACTTCCTGTTGTATCTGTTGAAGAATCTCCACCATCTTGTGTAGCAGAAGATGAACTAAGTGTAATATCTGTACTACCCACACCTCTTCTTTGAGATATAATATAGTCTATAGGAAATGTTCTAGTAGATAGATAAGATATTTTTAGTATATTGTTTTCTAATTTATAAGATAAATTATTCTCTTTAAGAACTATATCCAAGACTTCATTTATAGTTAGATTTTTTAGATGTGTTTTATTTAACTTGGAATTTAAGAATTTTTCTGCATGTGTATCAGTAACAATGACACTAAACTCACATTCATCACTTAGTTGATCTACAAAATCCATAATTTTTGTATCTTTTGTTGAACTAATGCTGAAGAGTTCATAGGAACAATCTGCAAAACTACTACTAGAGAGAAGCAAAGTCAATGCAACTGTGCTAAGGAATTTATTATTTAATTTCATTGTTTTATCCTATTTAATTTTTAAATTTTAAATTTGTATTTCTACTATTTGTGGATAGTATAAATTTTTTATTGTTATTAGCGAAAACTACTGAAGTTATATTAACTTTTATAAGCGTGTATCCATTTATCTTATCGTTTATTTTATACCATTTTCCACTAATAAGTGCTGAATGGTTTATAACTGCATCAAGCGTTAAAGTTCTTTTTAAATAATTAGCACTTAGCTTAGTATTTGATGTTAATATTTTATTTGATAATCTTCTTCTGCTTTTAGTTTTAGATTTAGTTTTAGATTTCTTAGAAGTTTTTTTCTTCAAAAATATAAAAGGGTCTTGAAGCCTTGCAATGGTTGAACTTTTTATACCAGTTCTTGGTGGTTTGATAGCATTAACCTGTTCATCAACCCAAGCCAATTCACTAGAACTAAGACTTTGTGCTAAAAACAAGAAAGTTACAATTAATAAAGTTTTCATTAGTATGCAATCCCCCAAACTGAAATTTTAAATTCTGAATTTAATCTATCTTTAGCTTTAATATTTATATCATGAATATCAACAACCAAATTGCTTTGTTCTAGTGAATTGATAAACTTCAATGTATTTTTATATTTGGCTGTGGTTTGAAGTGTTATATCTAACATGTGACCAAAAGAACTGCTATGCAAAGTATGTTTATTTGTAAAGTCAATAATCTTTACATTATATTTTTTTGCATTTTTGGATATGGAATGTAGATATTCACCCCATGCTCTTTCGTCATAAATTAAAGAGGAGATAGTTTCTAATTTACTTTTAATATACGCATTGTTTTTTTTGTTTAAATCCAATGCAATTTTAGCATTTTTAATATCTTTATCAATTTTTGCTATTTTTGTTTCAGGATTGCTTTGTAAAAATCTATTGTCTGCATTTATATTTTTTTCCACAGTTTTTATTTTTGCATTTGTAGATTTAAATTTGCTTACGGAAGTATCCCAAAAAAGTAGGTATGAGACAGCAAAAATGATGGCAAAAATCATAAAATACATCATATACATATCTTTTTGAGACTTTTCTTTAAATGAGTTGTCTATCTTTTGTAAGTAATCTTCAATTTTCATGTTCATAATAGTGTCACCTTTAACTCACTGAAATATCTTTTAAAGTCTTTTTTATAGATAATTTCTTCAAGAGAAAAATCAAATTTACCTTCATGTTTTTTTGTTAGATATTCAACCATTTTTGTTATTTTTTTATCTTTTGTTGCAACTAAATTAAAGTTGAAGACTTTACCGGTTTTTTCATCCTCAGCATAAGATAATGAATCTACTCTAACACCAAATTTATTTAAATCTTTTGTTAATAAAGATAAGAGTTTTGCTTTCATGGGATAATTTACTTTAACATCATGAATTTTAATTAGAGTGTTTTTCTTGTCGTTGTATTCTTTTTTTTCAGCATCAAGAAGTGCTAAAACTTTCTTTTTATCAGCCATTTTATTTTTTATGGTTGCTTCTCTTGTAGTCTTAATATTGTGTAATTCTTTATACTTTTGTTGTAAAAGTTCATATTGAAGAGATTGAGCATATGTTAGAATCCAATATGTTATAGGGTATGCAAAAGCTATTAAAAGTGATGCAGCGATTAAAATCGTAAGTTTACCACTCTCTCTTTGTAAAAATTTAGGAGGTCTTTCGTATGCTGTAAAGTTACAATTGTATTTTTCATCTTCAGGTAATGAAGTGTATATATGCATAAGGGCATGAAGTTGGTCTATGTAGATATCTTCAGTTTCAAATCCATAATCAAACTCAAAATCACTACTTTTTATACTCAGTTCTGCTTCTGCCATCTCATCTAGCTTAGTAACTGTGTAAATTTGTGTACCTATATACAGATGTTCGATTTTTTCTATCTCAAATGCTCTTTTTACATAAGTTAAAATATCATTTATATTGGAAAAAATCTCTTTGTATAATCTTATAAAGTGTTTTTTATAATCACTCTCTGTATCTTTTAGGTTATGTGTCGATAGAAACTCCATAAAGTCATCATATTCAACTCTTTCTCCATATAACTCACAAAATCTTTCGTGCATCTCTATAAATGAGTATTTTATGGTTTTGGTATATAAAAATTCTTTTTCGCTGTAGATAGTTATAAAAGTGTCATGTTCTTGAAAATATACAAAACAGTGTACACCATTACTTTCGATAAGCTCTTTTGCATATAAAGATTTAAGAAGTAAAGGTGAGGGGATAACAACATCGATATATTTTATTTTTTTAACTGTTTCTTCAAATGTTTCGGCTATTGTAAGTGGATCAACAATAAAAACATGAAAATGTCTATTTTCAACATCTAAATTATTAAATGTCTCTATATATTGTATTTGGTATGTTACAGCTTGATCTAGTGCAAATTCATCATATACTTTGTTGTTAATCGCATCATATAGATCTTCTTCTGGAATATTTTTTGTAATCTCAATCTTACTTGTGATAAATCCACGAGTATTTATATATGAGATTGCAAATTGTTCTTTCTTAAATTCTGGAGTAGTTGTTTGGGTTAAAAAACTAGAGACACCACTCAGGTAAGAATCTCTGTACGGATTAACCGAAATTATACTTGAAAAAGGGTTTTGGCTTTTTTTATTCATTTGATAAAATCCTACAATCCTTGCGCTCTAAAAAATCGTCACTTAGAAAAAAATATTTAGACAATTTTGATTTTAAAGTGTTTAAATCTTAATGTTACTGCTTGGATTTTATCTTAATTAAGCTTAAAGGAAATTTTATATTAAGACAAACACTCTGTTTGTTCCCAAATCTAGTATCTATTGATTATTTTTCTGTTAATATTTTTATTTTATTATCATTATCTGTTTTAATAATAAGTGTTTTATTTCCAGTAAATTTAAAAGTTGGAGATTTGTAAAGTTCTTTAAATGTTATTTGGTATATATTGTCTGTATTTGGATATTTAAGAACATTTATATTGTTAAATAAAATTGTTTTTACTTCATTTTTCCTAAAAATCCTTGTTTTGTATTTTTTAAACTTTTGTAAATCCATTTTTCCATCTTTAATAAAGTTTTCAGAATAAAATTTTAAATATGTGTCAATATCATTATAAATCCAACTATATCTCCATCTGTATAGTTGAGCGAGTATGTTAGCTAATTGTTTTTTCGATATATTTTTTGCTATTTTTGTTTTGTTGATTATAAGTAATGTACTTTTTAGGTTGATTTTTTTATCAAGTGTTTTTAAATTAGAGTTATTAATAGCTATACATCCTTTTGTAAAACTGTCTCTTTCTTGCTCTTCTGGGAGACCATGTATCCAAATCCCATGACCATCTTTACCTTTAAACTTATCATAAATATTCGGATAAGATGTTACAAAAGCTAATGGACCATAAAAAGAATCTAGTTTTTCTACTTTTCTAGTTAGATTGTAAATCCCTATTGGGGTTCTTAAATCTCCCTCTTTAACTTTATCACCAGCTATTTTTCCTGTATATGCTGGGTATTTTTTTTCAAGTTTAAATGTGGTATTTTTGTCTCGTACATAGAGGTTTAGCGTCGATAAATTTTTGTTACATATTAAAAGAGTTGAACATTTTTCAATATATCCAAAAGATGTGTCTTTATTTTTAAGATATTTTTGCCAATAGTCTTGTTTTGTGAGTTCTAAATCCATCTCTTTTTGAATGTTTTTAATACCATTTTCTCTATAATCAGTTAAAATGTCCATAGCAAATAATGAGATGCTAAAGCATAGTAAAAGGAGTGTTTTTTTCATGATTTATATCCTATCTCTTCTAAAAAAGCTTTATCTTTTGTCCAACCTTTTTTCACTGTCACTTGGAGGTTAAGGTATGCTTTTTGTCCACTTAGTCTTTCTATCTTCTCTCTTGCAGATTTACCAATCCTTTTGATTGACTCTCCACCTTTACCAATTAAAATCCCTTTTTGAGATTCTTTTTCTATGATGATTGTCGCATAGATTTTATCAAGACCTTTATCTTCCTCTATGGAGTCTATGATAACATCACTCTCATAGGGTATTTCATCACTTACATTTTCAAAGATACCTTCTCTTATAAAACCAGCATAAATATCACGAACCAATTCACTTGTTAAATCTTCTGGGTTATATAAAAAAGGTGAATCTGGTAGGTTTTTGGATATAACTTTTAGTAAATCATCATGTCCAACTTTTCTTGGTATTGCAATAGGTATAAGTGCTTCAAAATGTTGTGCAAAAGGGGAGTAGGAATTGATTTTTTTAAATAATTTTTCTTGATTTACTTGGTCTATTTTACTTAAAACAACGATATGTTTTACTTTGTCATTATTTAATTTTAAAAATTTTTCATAATGTTCTACACTATCTGTAATTGGTGCAAGGTAAACAATAAGGTCACAGTCTCCCATCGCTTTTAGTGCTTCATCTAGCATAAATTGATTTAAAACTTTCTCTTTTTCATGTAAACCAGGGGTGTCAATAAATATAATTTGTGTATCTTCATACATAACAATAGCATTTGAGCGTTTTCTTGTTGCGTTGGCTTTTTGTGAAACCATTGCAATCTTTTCACCCAAAAGTGAATTCATAAGTGTGCTTTTTCCAGCATTTGGGCGACCAATCAGAGATACAAAACCTGCTTTTGTCATATTGTTTTTCCTTATAGTTTAGAGACATAAGTGTCTCTTTTTAGTCGCCACAGTGGCGTAATCGAAATAAAGGGGCTTTGCTCCTTTAGGGGACTATTATAATATATATCTGGATAAGTCATCATCATCAACAACTGTATCAAGTTTTTTATGTACAAATTCAGATGTGATAACATAATCTTCACCTGAGTGTTCATCTGCCTCAAAGCTTATATCTTCAAGAACTTTTTCTAAAACTGTATGAAGTCGTCTAGCACCAATATCTTCTGTTGTTTCATTTGCTTTATGAGCTAGTTTTGCAATGCTTCTGATAGCTTCATCTTTAAATATAAGTTTCATACCCTCCACACCTAAAAGTGCTTCATATTGTTTTAAAAGTGAGTTTTGAGTTTGTGTAAGGATTTTATAAAGTGTTTCCTCTGTTAGTGATTCTAACTCAACTCTAAGTGGAAATCTACCTTGAAGTTCAGGGATTAAATCACTAGGTTTACTTACATGAAAAGCACCTGCTGCTATGAAAAGTATATGGTCTGTATTTATAACTCCATATTTCGTGGTTACACTGCTACCCTCAACTATGGGAAGCAGATCTCTTTGGACACCCTCTTTGCTTGGGTCATTTCTACCTTGAGATTTTTCACTTAAGGCGATCTTGTCAATCTCATCTAAAAATATGATACCACCATTTTCAGCTCTTTTTAAAGCCTCGGTATTTATGCTGTTACTATCAAGAAGTTTATTACTAGCTTCAAGTTTTAAAACCTCTTTTGCATCTTTTACACTAATCTCTTTTTTATTATCTTCTTTGTTGATGTTTGCAAATATTTTTGTAAAACTTTCTTGAACTTTTACCATCTCTGGTGGGAGGTTGCTATCATCAAATTCAACATGGATTTTATCAAATTCCAACTCTATGATTTTCTCATCCATCTCACCATTTTCAACTCTTTTTTCCATCGCTTCTAAAAGTCTTTGATAATCATCTTTTTTACTTTCACTTGCACTTTCTGGTAAAGGTGGAAGAAGTTTTTCAACTATTCTATTTAAAACATAGTTGTTGATTTTGTCTTGGTTTTGTTCCTCTTTTTCAGATTTTACAATACTTATAGAGTTTAGAACTAAATCTCTTATCATAGACTCTACATCACGACCTACAAAACCAACTTCAGTATATTTACTCGCTTCAACCTTTATAAAAGGAACTTTCATCATCTTTGCAAGTCTGCGTGAAATCTCTGTTTTACCAACACCTGTTGAGCCTATCATTAAGATGTTTTTTGGCATTATTTCGTTTTGTAAATCTTCATCTAGTTGCATTCGTCTATATCTTGTACGAAGTGCCAATGCTATGGTTTTTTTAGCATCTTTTTGGCTTATTACATAATCATCAAGATATGCTACTATCTCTTTTGGAGTCATATTCATCTTAGTTTTCATCCTCTAAAATCAGGGTTTTTATGTTGTGGTTTGTGTATATGCAAAGGTCTGCAGCTATATGGAGTGATTCTTTTACAAGTTCTTCTTCATCCATATTTGTAGCATGTTTTTTTAAGGCTCTAGCAGCTGAGATGGCGAAGTTTCCACCACTTCCAATAGAAGCGATTTGCCCATCTTCAGGTTCTACTACATCGCCGTTACCAGTTAATATGAATATATGTTTTGTATTTATCACTATCATCATAGCCTCAAGGCGACGAAGAACTTTGTCTTTTCTCCATGCTTTTGAAAACTCTATGACTGATTTTAAGAGATCGCCTCGTTTATCTTCTAAAAAATCTTCAAACATATCAAAAAGGTTAAAAGCATCGGCTGTACTTCCTGCAAAACCAGCTAAAATCTTACCATGGTGAAGTGTACGGATTTTGGTTGCATTGCCTTTTAAAACACTGTTTCCAAAAGTAACTTGACCATCTCCACCAATTACAGCTTTATTTTCACCTTTGTAAGCGAGTATTGTAGTAGCATCAAACATTATTCGCCTTGAACATCCACATGAAGTGTGGCATGAAGTCCGTGACCTAGTTTGAAGTCAAGGTCATGCTCACCAACTGTTTTGATAGCTGATTTTTCATTTATATGTTTTTTATCTATCTCTATGTTGTGTTGTTCTTTTAATGCGTGAGCTATTTCATCTTTTGTTACAGCACCAAAAAGGTGACCATTTTGACCTACTTTTTTAGTGATGATAATCTCAGCTTTATCAAGTTGTTTAGCTATCTCTTTAAGTGCATTTACCTCTTTTTCAAGGTTTTGTGCAACTATAAGTTCATCTTGTGCATGTTGCTCAAGTATCTCTGGAGTTGCAAGTCTTGCAAAACCTTTTTTGATTAGGAAGTTTTGACCATAACCCGGTTTAACTTCTTTAACTTCGCCTTTTTTCCCTAGACTTTTTACATCTTTTATAAGTAATACTTTCATCTATTAATCCTATCTTTTTATTTCGCCACTATAAGAGACAATACCATAAGTAAGGTTTCCTATCTTAGCATATCCCATATCTTTTAATATTCTAGCAACATGCGCACTTCTGCTTCCTACATGACAATATAGTATTATATTTTCATCTTTTGCCAGTTTTGCTTCATCCCAAGTTGCAAAGAAACTACTTGTTGGTACAAGTTTATCAGCACCAGCTATATGTCCCATTTGCCACTCCATATGTTCTCTAACATCAACAAGTTTAAAAGTAACCATACCAATTTCTCTAGCTTCCATAAGTGCCACTAACTCATCACCATCTAGTTCAGCTTGATTTACAAGTGCTTCGCATTCTTCTTTGGTAAGTCCTCTTGAATGTGTATGGATAACCTCTTCCATACCAAGTTCAACTTTTTTAGCTTGTGCATACTCCGGTGTACAAAAAATTCCACAGTGACATTTACCTTCGTTAGGAATTTCATTTTCTATGGCTGGTTTACATGGACAGATTCTCTCATCTACAGATTTTGGTTTTTCACCAGTTGTATCAACCATAAAACATGGGCAAAATCTTTTTTTGTACATCATCCTGTTTCTAGCAAGACCCATCTGTACACCTTCGTTTACTTCCTCTTGCGGGTTGTAAACCCACCCTTTAGATTCACAAACTTTATCTGTAAATTTTATTGTTTTTTCCAATTCAGCTTGGAATTCATCTGAGTTCATATCTATTTTAATTATGCTCATACTATGTTATACCTTTAGTTTCTGTGTGCTTTACCCTCGATTATAAATCGAAGTGCATTTAGTTTTATAAAACCTTCTGCATCTTTTTGGTTATATACTTCATCCTCTTCAAAAGTTGAGTATTCAGCATTAAATAGTGAAACTTCTGAAGAACGACCAACAACCATAACACTACCTTTATATAATTTAAGACGAACAGTTCCTTCTACATATTTTTGAGTGTTGTCTATTGCAGATTGAAGCATCTCTCTCTCAGGGCTAAACCAAAAACCATTATAAATAAGTTTTGCATATCGTGGCATCATCTCATCTTTTAAGTGTGCTGCTTCACGGTCTAGTGTTATAGACTCTATCGCTCTGTGAGCTTTAAGCATGATTGTTCCACCTGGAGTTTCATAACAACCTCTTGCTTTCATGCCGACAAAACGGTTTTCAACTATGTCAACACGACCAATACCGTGTTTTCCACCAAGTTCATTTAATGTTTTTAGCATAGTTGCTGGGCTTAACTTTTTACCATTTAGTGTAATTGGATCACCATTTTTATAGCCTATTTCGATATATTCAGCTTCATCTGGAGCATTCTGGGGAGAGTTTGACCAAAGCCACATGCTCTCTTCTGGTTCAGCTGATGGGTCTTCTAAAATCCCACCCTCATAAGAGATATGAAGTAGATTTGCATCCATAGAATAAGGTGATTTTTTACCTTTTTTCTCAATAGGAATACCATGTTTTTCAGCATATGATAGAAGTTTTTCCCTTGAGTTTAGATCCCACTCTCTCCAAGGTGCAATAATAGTAAGAGTTGAATCTTGACCAAGATAACCCATTTCAAAACGAACTTGATCATTTCCTTTACCAGTTGCACCGTGACTTACACCATCAGCACCTGTGATTTTAGCAATTTCTGCTTGTCTTTTGGCGATTAGTGGACGAGCGATAGAAGTTCCTAAAAGGTATTCACCTTCATAGATAGCATTTGCTCTAAACATTGGATAAACAAAGTCTTTAACAAATTCTTCTCTTAAATCATCAATAAAAATATTTTCAGGTTTAATTCCAAATTCTAAGGCTTTTAATCTTGCAGGTTCAAGTTCTTCACCTTGACCTAAATCAGCTGTAAAAGTTACAACTTCACAGTTATACTCATCTTGTAACCATTTTAAAATAATGCTAGTATCGAGTCCACCAGAATAGGCAAGAACTACTTTTTTAACCTCTTTTTTCATATAAAAAACCTTTTTCATAAAATAATTATCGCGATTTTACAATAAAAAGTATTAAAAAACGGTTAGCCAATAGATGAAGATTTTGAGAAAAAGAGGTATTCAAAAGGCTTTTGAGTATCTAATTAGCCTTTTGAATCAAATAAAATTCCAGTTACTTCTTGCATTTTTGGAAGAAAATCAGCTGCTTTTTCTGCTGGAAATCTTCTAATCATTTTGCTTGTTTCTTTTTCTATAACTGAAACATAAAAGATGTCATCTCTATCTACCCCAAATTTTAGGCTTGTATTCATCGGTGCCATCGCATCGTTTAGCTGATCCACCAATTCTTGTACATCTTTTTGAGAATCAATCTTATGCCCTTGAGAAGATTGTTTCTGTGTTTGCCCAACAGAGCTATCTTGTTTGTCTTGCATATGATGTGCCTGTTGGGGTACTCTTCCTTGAGTTTCTACAGTACTTACATGCGAAGTACTTACCTGAGTTTGTTGCTGTTTTGCAACATTTGCTATGCCATCCATGACGCCCTCCTTAGAAAATAATACTATGTAATCAATACATCGGTTAAATATAAAATAACTTTAGAAAATTTAAAAATTTCTTTTTTTATGATATTCTTTATGGATGATATATAATTCAAAAATAATTTCAAAAGACACAAAAAAAGTTTTATCTCTTGCACTTCCTGCTGCATTAAAACATTTTATAGATATACTTCAAGTTCTTATAGATATGTTGATGGTTGGTTCTCTTAACATTTATGCTTTGGCTGCTGTTGGGATGACTATGCAGTTTATGATGATTATAAATGTGCTGATGACGCTTTATGTTGTTGGTGGAAATGCACTAATATCTAGGTTTATTGGTCAGGGTAGAAAAAAAAGAGCGTCTGCACTTCTTTTTGGTTTGGCTGTTTTTGCTCTTTTATTATCTGTTTTTGTAAGTGTTGGTGGGTATTTTGGAAGTGATACCGTATATGAGATGATGGGTGCAGAAGCTGGGGTTGTGCAACAAGGTTCTGCATACTTTAAAATTTTGGCATGTGGGATTAGTATTATTTTTTTAGATACTCTTTTTTACAATGCTCTCTCAGCAGCTGGTGATACTAAGAGTTCATTTATCATTAAATTAGTTTCAGCAGGTATAAACGCTTCTTTAAATTATGTTTTTATTTTTGGTCATTTTGGTGTTGAAGCTATGGGAATAGAGGGTGCGGCTTATGCAACTTTAATATCTTATGTTTTTAATGTTTGCTCTTATCTCATTTTAATGAGATTCCCACATGCCAAGATAAATCTCATCCCGATTTTATCTAAAAGAGATTTACAAAGAGTTTGGCATGTGGGTTGGAGTGCTGCGTTAGACCGAGGGATTTCAAGTATGAGTTTTTTAGTTTTTGTCTCAATCATTACTGCTTATGGAACAACAGAGTTGGCAGGGTATCAAGTTGGACTTCGTATAGAGGGGATAGCTTTTATGCCAGGGTTCGGTTTTGCCATAGCTGCGATGGCATTGGTTGGACAAAGTCTAGGTGCAAAAGATAAAGATAAAGCTTACAACATGGGGATAATAAGTGGGCGTGTGGCTTATGTGTTTATGGGAAGTGTCGGTATAATTCTTATAATATTTCCTGAGTTTTTAGTGAGTTTTTTTACTAAAGATATTGAAACTATAAAGGTTGCGTCATACTATCTCATATTGGTTGGTTTAGCTCAAATTCCACTAGCTATAATGTTTGTGTATTCTGCTTCATTAAGGGGTGCAGGAGCAACAAAAACTACGCTTAAAATTAATGTTCTTTCTTTATGGTTTTTTAGAGTTATCCCATCATATATAGCTTATAAACTTGGATTTGGAATTATTGTTATTTTTGCTATTATGAACATAGAAACGCTTTTAAAAGGGTTGATATATGCATATATCTATAAAAAAAGAGTTTGGTTGGATACTAAGGTTTAATTAGATAAAATCGCATTTATGAATGATAAGCAATACAAACAGGCAGTAGAAAAACTAAATCTTTGGGCTAGGCACTATTATGTTTTAGATGACCCTATCACTACTGATGAGGTTTATGATGAACTTTATCATGAAGTTTTGGCTTATGAGGGACAAAACCCACATGCCATAGCTGAAAACTCACCAACACAAAGGGTAGGAGATGTTATTTCTGATGGTTTTACCAAAGAAAAACATCTTTCTCGTATGTGGTCACTTGAAGATATTTTTGATAGTGATGGGCTTAAAAAATGGCTTGAGAAAACTTATAGACTTGATAAAAATATATCTTTTTATTGTGAGCCAAAATATGATGGTGCTTCGCTAAATCTTATCTATGAAGATGGAAAACTAACAAAAGGTATCACTCGTGGAGATGGTAGTGTTGGGGAATTGATAACTCAAAATGTAAAAACAATTCGCTCCATACCATTAACTATAGAATATAAAGAGCTTATAGAAATTCGTGGTGAAGTTGTGATTTTTAAAGATGAGTTTGAAAAAATTAATGAACAAAGGCTGAAAAACAATGAAGCAGTTTTTGCAAATCCTAGAAATGCGGCAGCTGGAAGTTTGAGACAGCTTGACTCTTCTATAACAGCTTCAAGAAATTTGGTGTTTTTACCTTATGGTGTTGGAGTTAATTCTTTGAAATTTAAACTTCTTAGTGAGCTGATGGAGTTTATATATACTCTTGGTTTTATAAAACCACCAAGACATTCCACATGCCAAGGTTATGAAGAGATACAAAATATCTATGAGCTTATGAAAGAGGAGAGAGACTCTTATGAGATGATGCTTGATGGTATGGTTATAAAAGTAGATGAGATAGCCTCCCAAATAGATATGGGTTATACTGTGAAAAATCCTAGATTTTCTGTTGCTTATAAATTTCCAGCAGTACAGAAGATAACAACCCTAAAAGAGATAGTGCTTCAAGTGGGTAGAACGGGTGTAGTTACACCTGTGGCGATTGTTGAACCTACTGATATAGATGGTGTTGTAGTTGAGAGGGCAACACTACATAATTTTGATGAGATAGATAGAAAAGATATAAGGATAAATGATAAAGTTATCATCCTTAGAAGTGGTGATGTTATACCAAAAATCATAAAAGTTTTAACTCAGGAGAGGGATGGAAGTGAAGTGAAATTTGAGCGACCATCCACATGCCCAGTATGTCATAGTGAGCTTTTGGATGAGGGTGTGCTTTTAAAATGTCAAAATCTTGAGTGTGAAGCGAGAGTTATAAACTCTATCATCTATTTTGCTTCAAAGCCATGCTTAAATATAGATGGACTTGGTGTTAAGATAGTTGAGGTTTTATTTACATCAGGACTTGTTAAAAGTGTAGTTGATTTGTTTGATTTGAGTTTAGATAAACTACTAAAACTTGAAGGTTTTAAAGAGAAAAAATCTCAAAATCTTTTAGATGCTATAGAAAATGCAAAAGGGTGTGAGTATTGGAGATTTATAAACTCTTTGGGGATTGAACATATTGGCGAGGTTGCTTCAAAAACTTTGAGTGATAATTTTGGATTTGGTTTTATTGATGCTACAAAAGAGCAGATTATGGCATGTGAGGGTATAGGAGAAGAGATGGCAGAGTCTGTTTTAGAGTTTGTAAGAGTAAATAAAGAGATCATTTTACAACTCCAAAATATTTTGCAACCACAAGAGCCTGTAAAAAAAGATGAAGCCAAAGAAAATCCATTTAAAGGAAAAACAGTTGTTTTAACTGGAACTATGAGTAGATCTCGTGGAGTTATAAAAGAGATGTTGGAGTCTTTAGGTGCAAAAGTTTCAGGAAGTGTAAGTAAAAAAACTGACTTTTTAATCTATGGAGAGGATGCTGGTAGCAAGTATGATAAGGCTATGACGCTTGGTGTAGAGTGTTTAGATGAAGATGAGATGAGGAAGATGATAGTATGAAAATAGTTTTAGTGTTGTTAATGTTTATGGGAGTTGCTTTTGCAGATCGAGATGGTGGACCTTATGTAGGTTTTGGTTATGGAAATTCAAAATATAATGATGATGGACATTATGCTTCTATGAAGTCAGACAGTTCTTCATCAGCTGTTATATATAGTGGTGCTTATATAAATAAATATTTTAGTGTTGAACTTGATTATGTTAGTTTTGATGCATGGCAAAAAGATGGGGGATATGAGGTTGATAATACTAAAAAAGTAAGTTATAGTGCTGCAACGGTAAATGTATTGGCTCATTATGCTTTTTTTGATGATAGATTGGACTTTTATGCAAAAGGTGGTGTTGGACAGATTGATGCTAGTGGTATTTCTGCTAGTGGTTTTAGTATAGTTTATGGTGGAGGTGTTGGTGTTAGGTTTAATGAGTGGCTTGGTCTAAAACTGGCATACGATAGATATACTTTTGAATATAAAGATAATGTTACTGGAAATCATGATATGTATATAGATTTTGTTTACAGTGCTTTAGAGTTTCAGTTTTGATGAGATTGGATAATTATTTAGTTGAAAATAGTTTTGTTGATAGCAGAACAAAAGCTCAAAATATTATAAAAAATTCTCTTGTTAGTGTTAATGGTAATTTTATGCTCAAAAGTTCATATAAAGTACAAGATGATGACAGAGTTGAGGTTGTCAAACATAAGCAGTTTGTATCCCGTTCAGCACACAAACTTGATGAGTTTTTAAAAGAGTTAGAGCTAGATATAAAAGGTTGTGTTGCCCTTGATATTGGTTCTTCAACTGGTGGTTTTACTCAAGTACTTCTTGATAGAGGTGTAAAAGAGGTAAGTGCTGTTGATGTTGGTAAGGGGCAGTTACATAAAATAATTAAAGATGATAGTCGAGTGTTTTCTTATGAGAGTTGTGATATAAGAAAGTTTGAGAGTGATAAGAAGTTCGATTTGTTGACTAGTGATGTTTCTTTTATATCTTTACATCATATTTTAGATGTCGTTGATAGGTTGGCATGTGGGAAAATTATACTTTTGTTTAAGCCACAGTTTGAAGTTGGAAGAGAGGCAAAAAGAGATAAACATGGTGTAGTGTTAGATAAAAAGGCTATTCAAAGGGCAATGATAAAGTTTGAAGATGCCTGTGAGTTGAAAGGGTGGAGTTTAGTTCTAAAAACTCCATCAAAACTGACAGGAAAGGAGGGTAATCTTGAATACTGTTACTGCTATGAAAAATAGCACTACAATCGCCATAGGTGGATTTGATGGGATGCATATTGGGCATCAAAAGCTTTTTGAAGTTTTGGGTGATGATGGTTGTATAGTTGTGATTGAGACAGGTTATGCAAACCTTACACCAAAGAAAGAGAGGGAAAATTTTACTCACTTGCCCATAATGTATCTTGATTTAGATGATATTCGCCATCTTAATGGTAAAGAATTTGTAGATTTTTTAAAGGATGAATTTCCAAAACTTAAAAAGATAGTGGTTGGATATGATTTTCATTTTGGAAAAAATCGAAAATATTCGTTTAACGATTTGAAAGATATTTTTGATGGTGAAGTGGATGTGATTGATGAGGTAACTTTAGATGGAGATTCTGTGCATAGCCATAAAATCAGGGCAAAACTTGGTATAGGCGATATTAAAGGAGCTAATATTTTTTTAGGTCATAACTATACTATAAAAGGCAAACTTGAAAAAGGGCAGGGGATTGGTAAAAAAGAGCTTTTTGCCACTATTAATATCTCGGCATGTGGGTATTTGATTCCAAAAGAGGGTGTTTATGCAACTTTAACAAGGGTAGATGATGAGGAACATTATCATCCCTCTGTTAGTTTTGTTGGACATCGTGTAAGTACAGATGGTAGTTTTGCCATAGAGAGTCATATCCTTGATGGGGAGATTTTATGTAAAGAGAGGGCAGCTATAAGTTTTGTGAGCTTTATCAGAGAAAATAAAAAGTTTGATACCCTTTTAGAGTTAAAAAAAGCGATAAAAAAAGATATAGATATTGCTTCAAGTGAGTTAAGGTTGTTAGAGTTATGAAAAATAGAGAGTATTTGATAGAGTCTGAGATAGATTTTAAGTTTTTACAAAATCCAACAGATTTTGTAGTGAATGAAGTGCCTGTTGGCGAATTTAAAGGCAAGGGAAACTTTTTAATCTTACATGTAAAAAAAGTTGAAATGACCACTTGGGATATGGTGGCAATATTTGCTCAGTTTTTAAATATACCAGCTCAAAAGATAGGTTATGCAGGTCTCAAAGATAAACATGCAACAACTACTCAGTATTTATCACTTGATGCAAGACATGAAAAAACTCTAAAAAAGTTTAAGCATTCTCAGATTAAAATCTTAAAAATGATAAAACATGATAAAAGTATAAGGATGGGTGATTTAAAAGGAAACAGATTTAGTATAAATCTACATTTTGTTGATAATATTGAAGCTGGTCGTATAGAAAAAGTAGCTAGAAAAATAGCAAAAGTCGGGCTTCCCAATTACTTTGGTTATCAAAGGTTTGGTCGTGATGGAGATAGTATAAAACAAGCTAAAGAGATGATAAAGGGGGATTTGTTTATAAATGACAATAAAGTAAAAAACTTTTTGATTTCTATATATCAAAGTACTTTTTTTAACGAGTGGCTAAGAGAAAGAGTTATGCAAAGCAGAAAATTAAATGAGGGTAAATTTCAGCTTTTAGATGGTGATGTTTATATGGCAAAAGATAGAAAGTTATCTACTCCAAAGATTGTTCCCACAAGAGAATTTGAAAATAAAAAGCTTATTCCAACAGGTCTTTTATGTGGTAGGGATGTGTTTCGCTCAAGAGATGAAGCACGAAAGATAGAAGAAAAATATGATGATGAATTTTTACAAGAAAAAGGGCATAGAAGGGAAGCTTTAGTTTTTCCATATGATATAGAATGCTCTTACGATAAAAAACAAACTTTTTTAAATATAAAGTTTACATTACCAAAAGGTTCTTATGCAACTGTATTTTTAGAGTCTATAGCAGGTAGAAATTATAGTGCTAAAGATGTTAAGTACCTATCCAAAAAGAACACCAATTATCAGCGATAAGAAAACAGTTCTAGTGATAGGCAGATTTTTGAAGAACTAACTGGTTAATTCAAGAAAATCTAACGACACAATAGGACTGTTTTCTTATCGCCCGTAGGGAAGCTCAAAAAAGCAACTACTGACTTCGTTAAAAACTCTTGAAGCTACCAGTAGCTCCTACAAGTTTTTGCCTTGCATTAGTCACTTTTTTGAGCTTCTGATAGTTGGTGTTCTTTTTGGATAGGTACTTAAATTGGCTTAATTTGTAAAATTTGTAAAAAAATATCTAGTATTATAATAGTTTAATGCAACTTAGACTATAATCTCACAATTAATTTTAGACAGGGAGTACACCTATGGGTGAATTGTTCACATTTTTCGGACTTATTTCTGAGGGTAAAGATTTTCTTTTTTTAACACACATGGTGTTATCTGCAGTGATTGCATTAGTATTGGCTAAAGTGGCTATGTCAAATTTACAGCTTGTACCAAAGGGAACACAAAACCTTATGGAAGCATACATGAATGGTGTTTTAGAGATGGGAACTGATGTTATGGGCAGATCACATGCTCGTAAATATGTTGGTTTAGTAGCTACGATAGGTCTTTTTGTTGGTATTGCAAACATTATAGGTATTATTCCTGGTTTTGAAGCACCTTCAGCAGATTTAAATATGACTCTAACTTTGGCATTATCTGTTTTTGTTTACTATAATTATCTTGGTATTAAAACTCAAGGTGTTATAAAATATTTTAAACATTTTATGGGTCCAGTTTGGTGGCTAGCGTGGTTAATGTTCCCAGTTGAGATAGTGTCTCACTTCTCTCGTATCATATCATTGAGTTTCCGTTTGTTTGGGAATATTAAAGGTGATGATATGTTTTTAGCAGTTATTCTTATGCTAGTACCATGGGTAATGCCACTTATCCCTTTTGCACTTTTAACTTTTGGAGCATTTTTACAAGCGTTTATCTTTATGATGCTTACATATGTTTATATTGGTGGTGCAGTTGTAGTGGCAGAACACTAAAAATCACATCCTATGCAAAAAGATATATTCGATAGAATTATAAGCTTTTTGCTTGGAGCATCATGGGCTATAATCTTCTTTGGCTCTATCATAACTTTTAAAGTTTTTATCTTTTTGGGCTTTGGCTTGTCTCTTTTTTTAACCATTCTTTTTGTTATAGCTTCACTTCTTATGATTTTGATACTTGATGCTTTTTCTGTAAATAAACAAAGACTAGAAGAGTTGAAGAAACAAACAAAATTATTGGAAGAAATTAACAACAAATAAAATCATTTAAAGCAAAAATTAGATAAAATAGATAATCAATTATAATTTATCTAAGGAAAACCATGTTTGAAGTAGTTATAGGGCTTGAAGTCCATGTACAACTAAATACAAAAAGCAAACTTTTTTGCTCGTGTCCTACGAGTTTTAATCATAAACAAAATACAAATACCTGTCCCACTTGTTTGGCGCTTCCAGGTGCCTTACCTGTTCTAAATAAAGAGGTTTTACATAAATCTATTATGCTAGGAACAGCGATAGAAGCTACTGTTAATCAAACTTCTTACTTTGATAGAAAGTCTTATTTTTATCCAGATAGCCCATCTGCTTATCAGATTACTCAGCTATATACTCCTATTGTTGAACATGGTAAGCTTCAAATAGATTTTGAAGATGCAACAAGCAAAACTATTAGAATAAATCGTGCGCATATTGAAGCTGATGCTGGTAAAAATATACATGATGGAGATATATCTAAAGTTGATTTAAATCGTGCTGGAACTCCACTTTTAGAGATAGTTAGTGAGCCAGACATGTCGAGTGCAGAGGAAGCTATACTTTATCTTAAAAAACTTCATTCTATTATCCGTTATTTAGATATTGGTGATGCAAATATGCAAGAGGGTTCATTTCGTGTTGATGTAAATGTTTCTATCAGACCAAAAGGTGATGAAAAACTTTATACTCGTGTAGAGATAAAAAATATAAATTCATTTAAGTTTATTCATAAA
The DNA here is from genome assembly GCA_027064045.1 of Sulfurimonas sp. Classification (GTDB taxonomy): domain Bacteria; phylum Campylobacterota; class Campylobacteria; order Campylobacterales; family Sulfurimonadaceae; genus Sulfurimonas. The sequence continues at coordinate 4,657 of JAMOQK010000021.1, read as the reverse complement.
GCGATAGAAGTTGAAGTTATAAGACAGAGTGAAGCTTGGGAGGATGGTGTTTATGATGATGAAATATGTCAAGAGACTAGACTTTTTGATCAGGTAAAACAGGAAACTAGAAGTATGAGAGGTAAAGAGGAAGCTGCTGATTATCGTTACTTTCCTGAACCAGATTTACTAAAAGTTGTTGTAACTGATGAAATGTTGGAAACTTATTCTAAAATTCCAGAGCTTCCAGATGCAAAAAAAAAGAGATTTATCAAAGAGTTTAGTATGAGTGAGTATAACGCTATGGTTATCACTGCAACAGTTGAAATGGCTAACTTTTTTGAAGAGATGATGGCTGAAGATGGTGTGAGTGCAAAAACTGCAGCTTCTCTTTTAACTGTTGAGCTTCAAGGTCGCCTAAAAGGTGAGCAAAATGTCACAAACTCACCAGTGAATGCAAAAAAACTCGGCTTTTTAGCAAAAAGAGTTGATGATAAAACTATTAGTGGCAAAGCTGCTAAAGATGTACTTGATTATTTGATGGAAAATGATGAGGACATAGACAGTGTTATAGAAAAACTTGGATTAAAACAGATGACAGATTCTGGTGCTATTGAGTCTATGTGTGATGAGATTATATCCACAAACCCAGAAAAGGTTGAGCAATACCAATGTGGGAAAGAGAAACTTTTTGGATTTTTTGTAGGGCAGGTTATGAAAGCATCCAAAGGTAGTGCAAATCCACAAGTAGTTAATGAGATATTAAAAAATAAGTTGGGATAAAAACTAAATGCGTTTCATAATAAATTTTGCATATTTTTTAAACTCTTCCATCTGGTATCAGAGGAAGCGACGATTTTTTTCTAATCTATTAGAAAATGATGATTATAAATATAAAAAATACTTTGATGTTGTTATGATAATTTTAATCTTTTCAAGTGTTTCTATCTTGATTTATGAAGTTAAAAAAGATGTGCATGACTTGTTAAATATATTTAACTCCTATATTATCTCATTTATATTTTTTATAGAGTATATACTTAGATTTTGGGTGTCTAGCAGTGTCTCAAAAGTTATTATTCATCAAGATGAATATAGTGATCTTTTAGGTAGAGATTTTGATGTATGGTTTGTTTTAAGAAGAGTTATAAAAGATAAATTAGAATATGTCCTTTCAGCTAAGGCAATTATAGATCTTTTAGCTATTATGCCATTTTTTCATGAGTTAAGATTACTCCGTATTTTTGTTTTATTTCGTGTATTTAAGCTCTTTCGGTATGCCAAAAGTTTCCAGACATTTTCTTCTGTTTTAGCGACAAAAAAGTTTGAATTTTTCACTCTAGCTATGTTTGCGTTAATGGTGATTTTTGTATCTTCAATATTGATATATGTAATGGAAGCTAATGACCCAAAATCAAATATAAACACTCTTTATCAGGCTTTTTATTGGTCAATAGTTACTATCTCTACTGTTGGGTATGGTGATGTTGTTGCTGTTAGTTCAGAAGGACAATTTGTTGCCGTTGTAGTGATATTGGCAGGGATTGCAGTGATGGCATTTACGACTTCTCTTTTTGTATCAGCTTTTACTGAGAAGATAGAAGATATAAAAGAGAGTAAAACTATTCAAGATATAGCTAAGATAAAAAGTGTTTATATAGTTTGTGGATATGGAAATATCGCAAGAGAGGTTGCTAAAAAATTAAAAAGCACAAGATTTCGTATTGTGGTTATAGATAAACTAAATGAAAATATAGAAAAAGCAAAAAAAGATGGTTTGATGGCACTTAACTATAACCCTGGTAGTGTAGAGAGTTATAAAAAATTAAATCTTGATATGTCAACACATGTAAAAGCTGTTTTATGTTTAGAAGAGGATGATGTGGCAAATGTTTACACAGCCTTAACAGTTCGTTCTATAGATAAAGATGTATATATCATGTCGTTATTGATAAATAGTGCAAATAGAAATAAACTTTTATATTCTGGAGTAAATGAACTTCTTTATGATAAGGAGTTTGTTGGTTTGGTAGCAAGGGAATATGTGGGACAACCTGTTGCGTTTGAAGCTATTCATGCTATCCGTTCAGAAGATAGTCTGATTAAAATTGATGAGATAACTGTAACGGAAAGAATTGTTTATAATTTTGCAACAGTTGGGGAACTTAATAATGTAGATTTTAGAGTGGTGCTTTTGGGTGTTCAGAAAAAATCATTTTCACGATTTTTATTTAATCCTCTCAATAGTACTATTTTAGAACCAGGGGATGTTTTACTTGTTATAGGTAATTATATGTTTGTTAGAGAGTTTACAAAATTTCTCTCTAAAAAGCGTAGTTAGAGGAGTTTAAAATGACAAAATCTAATGCTTTAATATTTGGATATAATGAATATGGTATTGAGATAGCTAAAAATATTGTAAATAGATATGAAAGTATTACAATTTTTGCTTTAGATGATATACCAATTTCTGTAGATAATAAATTTGGTTTTAATATTGAAAAATTTGACCTTAGTGATGATTGGAATTATATAGATTCTAAGTATCATTTGGAGGATTCTAAAATATTTTGCGCACTCATGGAAGAATCAGAAAATATATTTTTAACCATAGCTTTACGCTCTGCTTTTAAAAATGTATTTGTTATTGCTCTTGCAAAAAATAATGAAGATGCAAATAAGCTAAAGATGGCAGGAGCAAATAAAGTTATACCCATAGTTGAAACAACAGCAAATATTATTGCCGATATGCTTAAAAAACCAATCTTAACAGATGTGTTGCATGACATTTTGTATGAAGATGGTGATTTGAAAGTTGTTCAGATAAAGGTTTCAAAAGAAGAGTATTTTGATAATAAATATCCAGCTGATATAGAATGGAGTAGGTATCATGGTATTTTAGTTTTGTCTATTGTCCATGAAGATATGAGTAGAGAGTTTATATACTCTTCAAAATCAAAACATAATTTTATAAAAAATGGTGATATTCTCATAGTTGTTGGTTATGAAACAGACTTAAATGATTTTAGAAAAATGGTTGGAGATTACGCATGAAAATAGGTGTGATTGGTGCTGGTAAATGGGGGATGGCTCTTGCTTTTGCTTTTTCTCAAAAGAATGATGTTCTTATAAGTTCAAGAACACATAGGGATTTAGAAAATTTTGTATCTATGAAAGAGATTTTAGAGTGTGAATATTTGATAATTACAGTACCAGCTCAAGAGGTTTCTAAATGGTTGAAAGAGTATTTTGTCTTTAAAAATCAAAAGATATTAGTTGCTTCAAAGGGGATAGAAGCCTCAAGTGGTAAGTTTTTAAATGAGATATATGAAAGTTATGTTCCACATGCCAATATAGCTTATTTGTCTGGTCCATCATTTGCTACCGAGGTTATGCAATCTTTACCAACTGCACTTGTAGTAAACTCAACAAATGAAGAATTAAGTCATACTTTTACCTCTTTTTTACCATCTTTTATAAAGGGATATACCTCTAGCGATGTTGTGGGAGCAGAGATTTCAGGAGCATATAAAAATGTTATTGCCATTGCAGCTGGGATTTGTGAAGGGCTTGGACTTGGTAAAAATGCAGCGGCAGCTTTAATATCTCGAGGTTTGGTTGAGATGCAAAGATTTGGTAGTTTTTATGGTGCAAAAGATGAAAGTTTTGTAGGACTTAGTGGAGCTGGTGATCTATTTTTAACTGCTTCATCAAAAATGAGTAGAAATTTTCGTGTTGGACTTGGTTTGGCATGTGGGAAATCTCAACAAGAGATTTTAGATGATTTGGGTGAAGTTGCAGAGGGTATAGGTACTGCCTATGCGTTACATGAAATATCTTCTCAAAAAAATCTATATTTACCAATAGCAAAAGAGGTTTACAATATGCTAGAAGGTAAAAATCCGATGGAGAGTTTAGAAGATTTACTTTCAAATTAAGGAGTAGAAAGTCTATGAATAGATATAGAGAACAATTTATCAAGATAATTGTTGGTTTGTTAGTAGGTTTAGTGGCTTTTGGTATATCTCTTGGTTTTTTTAGTCAAACTCAAGCAACACTCCTTGGTGTGATAGCTTTTTTAGTAACTCTTTGGACAAATGAGGGGTTGCCTTTGGGTGTTGTTTCTCTTTTACCTATTATCTTGTTTCCATCATTTGGATTTTTAACTACAAAAGCAACAAGTATTAACTATTCTCATCCTATTATTTATCTGTTTTTAGGTGGTTTTTTACTTGCTATTGCAGTTGAAAAAAGTGATTTGCATATCTATATAGCTGATAAGATGTTGAGACTTTTTCCAAGTACTCCAAGGGGTGTAATTTTTTCTTTAGTTGTAACTTCAGGACTTCTTAGTTCTATATTATCTAACACAACTACCACACTGTTGCTTATTTCCATAGCACTTTTTATAACCAAAGATATAAAATTAAAGATGAGATTTGCTTTGGCTATTGCTTATGGTGCTAGTGTAGGTGGGATTATGACACCTATAGGGACACCACCAAACCTTATACTTTTAGGGATTATGAGTGATAAAGGGATGGAAGCGATACCATTTTTTCAATGGATATGGATGGTTGCTCCACTTGCATTTTTGATGTTTATAATGGTTTCTTGGCTCTTGAGCTTAGGTGTGGCAAATACACCAATATGTAGAGAGCTTAATGATTTGACATTA
>JAMOQK010000020.1 GCA_027064045.1 Sulfurimonas sp. | reverse complement strand
GCTTTAAAAGTAAAAGAGGCATTAAATGAAAAAGATGTTCCAGTAAATGTTGTTTCAGTTCCATGTTACGACCTTTTCATTGAGCAAGATAAAGAGTATGTATCTTCTATCATAAAAGAGGGTACAAAAACTGTAGCTATCGAAGCTGCAAGAGGATTGGAGTGGTATAAACTTGCCGATACTGTGATAGGTATGGATGGTTTTGGTGCATCAGCTCCAGCAGGGCAGTTATTTGAAAAATTTGGTTTTTCAGTAGATAGTATTTTAGAAAAGATTAAATAATTTTTATGTTATAATCGCATTATCAAAGTGTGGTGCTTTGTGTATATAGGTCAATTTGTGGTTGCATTGAACCTTACAATTATATAGCCCTATTACTCCTTTGTGGAGTGGTAGGGTTTTTTTTTGGTCTATTTTTTGATGGTTGGGTTATGGGGTAAGATAGTTGTAAGGTGTAAAAATGCAACCACATTTTTTTGATTTACATACCGTAGGCTATCTGCTCATAGCAGTAGTTTATCTACTTTTTGCCATAAAGCAGTAGCCACAACCCAAGGGACTAACCAACCCTTGGGCTTTAATTTGCAAAGAAAATGGAACTTGAAATAAAGAGAAAAATTTTACATTTTATGGTATGTGTAAACTTTATAAATAATTTAAAATTTTTACTCCGATAAAAATAATCCCTAAAAATAAGATAGAACTTATAAAAACTAAAGCAGTAACCACTTTTGGTTTACAGTCATACAGTGAAGATATATTTACATTTGCAACAGCAAGAGGCATAAGTAACTCTATAAATACTATCCCCTTAACCATAGGTTCTAAGTCAAGATTTCTTAATATTATAAATGCTAAAAGTGGTAAGATTATAAACTTAAATGTTAAAACCCACATAACAAGTTTTTTACTTATCTCTCTTAATTTTGTACCATAAAGATATATACCAAATAAAAACAGTTGCATAGTTATTGAAGCATAAGCACCCATCATAAGCATTTTCATAACTTCGGGAGATGGCTTATATCCATTTATGCTTAGTATTAGTGCTGTTATGGCAGCCCATAGAAGAGGAAGTTTTAGTATGTTTTTAAAAGAGGTTTTTATGTCAAAACTACCACGAGAGTAGTAATAAACCCCAAAACTATAAACAATAAAAATATTTACAAGATTTACAATGGTGGTGTAGGGGATAGATTCCTCCCCAAAGATAGATATATTTAGAGGTATTCCAAGATTGGAAGTGTTTCCTATCATTGCGGCAACCATAGCAATAGAGTGTTCTTTTTTATCTTTAAAAAGCTTAAATGCAAAAAATGATGATATAGCCATAGCTATAATTACCACTAAAAAATAAGCGCTCGGAGCATAGATGAGTGACATATCTACAGGGCGAATTAATAGTCCCCAAAATGTTAAAAAAACTTGTAAAAAATAAACATTTATAAGTGTTATAGTTCTATCGTTTATCTGCTCTTTAAAACTCATTTTGGCAATGAAGCCGATAACGATAAAAACATATATGCTTAAAATACTAAAAATAATTGAACTCATAGCAGAATTATAATATAATTTTTCATGCAAACAATAAAAGATATACAAAAAATTATAAAAGAAAATTTGGCTGTGATGGTGTATTTTTCAGCACCAACTTGTAATGTGTGTCATGCATTAAAACCCAAACTCCTAGAAGCGATAGAAAAAAACTTCAAAGATTTTAAAATACTAAGCGTAGATGTTTCCACATGCCAAGATGTGTCAGCCCATTTTAGTGTATTTGCTATCCCCACCGTTTTGGTTTTTTTAGATGGCAAAGAGTTTTTGAGAAAATCTCGCCATATGAGTGTAGATGAGGTGATAAGGGAGATAAAGAGACCTTATGAAATTATGACTTCATAAAAGCGATAAGTGAAGCAGTTACAGCAACATTTAAAGACTCAACTCCTCTTTGCATTGGTATTTTTACTTCGTCGTTACAAAGTTTTTCAACTTCATCGCTCACCCCTTCGCTTTCATTTCCAAGCACAAAAATACTTTTGGCATGTGGGCTTATGTCGTATATACTCTCTTTGGCATGTGAAGATAGGGCGTATATCTTTGTGTTGTTTAAACTTTTTAAAATATCATTTAAAGAGTTACAAAAATATATGGGGAGTTTAAAAAGTGTTCCTGCACTTGCTTTTATAACGAGTGGTGATATTTTTGCAGAATTTTTCTTTGGCAGGATGATACCATCTATATTTCCAGCAGCACAGCTTCTTATAATCATACCAAGATTTTGAGGGTTGTGTATCCCATCAAGGGCGATAAGTCTAAACTCTGTTAGGTTTTTTATCTCTGTGGCATTTTGATAGCTTTTGCTTATAATGTCACATGCCACACCTTGGTCTTGTTTGGCATTTTTACTTATGCGAGATAGGGTATTTTTATCATGGTAGGTTATTTCCACATGCCGAGCTTTGGCAAGGGAGAGTATCTTTTTGATTGCTCCGTCTGTTTTATTTGACTCTGCCATGTGGAGTTTGTATATCTCTATGCTATCATCTTGTAAAATTTCTATAACAACATTTCGCCCATAAAGCGTGATAACTTTTTCAAAAAATGCTTTTTTGTCTTTGTATTCTTGTGAATCTTTCAAATCTCTATCCTGTAAACTATCTCAGTTTTATTTTTTATCTTTTTTATCTCTTGGACTATTAAGCCTTCTATCTCTAACTTCATAAACTCATACATACTTTTTATATCTGCTTTTGCAACTTCTCTTAAAACTATACCACGATAAACCTTAGCCCAATGGCTGACAACCTTGCCATTTTTTAAAAATTTAAGAGTTGTGTATGGTTTGTTTGGTTTATAAAATTTATCATAGTACCCAGCACGAAGGTCTAAAATCTCATCATTGTTTAGATATAAATCTAGTTGGTAACTAAATCTGTCTCTATAAAATTTATCAGGAATGATTTTTCCAATCTCATTACCCTGTTTAACTTTGTAGTTTGGTATGGTATCTCCACCTAAAATTGCTCCAAAAAGGTTAGAAAATATAATAGTATTGTTTTTTAGATACTCTTTTGCTTCATTGTGGAGTGAATTAAATTCAAGATAATCATAAGCAACCCCTTGATATCTTTCTATCGCACACATAAGTGGTGAGTTGAAAATGTCATTTATATATGGAGTACAATCACTAAACTTTTTAAATCCAAAAAGCTTTTTAATTTCATCTTCATCGGCACTTTTTATGATGTTGTTGTATTCACTTAGTATCTCTATTCTAGCTTTATTGGAGCCAAGTAATTCTTTTGCATCTTCTTCTCCACCAATGTTTTTGCCCTCTGATGGTGAAAATAGTATTTTTAACATTGTAAAGCTCCACTCTCTTAATTTTTTATCAAATTGTATCAATATTAATGATATAATGAAAGTAGATTTACAAATGGAGTTTATTATGCGTGCATTTATGTTGATGATTTTGGGTGCTTTGTTTAGTGTTGTTATGGCTAGTAATGTTATTGGGAGTGTTGAGTCTTTAAAGGGGAGTGTAAAAGTAAAGAGTGAAAATTCTATTAAAAAAAGTAGGGTTAAAGCTGGTTTTGAGGTTAAAGCTGGTGATTTAATCATCACATCTAAAAATGCTTTTGCTAAAATAAAATTAAAAGATAATTCCATCGTTGTTTTGGACGAGAGTTCGAGTATCCTTTTTGCTTCTAGTTATGATGCTCAACAAAACAGTGGAAAGATATACTATAAAATAACTTCAAGAGATGCTAAAAACTCTTTAAAAGTCAAAACACCTTTTGCGATTATTGGGATAAAAGGGACAACTTTTATTATTAATGCTTCTAAAGATGATTCTTTTGTATCGTTAAAAGAGGGAGTGATTGGGATAACAAGTATAAAAGAAAAATTTGAGTTATATAGAAAAGAGATTGAAAAAGAGTTTGAAGATTTTATGGCACAGCAACAAGCTGCGTATGAAGAGTATCAACAAGTTCAAAAACCAGGGTTTGTTGAGAAAACAAAAGAGTTTGATTTACATCAGAAAAAAACTGTTTTGTTTGAGGGTAATAAAGCGATTGAAAAAGATTGGGCAAAAACTCAGATAGAAGAGTTTAAACATTTTCAAGATTTGATGGATTCAATGAAGTAATATAATGAAAGAAAAACTTTTTTATTTAGCAGTACTTGTACCAATATTGTTAATAACGATGCTTTTATACTCTTATAAAGTAGAGCCATTAGAGAGTTTTTCACTCCGTTTTAATGATGTGAATTTTGATTTGCAACATAAAAAGATAGATAAAGACATAGTTTTTGTAGCAGTTGATGAGCCAAGTGTTAATGTGTATGGAAGATGGCCTTGGCACAGAGATATTTTAGCTAAAGGTATAGACAGACTAAGGGAAGCTGATGTAGTTTTGATGGATATGATTTTTTCAGAACCTACAACTAAAAAAGAGGATGAGGTTTTGGCTGATTCCATATCTTCTTTAAAAAACAGTGTATGTGGTTTTTTTTTAAGAGATAAATCAACACAGACCATTAGCCCCCAAGAGTTAGATATTTTAAGTGATTCCTCCCTAGATTTATTGCAGTCACAAATAGCACAATATAAAAAACCACAATTCATTTCAGCTCCACATGCCGAGATGAATATTGCACCTATTTTAGAAGCGTGTACACTCTCTGGTAGTTTTTCAACACTCAGTGAAAGTGATAGTCTTTTGCGTTCATATCCTATTGCTTTTTATTTTCAAAATATTTTATATCCATCTTTGGCTGTTCAAGGTTTAAGATTGAAGTTTGATAGCGATGTAAAAAGAGTTGATGATAGGCATGTGGAGATTAAAAATCGTAAAATAGCTTTAGACGATAAAGGTTTTGTAAGACTTAATTTTTATAAACTAGAACAATATAAAATTATATCTTTTCTAGATGTTGCTCAACATAAAATAGATCCAGCTTATTTTAAAGGTAAGATTGTTATTTTGGGTATTACTGAAGTTGGTGCGGGGGATGTTGTCAGCACTCCTATCGGTCACATTCCAGGACCATTGCTTCATTATACATTTTTATCAAATTTTTTAGATTCTCATCTGATTGTTGAGCCTCCATATATAGGTTCTTTCTTGATTGTTTTAATGGTTTTTGTTCCATTTATATTGATTTTGCTCTTTAAAGAGATTTTACATAGAGCTGTGTTAAATATTTTAATATACCTAATAGCATATGGGATAGTTAGATATTTATTTGTATCTAATATGATTTATATCGACCTTTTTTACCCTTTGATTTCCTTGATTTTAAGTGCAGCAGCAGTTGAGGCTGTTGCTTTTAATTTACAGGAAAAAAGTGGTCGTTTTATGAGAAATGCTTTTTCTAGTTATCTTTCAGCTGATTTGTTAGATCAGTTAGTGCAAAATCCAAAGAGTCTATCTCTTGGAGGTGAAAAAAAAGAACTTACTATACTTTTTAGTGATATTCGTGGTTTTACAACTATATCTGAATCTATGGATCCTGTTAGTTTGATTAATCTTTTAAATCGCTATTTTACGCCTATGACAAATGCAGTTTTAAACCATGGTGGGATGCTTGATAAGTATATTGGGGATGCAGTGATGGCATTTTTTAATGCTCCTGTTGATGTAAAAAACCATGCCGATGCCACATGCCATGCAGCATTGGAAATGATAGAAAAATTGGAGATATTAAATAAAGAGTTAGAAGCTGAGGGTATAAATCACATACGCATAGGCATAGGTATAAACACAGCAAATGTGGTTGTTGGAAATATGGGAAGTGATACAAGATTTAACTATACGGTTATAGGAGATGGTGTAAACCTTGCTTCAAGAGTTGAGGGTTTAACCAAAAATTACGGTGTAGATATTTTGATTACAGAGTTTACCGTTAGTAAATTGGCAGAAAATTTCATTTATAGAAAAATTGAGCCAGTAAAAGTAAAAGGTAAAGATGAAGCTGTATTGCTTTATCAACTTATGCCACATGGCAAAAGGTCGTGTGATATTAAAGAGTTATATGATGAAGCTTTACAAGTTTATATAGATGGTGATTTATCTAAAGCACAAGAGCTTTTTAGTAGAATACTTAAAGATTATGATGATAGTCCATCAAAATATTTTTTATCTCATATAGAAGATGGTCATACTTGGGGTGTAAATAGGATGACAACTAAATGATAAGATTAGATAAGGATTTTTTATGAAACATGTTAAATCATTAGGTGCCAATGAGATCTTGGAACTTGTGTTTATATATCTAACGGAGGTTTCTTCACTAAGAAAATATGATGATGTTTTGATGGTTTTAGCAAATATGGGAAGAGCATTAACTTCGGCTGATAGATGTACTGTTTGGGTTGTAAATGAAGATAAAACTAAAATCTGGACAAAGGTTGCACATGGGATGGATCCTATAGAATTGCCCATGGGTTCAGGAATTGTTGGTAGTGCTATTGTCAATGAAGAAAAGATTAAGATAGATGATGTTTATAAAGATAAGAGATTTAATCCTGAAGTAGATAAAAAAACAGGTTATATCACAAAAAGTATGATAGTTATCCCTATGTTTGATTATGACAATGAGATTATAGGTGCATTTCAAGCTATAAATCATAAAGGGGAAGATCTGGCATTTGATGAAAGAGATATGCAACGCCTTATGTTGGCTAGTACATATGCAGCGGAAACTCTTGTGTCTGTTCAGTTAACAAACGAGATTGAAGAGACTCAAAAAGAAGTTGTTTTTACTATGGGAGCTATTGGAGAAAGTAGAAGCAAAGAGACTGCCAATCATGTAAAAAGAGTGGCTGAGTATTCTAAGATTTTAGCTTTGGCATATGGGATGGATGAGGAGGAAGCAGATTTGTTAAAAGAAGCATCTCCTATGCATGATATTGGAAAAATCGCTATACCTGATGCTATTTTGAAAAAACCAGGTCGGTTTAATGCTCAAGAAAGAGCTATTATGAACTCACATGCTCAGCTTGGGTTTGAGATGATTAAAAATTCTCAAAGACCACTTTTAAAAGCAGCTGCGATTGTTGCGCATCAACATCATGAAAAATGGGATGGTTCAGGTTATCCACAAAAACTAAAAGGTGAAGAGATACATATATATGGGCGTATTACAGCTGTGGCAGATGTATTTGATGCTCTTGGAAGTGATAGAGTATATAAAAAAGCATGGGAAGATGAGAAGATTTTTAAACTTTTTCATAATGAAAAAGGGAAACATTTTGATCCTCATTTAGTAGATTTATTTTTTGAAAATTTAGATGAGATGTTAAGTGTTAGAGATAAGTTTGTAGATAAGTTTGTAGAAAAAGAGGTTGAGATAGATACAAGGGCTGAGGTCAAAGTATTAGGAGCATACGGAACAAGATTAAAAGGTTTTGGTACAAGTTCTTTTTATTTAAATAAGAAAAATGTCCTAGATGCAGGTAATTTACTAAATACTTTAGGAGAAGAATCAGCTAAGATAGAAAATATCTGGCTAACACACTCTCATCTTGACCATATAAGTGATATAGCATATATATTAGATAATTATTTTTCAGATAGAACAAAATCACTTAACATTATAGGTCTTCCTCAAACTATTGAAGCATTAAAGAAACATTTTTTTAATAATAATATTTGGCCCGATTTCTCTAAAATTGCTATGAGCGATTCAAAAGAGATGAGTATGAAATACACAGAGTTGAAATTAGGTGTTGAGTATGAGATAGGGGATGATGAATATATAGAGGCTTTTAAAACAGACCATACTATACCTAGTTGTGGATATATTTTTAAGAAAAAAGACAATAGTATCTTAATAACTGCTGATACTTATTCTCTTGATAATGTTGTTGAGATATTAAATAAAAGATTAGATATTACTGCAATGATTATAGAGTGTTCTTTTCCATCAGAGATGCAGGAATTAGCAAAAGAGAGTAAACATCTAACACCAAAATTACTTTTTGAAAGTATTAAAAATATAAAAAGGGATGATTTGGCTCTTTATATAAATCATACAAAACCATTGTTTTTATCTAAAATAGTTGAGGATATTAAGCTTGTGCAGGGTGATTGGGAACCAAAAATACTAAAAGATGGTGATATTGTAAAATTTTAGCTAAAAATACTTGACATTAAAAATATTTTGCACTATAATTCTGGCTCAATTTCGATGCCGACATAGCTCAGTTGGCTAGAGCAGCTGATTTGTAATCAGCAGGCCCGGGGTTCAAATCCTCGTGTCGGCACCATTGAACTTGAGAATATTAGAAACAGTGTTAGACCAGAAAAGACATTTTAAAATGTATTAAGTGGTGGGATAGTCAAGTGGCCAACGACGGCAGACTGTAAATCTGCTCCCTATGGGTTCAGAGGTTCGACTCCTCTTCCCACCACCACCAATGACATGCGGGTGTAACTCAGTGGCTAGAGTTCCTGCCTTCCAAGCAGGCTGTCGAGGGTTCGAATCCCTTCACCCGCTCCATTGAAAAACTTCTGGAAGCTGAAGTACAATTTCAACTAAATTAACTTCATATTATAGTATCTATAAAACAGATGCCTATATAGCTTTAAATCTAATCAAAAAAACTAATATTTATAAAAATTATGCAATTATTGCTTACGCGCTCTCGTGGCTCAGGGGTAGAGCACTTCCTTGGTAAGGAAGAGGCCGGCGGTTCAAATCCGCTCGTGAGCTCCATGACATAAGTAGAAAATTCTTAACTTATGTTTAAATTAAGCAATAATTGAATAATTTTTGGGTATAATCCCATTTCTAATTCACAATTTAAGTCGGAGGACACTATGGCAAAAGAAAAGTTTGAGCGTAATAAACCGCATGTAAACATTGGTACTATTGGTCACGTTGATCATGGTAAAACAACATTAACAGCAGCAATTACTGCAGTATTAGCAGTAACAAATGGTGCAGAACTTATGGACTATGATCAAATTGATAATGCTCCAGAAGAAAGAGAGCGTGGTATCACAATCGCTACTTCACATGTTGAGTACGAAACTGATAAGCGTCACTATGCACATGTTGACTGTCCAGGTCACGCGGATTATGTTAAAAATATGATTACTGGTGCTGCACAAATGGATGGTGCTATTCTAGTTGTTTCTGCAGCGGATGGTCCAATGCCACAAACTCGTGAGCATATTCTTCTTTCTAAACAAGTTGGTGTTCCATATATCGTTGTTTTCATGAACAAAGAAGATATGGTTGATGATGAAGAGTTAATGGAACTAGTAGAGATGGAAATTCGTGAACTACTTGATATGTATGAATTCCCAGGTGATGATACTCCAATCGTAGCTGGTTCAGCTCTTAAAGCTCTTGAAGAAGCAAAAACTGGTACGCTTGGTGAGTGGTCAGATAAAATTATCAAACTTATGGCTGAAGTAGATGCTTATATTCCTGAGCCTACTCGTGAAACTGATAAAGAGTTCTTGATGCCAGTTGAAGATGTATTCTCAATCTCTGGTCGTGGTACAGTTGTTACTGGTAGAATTGAGCGTGGTACTATCAAAGTTGGTGAAGAAGTAGAAATCGTAGGTATCAAAGATACTCAGAAAACTACTGTAACTGGTGTTGAAATGTTCCGTAAAGAGATGGAACAAGGTGAAGCAGGTGATAACTGTGGTATCCTAATCCGTGGTATTGGTAAAGATGATGTTGAGCGTGGTCAAGTTCTTTGTAAGCCAGGTTCAATCACTCCACATACTAAATTTACAGCTGAGATTTATGTACTAAGTAAAGATGAGGGTGGTCGTCATACTCCATTCTTTAATGGTTACCGTCCACAATTCTATGTTCGTACAACAGATGTAACAGGTGCAATCACTTTACCAGAAGGTACTGAGATGGTTATGCCAGGTGATAATGTAAGTATTACTGCTGAGTTAATTCACCCAATTGCTATGGAAGAAGGTACTAAGTTCGCTATCCGTGAAGGTGGTAGAACTGTTGGTGCTGGTGTTGTAGCTTCAATTGTTGAATAATTCGCATCTGCGAATTTTCAACAATCTTTTAATGTAAGGTTAAATAAATGAGAGAAGCAATTCACTTAGGTTGTGAGAAATGTACTCGTCGTAATTATCACACAACAAAAAATAAAAAAACTCATACTGAAAAATTTTCAGTAAGAAAATATTGTAAATTTTGTCGTGAACATACTGTTCATAAAGAGATGAAACTGTAATACTGTTTTAGAGTCTTTTTTAAGGCTCTAAACTTAGGCGTGTAGCTCCAATGGTAGAGCACCGGATTCCAAATCCGGGTGTTGGGGGTTCGAGTCCCTCCACGCCTGCCACACATTTATTATTAGTAGATCTTAAGAGTTCTACTAATAATAAATGACAGTTTAAATATAATGGAAAGAGTCAATGGATTTAAGTAAACATATTCGTAATGCAAAACTAGAGTTAGCTAAGGTGATCTTTCCTACAAAAGGTCAGGTTAAACAAGCTTATATCTCTGTTGTTATAGTAGTCAGTGTAATAGCTGCTTTTTTAGCTTTAGTTGACCTTGTTATGTCATCTTTT
The DNA here is from genome assembly GCA_027064045.1 of Sulfurimonas sp. Taxonomy (GTDB): domain Bacteria; phylum Campylobacterota; class Campylobacteria; order Campylobacterales; family Sulfurimonadaceae; genus Sulfurimonas. The sequence continues at coordinate 6,161 of JAMOQK010000020.1, read as the reverse complement.
ATGTCAGCTGTTTTAGGTTAAGGGGTTTTTATGGCACATCAATGGTATTCGATTCAAACATACGGTAGTGATAGAGCTGTAAGAGATGCTATCTTTAACATGATAGAAGAGCTTGGTCTTCAAGAGTCAATCACTGAGGTGATTGTTCCAACTGAAGATGTTATTGAAGTAAAAGATGGTAAGAAAAAAGTTACTGAAAGATCTCTTTATAGTGGATATGTTTTTGCAAAAATTGACCTAAATACTGAGATTCAACATATGATTCAATCTATACCAAAAGTATCTGGCTTTATTGGTGAGGCAAATACTCCTACACCATTGAGCGAACATGATATTAATGTTATTTTGGATCGTGTAAATAACCGTGCAGCACCAAAACCAAAAGTATTTTTTGATAATGGTGAGACAGTTCGTATTATAGATGGACCGTTTGCAAACTTTACTGCAACGGTTGATGAGTATGATTTAGAGCATGGCACTCTAAAACTAAATGTTTCGATTTTTGGAAGAGCTACTCCTGTAGATATTTCATATACACAAGTCGAAAAAATAATTTAAATTTAAAACAAGGAAGCAAACATGGCAAAGAAAGTTATGGACTATATTAAGCTACAAATTGAAGCTGGTAAAGCAAATCCAGCACCACCAGTAGGACCAGCATTAGGACAGCGTGGTGTTAATATCATGGAATTTACTAAAGCATTTAATGAAAAAACAAAAGATAAAATGGGATTCAAAATTCCTGTTGTTATTACTGTTTATACAGATAGAAGTTTTAGTTTTATCACTAAACAACCACCTGCATCTGCACTTCTTATGAAAGCAGCTGGACTTAAAAAAGGTACTGATAATCCACTTAAAAACAAAGTTGGAAAAATCACTAAAGCTCAATTGATGGAAGTTGTTGAAGCTAAAATTGAAGATTTAAATACTGATGACAAAGAGATGGCTGCTAATACTTTAGCTGGTTCTGCTCGTTCAATGGGTATCGAAATAGTAGATTAAGGTCTAAACAAATCATCGACCACAATGATTTAAAACTATGTGGCAGAATTTATAGGAGAGTTTGATATGAGTAAAAGATATAAACAATTATTAGAAAAAATTGATAATACAAAATCATACGGTGTTGCAGAAGCTGCTTCTACTGTAAAAGATTTAAAAAGTGCAAAGTTTGACGAAACTGTTGAGATTGCAATGAACTTAAATGTAGATCCAAGACATGCAGATCAAATGGTTCGTGGTGCGATTGTTCTTCCACACGGAACTGGTAAAACTGTTCGTGTTGCTGTTTTTGCTAAAGGTGCTAAAGCTGATGAAGCAAAAGCTGCTGGTGCTGATATAGTTGGAACTGATGATTTAGTTGCCCAAATAAAAGAGGGAATTTTCAACTTTGATGTTGTTGTTGCTGCTCCTGATTGTATGGGACTTGTTGGTCAAATAGGTCGTATTTTAGGACCAAAAGGTCTTATGCCTAATCCTAAAACTGGTACTGTTACTCCAGATGTTGCTACTGCTGTTAAAAATGTTAAAGGTGGTCAGGTTGCATTTAGAGTTGATAAAAAAGGTAATATCCATGCAGGTATCGGTAAAGCAAGTTTTGATGCTGATAAAATTGCAGAGAATTTAACATCTTTTGTTATTGCTATCAATAAACAAAAACCAGCAAGTGCAAAGGGTCGTTATATTAAAAATGCTGCTCTTAGTTTAACAATGAGTCCAGCTGTAAAATTGGATGTAATTGCTTTAGCAGATATTAAATAGTTTTTTTGACACCTTTTTTTGGTGTCATGAAAATTTTTATTGTAAAATAAGTTGTATGTTACAGTAAAGATTTTCAAGTTTTGAAAATCTGAAATACTTGGACTAAAGATAGTTGGGGGTATCTACCGTGTTGGTAGTTAGCTTAATCGAGCCTTTCTCGCCCCTCTTGAAGTTATGTCTAGAAAGGAGATTTATATGTTAAAGTCAAAAAAAGCTGAAGTAATTGAGCAATTAACTACTTCATTTGCTAATACGACAGCAGTTGTTATCTGTGACTACAAAGGTTTAAATGTTGGTCAACTAGAGATACTTAGAAAAGCTGCTCGTGCAAAAGACACAAGTGTTCAGGTTGTAAAAAATACTTTAGCAACTATCGCATTAAATAATGCTGGTATGAGTGGTGTTGATATTAAAGATACAAATATTTTTATTTGGTCTGATGATGTTATAAATGCTGCTAAAATTGCTGCTGATTTTGCAGAAGATAATGAGAAATTTGTTATTAAAGCTGGTTACTTAGATAAAGAAGTTGCAGACATAGCTAAGATTGAAGCATTTGCTAAACTTCCAGGTCGTGATGAACTTCTTGGTATGCTTGCTGCTACTTGGATGGCTCCAATTACTAATATGGCAGTTGGAATCGATGCTTTAAGAAAGAAAAAAGAAGAAGAGGAAGCTTAGGCTTTCTTGTAAATGTGATAATATCACAAAAACCATAGGAAGAATCGCACTGGTGCGATGGGCTTCCTGCCAAAGGAAACTTAGCGTTAGCGTAGATGATGGAATTACTTCCATTATTGTACAAAAATGTAGAGGTTTTCTTAAATTTTAAAAAAATTAAAGGAAAATAATATGGCTGTAACTAAAGAAGATGTATTAGAATTTATCTCAGGACTTTCGGTATTAGAACTTTCTGAATTAGTAAAAGAATTTGAAGAAAAATTTGGTGTTTCTGCACAACCTGTTGCTGTTGCTGGTGCTGTTGCTGGTGGCGAAGCTGCTGCTGAACAAACTGAATTTAATGTTGTATTAACTAGTGCTGGTGCTAAGAAAATTGCTGTAATTAAAGCAGTTCGTGCATTAACTGGTTTAGGACTTAAAGAAGCTAAAGAAGCATGTGAAGCATTACCATCTACAATCAAAGAGGGTGTAGATAAAGATGTTGCTGAAGAAGCTAAAACTGCACTAGAAGAAGCAGGTGCAACTGTAGAAGTTAAGTAGTTTAAACTTAACAATTTGTGAGGGGGTTACCCCTCCTTTTTGGGCGCTTTTAAGATGAGAATTTTATCTCCTCTTAAAAGTGCCCTTATGTCGTTTATAAGCACTGTTAAATCAAGCTCTGTTTAAGAGCCTTACAAAATCTATTCAGGGACGCTTGAATATGATACTAATTACTTACCGAGGTAGCCTATGTTAAACACTTTATACTCTGGAAATCGTCTTCGTGTAGACTTCTCTAAAACTCCTCAACAGATAGAAGTACCAAATCTACTGCAACTACAACAAAGTTCTTATGATAACTTTCTTATGCTTAATGCTAAAGATAGAACTGCAAGTGGTATTGAAAATGTATTTCAATCTGTTTTTCCAATACATGATGTTCAAAATAGATTAACTATTGAATATATTGGTAGCGAGGTTGGAAAACCTAAATATACAGTTAGGGAGTGCATGGAGCGTGGTCTTACTTACGCAGTATCTCTTAGAATGAAAACTCGTCTTGTCTTATGGGACAGAGATGAAAATACTAAAGAAAAACTTGGTGTCAAAGATATAAAAGAGCAATCTATTTTTGTTCGTGATATACCTTTGATGACTGAAAGAACTTCTTTTATAATTAATGGTGTTGAAAGAGTTGTTGTAAACCAACTTCACAGATCACCTGGTGTAATTTTTAAAGAGGAAGAATCAACAACAGCAGATACTAAGCTTATCTATACTGGTCAGATTATTCCAGACCGTGGTTCGTGGTTATATTTTGAGTATGATCCAAAAGATATTTTATATATGAGAATTAACAAACGCCGTAAAGTTCCAGTAACTATTATGTTTAGAGCGCTTGGTTATTCTAAGCAAGATATTTTAAAACTATTTTATCCTATTCAAACTATAAATCTTTCTGATAATAGATTTTCTATGAAGTTTAATCCATCAGATTACTCTTCAAGACTTAGCTACGACTTAGTTGATATGAATGGTGAAGTGCTAGTAGCAACTGGTAAAAGACTTTCAGCGAAAAAAGCACAAAAATTTATTGATGCTGGATTAAGTGATGTTGAATATCCGTTAGAAGTATTGCTTGATAGATATTTGGCAGAGCCTATTATTGATCCTGAAACTGGTGAAATTCTTTTTGATACAATGACTCATATTGATGAAGTAAAACTTAAAAAGATGGCTGAAATTGGAGTGGAGAGTTTTAAAATTGCAAATGATTTGGCTGAGGGTGTAGATAGTTCAATTATCAATGCTTTTAATGCTGATGCAGATTCACTAAAACTTTTAAAACAAACAGAAGAGATAGAAGACGAAAATGATTTATCTGCAATTCGTATCTATAAAGTTATGAGACCAGGTGAGCCAGTTACAAAAGAAGCTGCAAAAGTTTTTGTAAATCAACTTTTCTTTGATCCAGAGAGATATGATTTAACTCGTGTCGGTCGTATGAAAATGAATCATAAACTTGATTTAAATATTCCTGAATATATAACTGTTTTAACACATGAAGATATTATTAACTCTGTTAAATATGTGATTAAAGTTAAAAATGGTCAAGGGCATATTGATGATAGAGATCACTTGGGAAATCGTCGTATTAGAAGTATTGGTGAGCTTTTAGGTAATGAGTTACATAACGGTCTTATTAAGATGCAAAAAGCAATCCGTGATAAATTATCTACTATGAGTGGTCCTATGGCAGAACTTATGCCACATGATTTAATCAACTCAAAAATGATAACTTCAACAATTATGGAGTTTTTTTCTGGTGGGCAACTTTCTCAGTTTATGGATCAGACAAACCCATTATCAGAAGTTACGCATAAGCGTCGTTTATCAGCTCTTGGTGAGGGTGGTTTAGTAAAAGAGAGAGCTGGATTTGAAGTGCGTGATGTTCATCCAACTCACTATGGTCGTATCTGTCCTATTGAAACTCCTGAGGGTCAAAATATTGGGCTTATCAATACTCTTGCAACTTACTCTAAAGTAAATGAGCATGGATTTATTGAAGCTCCATATAAAGTGATGAAAGATGGGAAAATTACTGATGAAGTTGTTTATCTGACTGCTACTCAAGAAGAGGGTGTTATGATTGCAGCTGCTTCAAATAAAGTAAATTCTGATAATCAATTTGTAGAGAGTATCATCTCTGTTAGACAAGATGGTGAGATTTTGATGCGTCCACCAACAGATTGTGAATATGCAGACCTTTCTTCTCATATGGTTGTTGGTGTTGCAGCTTCGTTAATCCCATTTTTGGAGCATAATGATGCCAACCGTGCGCTTATGGGTTCAAATATGCAACGACAGGCTGTGCCACTTTTAAAACCAAATGCTCCAATGGTTGGAACAGGTGTTGAAAAACTTGTGGCTCGTGATAGTTGGGAGTGTGTAAAAGCTAAAAGAGCTGGTACTATTGAAAAAGTTGATGCAAAACATATCTATGTTATGGGTGAAGAAGATGGTGAGATATATATAGATTACTATCCTTTACAAAAAAATCTTCGTACCAATCAAAATACATCTTTTGCTCAAAAACCAATAGTTACAGTTGGTGAAAAAGTTGCAAAAAATCAAATAATTGCAGATGGTCCAAATATGGATCAGGGTGAATTGGCACTTGGTGTTAATGCAATGGTTGCGTTTATGCCTTGGAATGGTTTTAACTTTGAGGATGCGATTGTAATTTCTGAGAGATTAATTCGTAAAGATGCTTTTACTTCTGTTCATATTTATGAAAAAGAGGTTGAGGCAAGAGAGTTAAAACATGGTGTTGAAGAGATAACTCGTGATATACCAAATGTTAGAGATGATGAATTAGCACATCTTGATGAGAGTGGTATTGTTAAGATTGGTACACATGTAAGTGGTGGTATGATTTTAGTTGGTAAAGTAAGCCCTAAAGGTGAAGTTAAACCAACTCCTGAAGAGAGACTTTTAAGAGCAATTTTTGGTGAAAAAGCTGGACATGTTGCTAACAAATCACTTTATTGTGCGCCAAGTATGGAGGGTGTTGTAGTTGATGTTAAAATCTTTACTAAAAAAGGTTATGACAAAGATCCAAGAGCTTTAGAACTTGAAAAAGAAGAAAGAGATTATCTTGAGAGAGAACACTACGATAGACTTCTTATGATAGATAAAGAGGAGATGTTAAGAGTTACAAAACTTTTAACAAGAGA